>CAZONA010000007.1:5658-33463 GCA_964581025.1 uncultured Lachnospiraceae bacterium
CGCAGGCAGACGGAAGTAAGCACCCCTTCGATAGCTTTATCACGGATACTAAAACACCTGCAGGACGTTGGGGTGATCCCGAGGACCTCGCAGGACCTGCAGTGTTCCTTGCCTCCGGTGCATCCGACTTTGTAAACGGTCAGATACTCTACGTTGACGGCGGAATACAGGCATACTTCGGCAAACAGCCCTCGTGATCAAATAAAATATAAATCAGTCGGCGAGCAAGCTCGCTGACTGATTTTTGTTTGAATTTTTTTCATACAAAGTGGAATAGTCCGTCAAAAGTTTTTGCGTCGCTTTTTTCAAAAAGCGACTGCGCTCGAGCCGCATAGGCTCGTCGCCCGTCACAACGGGCGAAATTCTTGCGGCTTTTTCTTTTTTTGCAAAGCTTTTTTTCGCCGCCGATTTTGCGTAGCAAATGGCTGCCGTGAGGCAAACAAGGCGGAGTGAGCCTATATTCGCAAAGAAAAAAAGCGTCGAAGAAGTCTTGCTGTCAATCGCACTATTGTATTAAACGAAATAATTAGGGAAAGAAAAAGGGGCTAAGTCTAAGACTTAGCCCCGTGTCTTATAAGTTAATAATTAACCCTTCTTGCCGAAGATGGACGCAAAGAAGCTTGCGATCTGTCTCCACAGCCATGCCCAGAAGCCGCCGAAATCCTCAAAGATGCTCGGAGCGTCGTCCGTAACGTCGTCGGAGGGAAGGTTGTCAACGGGATTGTCGTCAACGGGAGGATTGGTCGTGCCGTCGCCGTCCGAGCCGAGCGCAGGAATCTCGATAGCAGGCATCTTGTAGCCGCAGACCGTGCACTCGTTGTGCTTGTAGCCGGGCTTAGCCGCCGTGGGCTCTTTGTCGATCACGTACTCAAACGTGTGCTCGCCGATGTCCGTTCTGTCGCCGCATTCGCACTCACGCCAGTGGTAGTACATACCGTCGTTGTACCATTCGTCTCCGTAGACGTGCTCAATGTCGGGAACGAGCTCAACGTCGGGGGAGGGAGTGGAATCGCCGGTAGTGCCGACGCCTGCGGGTGCGCTTTCCTTAAGCTCAAGGAAGCCGTTCATGTTGATCGTGCCGTCCTCGTTTCTCGTAATACCGGTAAATTCGGTGCTTACGAATATATCCGCACCTATTACGGCGGAGGAAGCGTTGGAGCTGCTCGAGCCGTTCCAATAGTAGTTGCTGTCGCCGAGGTAAAGGCTCTTGTCCTGGTTGCCCTGAGGCTTGAGGTTGTCGCCCATTGTGAGAGGATTGCCTTCGCCCTTCACCTTTTCATCCTTGAAGGAAATAATTCCGCTTGCTTGGAAATTCGTCGAAGCGTTTTGGTTGTTGGTGTAGAACGCAACGTTGTAGCTGCCGTTGTTGTAGCTTATGCAGTTCTTAACGATAATGTCGGGACAGGAGTTGGAGTCGATACCCTTTGCCTTGTTGTCGAATGCAATGCAGTTGATGAGCTGATGCTTGCCGGAAAGGCTGTCGCCGCCCATTTTGAAGCCGTTGCCGTTACCTGCGTTCGTGCCGTCCTCGAGATAACCGTTGCCGTATGCAACGCAGTTCTTGATAACGACCGCACCGATCGAGCCGGTAGCAACCTTAGCGTAAAGATCCCAGCCGTCGTCGGCGTTGTTGTAAGCCACGCAGCCGTCAAAGACGTTGCCCTCACCGATGGTGAGCTTAGCCGCAAAGCCGTCCGCATCCTCGTGGCCTCTGTCGTCGTTGCCGTAGGACGTGCAGTTGAGAACGAGGTTGTTTGCAGGCCACTGATCTATCGAGATGTCAACGGTAGCGTAACGGCTGATCTGAATACCCGTGTTACCGTTGTGGTAGGTGTTGATGTTGTTAAGTACGTTGTTGCTACCGGATACCTGAATACCCTTCTGACCGTCGAGAGTCTTCGTTACGTCGAAGCCGTAGAAGTACCACCAGTTGCCGCCGATAGTAATACCGCCGTATTGCCGTTGGAAATCAAGCACGGGCCTTGTCTTAGCCTCGGGATCTGCGACCATTCTGATGGGCGCATCCTCCGTGCCGTTGATGCCTCTTTGAATTCTGAGAGCACCCTCCATCTTGTACGTACCCTCCATCAGGACGATGGTCTGACCGGGAAGCACGCATTTAACAGCCGTGTAGATGTCGTAGGGATTTTCCTTAGAGCCCGTTCCCGAGTAAAGACCGTCGGGAGAAACGTAAATGTTCTTTCTGTGGTACTGACCCTTGTACATGGTAAGGGAAGTGCTGAAGGTTACGGGAGCGGTACTGCTGAACTCGGTGTAGGGAGGAAGCTCCTGATCGGGATCGGGAGTAAATACGACCTCAAGCGAGTTGGGATCGGTAATACCGTATCTGCCGTTGCTGATGTCGATGACCTTCGTGTATCTTACCTTGCCCTTGATGGGATCGTTTTCAACGATCGTCTTGCCGTTGAAGCGAATGGTAAGAGTTCCGTCGTAGTTGGTGTCTGCGATCACCTCGTAATCGGTGCTCGTAGAGGAATCGGGAGAGGTTACCGTGAGCGTGGGAATGACCTTCTTGTTAGGTCTTTCCTCTGCGGGAGCGTCGGTAGCCGCATCGCGAGTGTTGAGAGTGATGTCCGTAAACGTGATGTTTGCATTACGGGCTACGAACATTCCGACGTATACGAATTCGTCGTCGAAGTGCGAAAGCGCCTCGGTGTCGTAATTCTTGATCTGCTTAAGAAGCTTGCCGTCGTTGTCGTAGTAGCTGATGAAATATCCCGTGTTGTTCTTTTCGATCTCAAGAGTTATCTCGGTAAGGAGATAATCGCTGATCGTGCCATCGGGAATGCTTGTTTTTTCATAATTGCCGATAATGTTGTATGCGCCGGTACCCTGGTTGTTAAGGTGCGCACGCCATTCAAGCGTGTTCGTAACGCTCGTCAGATAGTCCGTTACCGAACCGTTGCCGAGATTCGTCTTGTCAATGATGGACTGATCGAGTCCCGTCTTTTCGATAGCACCGATACCGAGCTTCATCGTGTACTTCGTGCCCTCTGTGGTCTCGTCGGCAGGGTAGAGATCAAATTCATTGTCGCCGACGTCGATAGCACGGTATTCGATCTTCGTTACCGCCGCCATGTATTGGTTGGTCCAGAAGCTTGCCTGACCGTTGTCGCCCGTGGAGGGAACGTGGTCGGTTACCATAAGTCCGAAGCCCTCCTGACCGTTGGAAAGAAGCCAAGAGTTTACAACGAGCTTTGCTCTGAACGTAAAGTTCTGATCCGTGGGAATAGCCGTGTAGTAGAAGCCGAGACCGTCCGCACCGGTAGCCTGAAGCTTACCGCCGTTTGAGGAGGAGATAAGCGTTACCGAGCCGTCGTCGTTCACCTTGTAGGAGTTCTTCGCCGCACTTGCGGAAGGACCGTAAACAACGTAATTCCAAGCCGTCTGTGCCGAGCCCACCTTGATGCTCGTCTCGCAGAAATCGGAGCTCTCATTGCCGCGAACGGCTTTGACCTTGATCTTTGCAGTCGAGCCGTCCGTGAGATCGCTGACGGTTACCGCATGACTTGTTACCGTGGAGTATTCCTTGCCGTTTACGTAAACGACGTAGCTCTCCGCCTCCTTGACCTCGTTCCATACAACACGCACAGAGCCTCCGCCGAGGTTAGCGCAGTTGGTTATGTAGGGAGTATCAAGAGGAAGAACGTAGTTGACCGTGTATTTCTCGCTGACCTTATCATCCTCGGAATCACGGTGAAGAATAGCCTCCAAAACGTATTCGCCGGAGGACGAGGGGTTGAAGAGAATGTCCTCGTGCGTGTTCTTTGCCGAGGTGATCTTTACGCTGGAAAGAAGCTGCTCGCTCTTGTCGTACAAATTAACGAGCATGTAGTCGGCACCGTTATGACCGACCGCACCGTTAACGCTTACGGAAAGCGCACCGTTTGCATTGCGTGTCGCATCGGCAACTGCAGGAGCGGAAACCGTGCTCCAATCCGCTCTCGGACCAAGCTCGATCTCTTGAGTCTCAACGGCTACCTTGAAAATGTAGCTGTTTCCGTTTGAGCCGCCGAGATAGTAAGTTCCTGCGGATGTGAGATTGAATGTTGCGATCTTCAAGGCGTTCTTATTCGCATTGAAGGAGGTCTCCCCAACGAGATTGTAGCTCGAGTCGTAAATACCCATCTCACGACCTGACTCACCGACAACGATCCACGCCTTTACCGTAGCAGGACCTTGAGTGGTGAAGGAGATAGCATTCTTGACGACGGGATCAAACGATACGCCGCCCTGAAAGTTTATACGGTTGCGGTTTTCTGTGAATGCATATCCGTCGCCCCAGTCCTTTTTGTTGGAAGCGTCGACCTTGGATTTTGAACTCCAATGGATCGTGAAGAAATTGTCCGTGCCCGCCGTGTCCGTGCCGCCGTCTCTCTTGGCACCGGCAGAGAAGGCATCAATAGAGTTAGCATCGAATGTGTACGTTACCGTTTCGGCGGCAACGATCGGAACTGACGCAAATACCGAAAGCACCATAAGAGACGCAAGCAGTATTGAGGTCAGCCTTGTTTTGAAGCTTGTTTTCATAAAATCCTCCGTTAATATAGTTATACATATTTTGCACAAATATCAAATTTGCACAAGATACGCCATTGTGTATATTATATCATAAAACCGTGGATTAATCAAGGAAAAAGGCAAAATAAATTGCACGAAAAAAGCCGCTCCCGACAAATTCTAACTATTTGACAAAAAAGCGGCTTTATTTTTTGATATTATGCACAATGGAAATCAGAATATTCCGATCACCCTCAAAAGATACGAGGCAAGGAAAATGGTAAAAGCGGATGCGACGGTCGTCCATACGACGAGCTGCCCCATAAGCTCGGCGTCCGCCCCCATCTCCTGAGACATCGGTACGCTCGAAACCGCCACGGGCGTGCAGAAGCACGCAACGAAGCTTGCGAATTGCGCACCGCTGTATCCCCCGATAAGCAACGCCCCCGAAAGTCCGACAACGGGCACAACGACCACACGTGCAACCGTCCCGAAAATGATCTGACGCTTGAGCGTCGGAGCGGTCGAGAGCTCAAAGCGTGCGCCGAGCACGATGAGTGCAAGAGGCGTCGCAACGCTTCCGAGATTTCGCAGGGTATTGTATATCGGCGTGATATCGGAAAGACGGAAATATATCCCGCATTTTACAAAGACCGCGCGTATTCCGAGAGCCGCAAGTCCTGCGGCAATGGCGATAATAAGGGGATTTTTGATTATTCCCCGAAGCACGCCCGAAAGGCTCGGCTTCTTGTCCCCGGCGGAATAGATCGTCAACGCCACCACGGCGAGTATATTGAAAACGGGCACGACGAACGCAGAGAGCAGGGAAGCGGTGATGCTGCCCTCCTCACCGAAAAGGGACAGCGCAAGCGGAATGCCGACGAGAGCGTAGTTCGAACGGAATATGCCCTGAAGTATCGCACTCCTCTGCGCATTTTCCTTGAACGCAACGTGAACGATGGGAATACCTATCAAAAAGAGCAGCAGCGTCATTCCGACGGCGTATAGCACGAACGATAAATCCACGTCCCCGATATCCTCGATATTGTAAACGTTGATAAAGAGCATCGCCGGCAGAAAAATGCGGAAAACGAGCGTGTTGAGCTGCTTAGCCGTCTCCTCGGGTAAAAGCCCGATCCGCTTTAGTGCGTAGCCTATCATAATCATAATGATTATGGGAAGCACTGCGTTTATAGCAAATAAAAGATCATTCATCACTCTTCCTCCTCAGTGTCCTTGTGGGATACGGTGCTCGCCGTGCGCCCGTCCCTGACCTGTGTCGGCGTAGCTCCGTAGGCTTTTTTGAATTTGTACGAAAAGTAGTTCGAATCGTTGAAGCCGCAGGCATACGCCACCTCGGTGATCGTGCGGCTCGGCTCGTTTTTGAGCATGTGCTCCGCCTTTTGAAGCCGTATCAGCGTCAGATATTCGCTGAAGCCGAAGGTTATCTCCTTCTTAAATATTCTCGATAAGTGCTCCTCGCTCACGGAAAGCATCTTCGCCACCTGCGCAAGCTTTATCTGCGACATATAATTTTCCTGAATGTAGCGTATCGCCGTTTCAACGATCGTGTTGTTGTGATGAAGCTCACGATCCTTCTGATTGCGTATCATCAGAAGCAAGAGAGCCTCCGTGTTGCATCTGAGGGAGTCGTGCGAAAGCTCGTCCGCATGGCGATATTCCGCTTCAATACGGGCAAAAATGTCGTTGACCTGCTGAACCGTGCCCTCGTTTCTGTAAAGATAACTCATTGATCTTGCGGCACTTATGATGGAGGGAGAAATAAAATCCTCCTCAACGTTTATAAGCAGTCGTGTGCAGGGCTTGGAGCTGTAGCTCGTGCCGTGAAGCGTCTCGCTCGGAATGAGGATTATATCCCCCGATAAAATGTCGTAGGAGCGATCGTCGATGAAGTAGTGGCACTTGCCCTCCTTCATATAATATATTTCAAATCCGGAATGATAGTGCTGCGTCGAATTGGAGCACGTCTTGTTGTCGGTTCGATTGAAGTAGAAGCCGTCGATACTTCCGAGAATGCCGTTGCTCATATTTTTTACCTCCTTAAGAGTATAGAGGTATTGTATCATATCGTATCAAAAAAATCAAGATACTTTCTTAAAAAATGCAAATAATTTAAGGCGTTTTGCATAATGTCGGTATAAAATAATATACGGGTGTATTTACCCTTGTCAAAGATAAGAAGATTTTTTTGACATCCGATTTTCTGATTATTAGGAGGAATTTTATATGAGCTTTGAAAAAAAGATCAGACCCGAGCGTGTCATCCAATTCGGAGAGGGCGGCTTTTTGCGCGGATTTGTCGATTGGATGCTCCAGAAGATAAACGACAGCTCCGATTTTAACGGAAACGTAGTCGTCGTCCAGCCGATAGAGCAGGGACTTTGCGATATGCTCAGCGCACAGAACTGCGTCTATACCCACCTCATCCGAGGCGTTGAGGGAGTGGATAAGACCGTCGTCGACGTCATCTCCCGTTGCGTAAAGCCCTACGAGGACTTCGAAGCATACCTCGCACTTGCCGAAAATCCCGATTTTCGCTTCGTGGTTTCAAATACGACCGAGTCGGGCATCGTGTTCTCGAACGAGGACAAGCTCACCGACACACCCCCGAAAACGTTCCCCGCAAAGGTTACACTCCTCTTGAAGAGAAGATTTGAGCTCGGACTTGGCGGCTTTGTGTTCCTGCCCTGCGAGCTTATAGACCGTAACGGCGATAATCTCAAGAGATGCATCCTCGAGTATGCGGATCTTTGGGAGCTCGGCGACGCCTTCAAGGCGTGGGTGGAGAACGAAAACGTGTTCACCAATACCTTGGTCGACAGAATAAATACAGGCTACCCGAGAGGCGAGCACATCGACCTCGGATATGAGGATAATATGCTCAATACGAGCGAATATTTCCACCTTTGGGTAATAGAAACGGATCACGACCTCGACTCCGAGCTTCCGTTCTCCAAGGCGGGACTTAACGTTATAATCACGAAGGATAAGCTCGAGATGTACCGCACGAGAAAGGTGAGAATTCTCAACGGTGCGCATACCTCCCTCGTGCCCTACGCAATGCTCGAGGGCTTCGATACCGTAAAGAGCTGTATCGACGACGACAGAATGCGTGAGCACCTCAGAAAATGCGTTTTCGACGAGATAATCCCCACGCTTGATCTGCCCCACGACGAGCTTCTCGATTACGCAAACAGCGTCGTAGAAAGATTCGGTAACCCCTATATCAAGCACTACCTCTCGGCAATATCTCTCAACTCCGTAAGTAAATTCAAGGTCAGAGTCCTGCCCTCGATACTCGAGTATATAAAGAGATTTGATAAAATACCGCAGACGCTCGTGTTCTCGCTTGCAAAGCTTATCGAATTTTACAGATCCGATATGCCCAAGGACGATCCTGCGGTCATAGAGTTCATCCGCACACATTCCACTCGCGAGATACTTGCGAATACGGATTTCTGGGGACAGGATATCTCCTTCCTCACGGAGGAAGTTGAAAAATGCGTATAAACGAGCTTGATAACGTCGAGGTCAACCTCGAGGACGGGCATAAATACGCTCTCCGTGATATAGCGGCAGGCGAAAATATTATCAAATACGGCAACCCCATCGGACACGCCATAGTCGATATCAAGCGTGGCGAGCACGTCCATAACCATAATATAAAAACCAACCTCTCCGGTAACCTCGAGTACCGCTACGAGCCCCATTTTTACGATATCCCGAGCGAGAGCACAGATAGAACGTTTATGGGATACGTCAGAGAGAACGGCGACGTCGGTATCAGAAACGATATCTGGATTGTCGTAACCGTCGGATGCGTAAATAAGGTCGCAGAGCAGATAGCGAAAAGAACCGGCGCACTTTATTTCACCCATCCCTTCGGTTGCTCACAGCTCGGCGACGACCAGAAAACGACTCAGCTCGTCCTCCGAGGACTTGTAAACCACCCGAATGCGGGCGGCGTCCTCGTGCTCGGGCTCGGCTGTGAAAATAATAATATCGGTGTGTTCCGTGAGGTCCTCGGCGACGTCAATGAGAATAGAGTCAAGTTCTTGAACGCACAGGACTACGACGATGACGTCGAGCGTGGCGTCGAGCTCGTCGAGGAGCTGAAGGCTTACGCAGATACATTCGAGCGTCAGAGCGTGCCGATCTCAAGGCTTAAGATAGGACTTAAATGCGGCGGAAGCGACGGATATAGCGGAATCAGCGCAAATCCCCTCGTCGGACGCCTCTCGGATAAGCTCATATCCATGGGTGGAAGCTGCGTCCTCACCGAGGTCCCCGAAATGTTCGGTGCGGAGCATCTGCTTATGGCACGTGCGGAAAACGAGGAGATATTCGACAGATGCGTCAGCCTCATTAACGGCTTTAAGGACTATTATACAAGACACGGACAGGTCATCTACGAAAATCCCTCGCCCGGAAATAAGAAGGGCGGAATCAGTACCCTCGAGGAAAAATCCCTCGGATGCATACAGAAGGGCGGACTTTCCAAGGTCGTCGACGTCCTCGACTACGGCGACGTCGTAAATAAGAACGGTCTCAGCCTTCTTAACGGTCCGGGTAACGATATAGTCGCAATCACCAACCTCACCGCCGCAGGAGTCCACATGATACTCTTTACAACGGGCAGAGGAACACCCGTCGGCGCACCCGTGCCGACCGTAAAGATCGCAACAAATCACTCCCTCGCCGAGAGAAAAACGGGCTGGATAGATTTCGACGCCTCGGGCACGCTCGAGGGCAAACCGCTTACCGACGAGCTCCTCGACTTTGTCGTGGATGTCGCAAACGGTAAGCAAACGAAGAACGAGATAAATTCCTACAGAGAAATTTCAATATTTAAGGACGGTGTAACGTTATGAGCTTTATTAACGATAATTTTATGCTTAAGGGCGAGACTGCAAGAAAGCTTTACGCACAGGTAAAGGATCTCCCCATAATCGACTACCATTGCCACCTCTCTCCGAAGCTTATCGCAGAGGACTATAAGTTCAGAAATGCCTTTGACCTCTTCCTCGGCGGCGACCATTATAAATGGCGTCAGATGAGAACGAACGGCATTGACGAAAAATATATCACGGGAGACGCCGACGAGTACGAGAAGTTTAAGGCGTTCGCAAAAACGATGCCCTACCTCATCGGTAACCCCCTCTACCATTGGACTCACCTCGAGCTCAAGAGATATTTCGATATCGACGAGCTGCTTTGCGAGGAGAGCTGTGAGAGAATTTGGAACAGAGTCAACGAGTGCCTTGCCAAAGACGAGTATAGCGCACAGAACCTGATAAAACGCTCCAACGTCGCTATAATCTGCACCACGGACGATCCTGCGGATACACTTGAGTACCACGAAAAGCTTAAGGATTTCCCGACTAAGATAATCCCCGCCTTCCGTCCCGATAAGGCAGTCGAGATAGGTAAGGAGACGTTCGTGCCATACGTCCGGGCAGCAGGTATCGGCAGCTATGCCGAGCTCGTCGCTTGGATCAGATCGAGAGTTGCTTACTTCCACGAGCACGGCTGCAGACTTTCCGACCACGCACTTGAGTACGTCCCCTACGGAGTCGGCGATCCCGAGACTGCGTTCAATAAGAAAATGGCAGGCGAAGCACTTACCGAGGACGAGATAGATTCCTTCAAGACCGCTATCCTTACGGTCTGCGCAGAGGAATATACAAGGCTCGGCTGGGCTATGCAGCTCCATATCGGCGCTTTGCGTAATAATAATACTAAAATGTACGAGCTTCTCGGACCGGACGTCGGCTACGATTCCGTAAACGACCTCTGCATCGCAGAAAAGCTTGCACGCTTTATGGATCACCTCGAATACAGAGATTGCCTCCCCAAGACCATACTCTATACGCTCAACCCCAAGGATAACTACGTCCTCGGTACTATGCTCGGCTGCTTCCAGAAAGCACCTACGGCAGGGAAGATACAGTTTGGCTCGGGCTGGTGGTTCAACGACCAGAGAGACGGAATGGAAGCGCAGATGCAAGCGCTCGCGAACCTCGGAATGCTCTCTCGCTTCGTCGGAATGCTCACCGATAGCCGTAGCTTCGTCTCCTACCCCAGACACGAGTACTTCAGAAGAATACTCTGTAACCTCCTCGGTAAATGGGTGGACGAGGGCGAATACCCTGCGGATATGGATACACTCACCGAGATCGCATCGAATATTTGCTACTATAACGCACTCAGATACTTCAATTTCTGATGCAAGCATAAAAAGTGCCCGCACGAGCCAAAGGCTCGCACGGGCACTTTTTTATTTTTGGGGATCAGTATTTGTTGATCACTTCCTCGGTTTCGGCGTCAAAGAGATAGACGCTCTTGTGAGGAATGTAGAACGAAATTTCGGAATCCGTTTCGGGCGTGTCGTGAGGATCGACCTTGAGGATCGACCTGTCCTCGCCCTCCATATATACGTAAACGTTCGTGTTGTCGCCGAGAAGCTCGGTAAGCTCAACGCTTGCGGTGAGCTTGAACGCATTTTCGGTTTCCTTAAGCGAAATGGATTCGGGACGGAAGCCGAATATTATCTTCTTGCCCTCGTAAAGGGAAGCCTCCTCCTCGCCGATCACGTCGGCAATGCGGTGGAAGCCGCCGCCGATATTAACGCAGCCGTTAACAACCTCGGAGGTGATAAAGTTCATTGGAGGCTCGCCTATAAAGCCGGCAACAAAGAGATTGACGGGACGGAAATAAAGCTCAAATGGCGTTCCGACCTGCTGAATGTAGCCGTCCTTCATAACGACGATCCTGTCAGCCATCGTCATAGCCTCGGTCTGGTCGTGCGTAACGTAAATCGTCGTAGCACCGACCTTTCTGTGAATATCCGTGATCTCCGAACGCATCGTAACACGCTGCTTTGCGTCAAGGTTCGAGAGCGGCTCGTCCATAAGGAATATTCCGACCTTGCGGATTATAGCACGTCCCACGGCAACTCTCTGACGCTGACCGCCGGAAAGAGCTCTCGGCTTTCTGTCGAGATAATCCGTAAGACCGAGGATCTTCGCCGTGGCGTATACCCTCTCCTCAATGATCTCGTCGTCAATACCCTGAAGAGAAAGACCAAAGGCAAGATTGTCGTATACGGAAAGATGGGGATAGAGCGCATAGCTCTGGAATACCATCGCAACACCGCGATCTCTGGGACGCATTTCGTTGGCGTATTCGCCGTTTATGTAAAATTCACCCTTGCTTATGTCCTCAAGACCTGCAATCATACGGAGAGTGGTGGATTTTCCGCAGCCCGACGGACCGACGAAAACTATAAACTCTCCCTGATCAATCTCAAGGTTGAAGTTGTGCACGGCGTGAAAGCCGTTGGGATAAATTTTGTTAATGCCTTTGAGTGATAAGTATGCCATAAGACTCCTTTACTTAATGACGCAAGCGTCATTTTCGATTTTATTGATTTTATCCTTTAAGAATGCAATGGAATAGGGAAGATCGTCGCCGACCGTGCCCTCGAGCACTAAGATAGCGTCCTTGTTGTGAGCGTAGATCATGCGCAGGATCCTGTCAAAATCCAAAACGCCCCTGCCGACGCCGCATTGCTTCAGCTTGCCGTCGGAGATCACGAAATCCTTGATGTGAAAGAGAAGAATTTTGTCTCCGAAAAGGGAGATCCCACGCTCTAAAATCTCGTATGCACCGTCAACGTTCGATGCGTCAAGATAATTGTAAAGGTCAAATATAAACCTCACGTTGTCCCTGCCGATGCGCCGAGCCGCCTCCAAGAGCCTCTCGGGCGTGTGGCAAACGTGCCCGAATGCACCCTCAATTGCAATGCATACGCCGCACTCCTGCGCAAATTCCGCAAGGGAAGAGAAGACCGTAACGACTCTGTCAAGAGCCTCGTCCGAATGATTCATCGGATGGTAGATCCACGGCTCGCCGTTGTATGAGCCCGTTTCGCTTCCGACGTAGGAGCAGCCGAGACTTTTTGCAAGAGAAATGTAATCGCAAAATACCGCAATGCCGTTTTCTATCTTCTGAGAATTAGGATGAACGGGATTGAAGTACGCCCCAATGAGCGCAATCTCCTTGCCGCCTTGCCTTATCTTGTCGGAAATGCCCCGAGCCTCGTCGGCTGTGAGCTGACCGGGCAGATAAGCAACACCCTCTATTGATTTGTACGCCACGAGCTGAACGCCGTCAAGCCCAAGCTCAAATAGCGCACGGTTGATATTTTCAGCGCCCTTGACTCCGAGGTCGTGAGCACGAGCCATTAATTTCATAAATTATTCCTTGATCTGCTTTCTGAGTATCTCCGTGTAGCAAAGCACGAAGGGAGCAACGCCCTTTGCGTCGTTTTCGACAACCGGCTCGGATATGTAATATTCAAACGATCCGTCCCGCCTTATATTGTCCGCAGGACCGAGCCCTGCAACAAGGCAAATTCCGGAGAGATTGAGATTCCCCGTGCCGTCAATTCTTAAATGCCTCTCGCATATTCCGCAGAACGTCTCCTCGCCCAGATGCGAAAATTCGGGGGAGAGAACACCGAGCCGTGCACCCTTGAGCATAGCGTAAGCGAGCATCGACGAGCCGCTCACCTCAAGGTAATTGCCCTCTCGTCCGCCCATGTTGACCACCTGATAATACATTCCCGTCTTGCCGTCTCGATAACGCAGGATGGAATGCATCAGCTCCGAGAAGATCTCGGATATTTTGTCCGCCGCTTCTCCCACGCCCACGATCTCGATAATGTCGATCATAGCGACCGCAAACCAACCGATCGCACGAAGCCAGTAATTTTTCGAAAGCCCCGTATCCTTGTCCGCCCAAAAGATTGATTTTGAGCAGTCAAGTCCGTGATAATAAAGCCCGTCGGATTCGTTGAACATATATTTTCTGACGTTGCCGATCTGCATAAGAACGTCGGAATAATCTCCGCCGCCGAAGTACTTTTGATACTTCGCACTAAATACCTGCGCCATGTACAGACCGTCGAGCCAAACCTGATTGGGATAAATAAGCTTGTGCCAGAAGCTGCCCGTGCATGTGCGAGGCTGAGAGCGGAGCTGATCCGCCTGACGCTCTATCGCAAGACGGTATTTTTCCTTTCCCGTGCGCTCGTAAAGCTCAAATAGCACTCTGCCCTCGTTCACGTCGTCAAGATTGAACTTTTCGGGGGAATATCCGAGTATCGAGCCGTCGGGAGAAACGTAATAATCGATAAAATGCTCGGCAAATTCAAAAAATCTACCGTCGCCGCTGATCCTGCCGATCTCGAGGATCGCCGTGATCATACAGCCGTCAATGTAATTCCAATGCGGCTTTTTGCCTTGTCTGATGCTTTCTATGTTCCAGATCGGTGCATCGGGAGTCGAGCAATTCAACAATTTTTCGATATATGCATCAATATTTTCGTACACGGAAGCATCCTCCAAGCTTTACTTTATTATTTTTCCGACGTGATTTGCGATAAGCTCCTCGCCGATCGCACCGTCCACGCTCACGTTTTTCACACTAAGCACACCGACGTTGTCGAAATACATACCGAGCTTGCATACCTCATCAAGATAACTGCGCATTATCGGCTTTGCCGGCTTTGCGTCCTTTGAAAATTCAAAGCTGATATTTTCGAGCGTTATCGAGCCGATCGGTTGCTCGGGAAGTCCGTCGCAGTAGCAAGCCGCCGCCTCACAGCCCGTGCAAGTCATATTTCGGAAGGTAAAATCTCCGAGATACGGCGTGCGGTCGTCAACGGGGAGACGCTCCCTTGACCAAACGTATTCCGAGAACCTGTCGGGATCACAGCAGTTGTACCACATATTTATTGCAATGGGGGTAATAACACCCTCCATTTTGATATTTTCAAATAAAACTCCGTCAATGACGGCGTATTTTCCGCGCCCGCGGCGTGTTTTTATGCGTAAACCGCGGTCGGTCCTGCGGAATACACAGCGATTTACGGTAAGCTCCTTGACGCCGCCCGACATCTCGCTTCCGAGCGTGATAGCACCGTGCCCGAACTGCATAAGACAGTTCCTGATGGTGTGTCTGATGGCAGGAGTCTTGAACCTTTTCGCAACGTCGATCTTCGACGACTTTATCGCAATGCAGTCGTCGCCGACGCTGAATTTGCATCCGATGATATTTACCGTGTCGCATGCCTCGGGATCGACTGCGTCCGTGTTGGGACTGTCCTTCGGAGCAAAAACGGAAATATCGAGAATGTCAATATTCTTGGAATAGTAGGGATGAAGCTGCCACGACGCCGAATTCTGAGCGATTATACCGTGAATTCTGACTCCGTCGCAGCGGTTGAAGAACAAAAGCCTCGGACGTCCGATGGGAGCCTTCGGATTTTGCCACCACGTTGAATTTTGTGCGTTTCCGTCCACAGTACCCGGACCTACTATCGTAACGTCCTCTGCGTATTCGGCAAAGATAAGAGCCTGATGCATCGGTATCGCATTGCCCTCCCACGTGCCGAAATGAAGCTCGTCGCCCGTCTGCATATCGGTAACGTAGCCGGGAATAACGGGATAGCGCGCCGTGTCGGTCGAGCCGAGAAGCGTCGCACCGGCGGTGAGCTCAAGCGTAACGTGGCTCTTAAGGCAGAGGGGAGCGGTAAGATACGTGCCGGCAGGGAAAACGAGCCTTCCGCCGCATGGCAGACAGTTTATCGCCGACTGTATCGCCGCCGTGTCGTCCGTACTGCCGTCGCCGATAGCGCCGAAGTCCTTGACGTTTACACTGCAGCTGCAATTCAAGGTCTTAAATTTGAATACGCCCTCGGACAGAGTAGTCGTAAGCTCGTATTCGGTGCCGGGATCAAGCCCGAAAAGAGAAAATACATTCGTGTCGGACTTGAGCACCTCCCGACCGTTCAGAAAAACGGTGTAAGCCTCGGGGGCGTAGTAGGGAAGCTCGTTGTCCCACTCAAAGCAAGCAGAGCTTGCGGAAATAAATAAGGTATTAAGCATATTACTGTTTGTTCACCTTGTTTTTTGCGTCGTTAATTATCATGATCGTGAGCCGTTTCATACCCACGAAGAGAAGATCGAACATCATATAGAAAATTCCGAATAGTATCGGCTCAACGCCTATCGTAACGCTGTCGGGATTTCCGATTATCGCACCGATAAGCGTGTTTATCGCCGTGTAGAACCAAATAACGCAGACGAGCACGAGAGCCGCATAGGGAATGTTCGCAAAGAACGTCCAAAACTTCTTTTTCGGGAACATCATCCACTTGTCGGAGGCGTGAGGAACGGTCTCAACAAGCCTCAGTATGTTGTTGGTCAAAAGATCCGTGATCATACCGAGTATAACGGAGAGGAGAACTATCATGTCCAGCATATCCGCAACGTATACGCCGAGTCCCCACAGAACAAAGTAGCAGACCGCACCGCCAAACCAAAACTTCACGAATAAAGCCTTTACGGTGTCGGGGATCCTGTCAAGAAATCCGCTCCTGTACTTTTTTCCGGGGTCGGTGCGCTTTTGATCCTTCGGAATTTCAAGCTTGTCGGCATTAAGCAGACGGTCGACCGCCTTGGTGTTTAACCTGTAATGCTCCGAGGTCTTCTCGGTAGCCTTCGGGGAATTGCTTTTGTTTTTTGCCATTAAGGTCATTCCTCGTCGGCGAGATCGATATCGCCGATGTGAGTTTCCTCGAGTGCAATATTCGTGTTGATCTTCTTAAAGAGCTTTGCAATCACGGGCTCAAGGAATACGAGCACAAGGGTGATCGCCATAAAAACGATGTGCACCGTGATCATATTCTTGGTCTGTATGTATTCTGCGAGTGCGTCGGCGGAAAGAGTATCTCCTCTCTTCTCAATACCCTGCGAAATGCGCGTGGAGTAAAGAGAATCCGCAAAAATAATTATCGCATCGAGAACGGTGAATATCACGACCATCGGGTAGTTCGGCTTCTGCCTCTTGGGGAAGGCGTTGAGCAGACATACCATCGAAAGTATCGAGAAGAGCATTGCGGCAAATTCGCAAAGTCCCATACCCTTAAGGGAGAGCGTCGCCGTCGTGTTCGAAACGTGCGTGAGGTTCAAGGAATACACCAAAAATGCTACCAAAAGCATAACGAAGGGTATCATATTCGGATTTTTCTTTAGCTTTACAAGGAATTTACGCCAACCTTCCTTGAGAGAAGCACCGAGCTTTTTGAAAAAAACGTTAAATTTGTTCATATTACCGATCCTTTATCTAATGGCATTAGTGGTTTCTTTATCAAAGAAATGCATACGGTCAATAGAAGCTCTGACCGTGTCGCCGTATTTGTAAGAGCACCATTCGCGGAATTTTGCGGTGATCTTGTGATTTCCGGCATTTCCGTGAACAAGAGTGTTGTAGCCGAGGTTTTCGTTGAGAGTAACGGTGAAATCAATGTAACCGTCCTTGTCCTCAACGATATTTTCGGGACGTGCGCCGAGAATTATCTCCTTGCCGTCGTAGGGAGCGAGAAGCTCACGCTGCTCTGCACCAAGCGGAACGGTGAAGGAGGGGCATACGAAGCGATCGCCCTCGATCCTGCCCTCGAAGAAATTCATCGGGGGAAGTCCTATAAAGCTTGCAACGAATATGTTTGCGGGCGTGTCGTAAAGCTCAAGGGGAGTGCCCACCTGCTGAACGTAGCCCATCGACATACAAACGATCCTGTCGGCAAGCGTAAGTGCCTCGGTCTGGTCGTGCGTAACGTAAAGCATCGTCGTGCCGAGTCTCTTGTGAAGGAGAAGGATCTCACGCCTTGTCGCACCTCTGAGCTTAGCGTCGAGGTTGGAAAGCGGCTCGTCGAAGAGGAATACCTTCGGCGTGCGAACGATAGCACGTCCCATGGCAACACGCTGACGCTGACCGCCCGAGAGCTGCTTGGGCTTTTTGTTGAGCTGATCCGTAAGACCGAGGATCTCAGCCGCCGCAAGCACCTTTTCGTGAATAACGTTGGGATCTTCCTTAAGAAGCGTAAGCGAGAACGCCATATTCTCGTAAACGGTCATGTGGGCGTAGAGTGCGTAGTTCTGGAAAACCATCGCAATATCTCTGTCCTTGGCAGGGAGCGTCGTAACGTCCTTGCCGTCGATAACGAGCGAGCCGGAGGAAATGTCCTCAAGTCCGGCGATCATACGCAGAGTGGTCGACTTTCCGCAGCCGGAAGGACCGACGAGAACTATAAATTCTCCGTCCTTGACGTCAAGGTTGAAATCGAATACCGCCTGAACCTTGTTATCGTATATTTTGTTAATGTTTTTTAAGGTTAATGAAGCCATAAGATCATGGACCTTTCTTTATGTAGATTGTGAGGGATCATTCGGATAAGCGACTTTCGTAGTCCCTGAGAGTTTTGGTCTTGTAAATTCCGATAGCAGACGCCGCAAAGCAAGCAAGTGCGGAGATAACAAGGCAGAGAACAGTCCAAATAAACTGATCGTCCTGCATAACGAGGATCTCCTTGCCTGCATAGGTAATAACGGTGTTGTGTCCGGTAATCGGGTAGCCGAAAATTCTGAAGAGCTGGAAGAGTCCGAGCGGAATAAAGGCTATCGAATACGAGTACTTGTAATTCTTTACACCCTCTGAGCAGAGGAATGAGAAGAGCAGAAAGAGCAGATTGCAGATGACGGAGAATCCGATGTTGATCGTGTAATAATACTCTCCCACGTCCGTGCGGTAAATGCTGACGAAATAGAGCACGTTAAAGAGAATAGCCAAATACGCCAAAAGAGCGGAAAGCGAATTTTTCGTGTAGCGAAGGCGGTCGAGCCTTACATCAAAATTCCTGTGCTTCATCACTTTTCCTCCGATCCTTCGGCAAGAATAGCCTTTTCTTGCTTCATCAAAATTATTTTCCAAACCATATTGAATATAGCAAGGAGCGTGGTGGCGATAAGAATACCGCAGACCACGTAGCCGATATCGAACCAGAAGGTCGAATCGGTGTAGGTGCGCATAAACATATCGCAGAACTCACGCAGAGCCTCGAAGTCAACGGTGGTCAGGAACTGATTTCTGTAAAAAGATACATATATGATTATCCACACAGAGGCGGAGATGTTTGCAACGGTAGTGAGCCCGACGGAGAGGTAGTTCGCAAAATAATACTTTCTGCGGGCGTTATTGCTTACCAAAAATGCGAAAACGCTGACAAGTATAAGAATAATTCCGACCGTGGTAAGCTGCTTATTGAATCCCTGCATATCCTGGAATATTGACGCACCTGCTACGAAGCCGGGCATAACGCCCTCAGCGTAGTAAAAAAGATTGTATACATCTGTCATAATTCCCAATGAATAAATGAATACAAGGGCTGATGCTATGAGCAAAAGATAGCATACGAGGGATTGAAATTTCATTTGTTTTCTGTACATAGTGTATATCCATTCTGCCGTATTGGCGGCGTTATGAGATTTTGATAATAAAAATAGGAGTAGTAATAAAAAATAATAAATTCGTATCGGGGATAATTTTCGTGAGAGGGGAGGGAACTCCCCTCTCACCTTTGCACGGTCGATCAAGACCGTATGCTAATTAAGATCAGTCAACTATACTTGCGTAGTAGTTCTGAAGACGCTCCCAAGCGGAGTTCTTAACGACGAGATACTGCTTGCCGCCCCATTCGTTGCTTACCTTGTTGATAAGATCGGAGGAGGAAGAAGCGTACTTAGCGACCTCGGTCGACTCGTAACCGCCACGGATGATGTGGAGGAGAAGGTTGACCTTGCTCTTGGACTGCGAGAAGAGACCGTTTGTTGTGAGCTTGTCAAAGCCGTTTACAAGGTCGTTCTGCTCCTTGGTCGTGGGAAGAGTAGTGGGAACGGAGATGTACCAGGGGTTCTCCGTGATAGCGAGCTCGGGATGCTTGATAGTGCCGAGACCGATAGCGGTGGAGATGTTACCTGCACCCTCTTTACCTACTACGTGCGTGCACTGATACTCGAACGCCTGGCTCTTTACGAAGGAAAGAGTAGATCCGAGATAGATACGAGCGTAGTTGGTGTAGTTACCCTTTGCAAGGCTCCAAAGCTCCTCGTAGGTAGCGTCCGCAATAACGGGCCACTGCTCACCGTTGAAGTTGAAGGTTACGTAAGAGCCGTCAGCATTCGTCTTGATGAATGCGTCGGGGCCGTAGGACATAAGGATCTGTCCTTCCTTGCTGTATGCGTAGTCGATAAGAGCAAGAGCAGCCATAAGCTTATCCTGATCGTCGCCAACGCCTGCCTTGGAGATCGCCCAACCGTCGGTCTTAACGGATCTCCAGGACTCTGTGAATCTCATGTACTTCTCGCCCTCGCCGTCATTCCAACGAGCAACGGGAACCATAACTGCCATGTACTTTTCGTTTCCGGTAAGGCAAGTCTCGTTGTAAGCAGTCTGAGTCTGGTTGTAGTCGTAATGCATAAAGCCTGCGTCGTTCTTAAGCATAGCCTCAGTGTTGACGGAGGACTCGGAAACGAAGGACTCGGAGATGAGACCTTCCTTGGTGAGAGCGTTCATTCTCTCGATAGCCTCGTAGGTGTCAGCCTCCTGACGAGCGTCGTGAAGCTTGCCGTCGCTGCCTACGTAGAGGTAATCCTGACGGGACTCAAGTCCGCGAACGCCGAAGAGCGTGCCTGCGAAACGGAATATATCTACCTGTCTCTGAACGTTGTTGTCCTCACGGGAGAAGAGACCCTGAACCTTGTCGGTTCCGTTGAGAGTCTGGGGGTTAGCAACTACGCAACGGAGAAGAGCAACAAGCTCGTCTGCGTCCCAAGCAGCGTCCTGACCGATGAAGAGGTCGGCTCTGTTTGTGCCGTAGTAGCCGTTATAAGCCTCGTCAATGTAATCACGAAGCATGTTAACTGCCTGAACACCGGTAACAGTGCCCTTAGCAAGTGCGTCGTTCATAATCTTAACGATATTACCTGCCTTATCATAGTCCTTTGTGAGCTCGATAACAGCCGTGCCTTCCTTGTTAACGGCGTCAACGGTTACCTTGCCGCTTGTGGGCATGTAAGGAGTATAAGCTGCAGCATTAAGATTGTTGGACTTGTCAGCGGTGAATGCGCCCTCACCGTTGAGAAGCTTTTCTACCCAGTCCGTTCTCATAAGGGGCATACGCTCGATGTCGTTTACACCGTCAAAGTAGGGAGAGAAGTAGATAGCACCCGTAGTCGTATCACCTGTGATGGAGAGACGAACGATGGGGTTAGCCTCAAGGTATGCTCTGAAGTTGGGCATATACTCAAGGTAGTCGGCAAGGTTAACGAGCTGACCTGCAACACCTGCCTCGGAAAGTCCGCTTGCAGTACCGGAGACCATGTCTACCTGGTCAAGCTGCTCCTGCCAATGAGAGAATTCCTCGGACGACTTCTTACCGGTGTACTTGTCCACAAATACAACGTTAAGAACGTTCTGGAGCTCAACCCAAGTGGGCTTAAGATCGCCTACGTGGTATTCATTACCGTCGGCAAGGGTGATACCGTCGCCGATACCGGAGTCAGCGGTAAAGCTGATGCCCGTCTTTGTGCTGTTGTAGCCGGTAGCCATTCTGAGTACCGTGCCGGGGGCATAAACGAGGGGCTTTGTTACGACTTCGGTCTTTTTCTTCGTAGTCGTAGTAGTGGTCGTCGTGCCGGGCTCGGGGCTGGGGCATGCAACAAGGCAAGCTGCGAGCATGAGAACGGCAAGAACCAGAGCTAAGAGTCTTGCTTTTTTCATTGTGATTCCTCCAATAAAAATTTTGTTTTTTTATTACCACGGGTAAGCAAATACCCGATAATAACCTGAATTTGCGGATATTATTCCTTTACACCGCCCATATTTACACCCTTTGCGAAATACTTCTGAATGAAGGGGTAGATAATAAGGATCGGAATAACGGAGCAAACGACGAGCGCATAGATAACGGAGTCGTTTGAGTACTCGGGATATTGAACTGCAATGTCAAGATCCTGATAATAGGTAAGCTGGTTACGCAAATAAACCTGAAGAGGCCACTCGTTCGAGTTCGAGAGCATCTTGCTTGCCCAGAAGTAGCCGTTCCAACGGGAGATGGCGAAGAAGAGAGCAACGGTCGCAATGGTGGACTTGCTCATCGGGATGTAAACGTTCGTAAGCACCTGCATTTCGGTAGCACCGTCGACGATAGCCGCCTCCTCGATCTCGGAGGGCACGCCCTCAAATGCGTTGCGGAGCAGAATGATGTTCATCGCCGCCATACCCATCGCAATAACTATGAGCCACTTGTTGTCGTAGATACCGAAGGATTGGAAAACCCTCTGCGTGTTGAGGTAGTTTATGTACTGCGGTACGATACCTGCGGAGAACCACATCGTGAACACGAGGAAGAAGTTGAAGCCCTTGCGGAAGAGAAGTCTCTTTTTGGAGAGAGCGTATGCGCCGAGAATGGCAACGCCCATCGCCCAAAGCGTTCCGTAGAAGGTTATAAAGAGCGTGTTCGTGTAGGAATTCCAGAATTGGTTGTCGTTGAATATCTTAAGGAATGCATAGAACTGCACGTCCTTGGGGAAGAGCACTACCTTGCCGTACTCAAGAGCCTCACGTCCGCTTATCGAAGCGGATATAGCGTAAACGAAGGGGTAAAGACAGCAGATAGCGAATACCGTAAGGAACAGGTAGCTCAAGATCTTAAATAAGAGCTCGGTAAATTCAAGTCTTCTTTTCATATTTGAGCGACCTCCTTAATAAAGTGAAACGTCGGACGCCTTGCGAGCGATGGTGTTCGCTCCGATGACGAGAAGCATTCCGATAACGTTGTTGATCATTTCGGCAGCCGAGCCGAGTCCCTGCATCGAGGCAGAGCCGTCAAGCGCAATCCTGTTAACGTAGGTGGAAACGACCTCCGCGGTTTCCCACGTCTTGGAGTTGGAAAGAAGAAGCACCTTCTCGTATCCGACGTTGAGCAGAGAACCGATTCTTGTGATAAGCATTATAACGATGGTGGAAAGTATGCTCGGAAGCACGACGTAGCGCATCTGCGCCCACTTGTTCGCACCGTCGATCTGCGCCGCCTCGTAGCTCGTGGGCGAGATAGCGATGATCGCCGCAAAGAATACGATGCTGTCGTAGCCGGCAGTCTCCCAAATTCCCGTTATCTGATAGATCGCTCTGAAGAGGGACGGCTCGTTGAGCACGCCCGCCTCCGCAACCTCCTGCGAAACGAGGCCGAGATCTAAGAGCAGCTTCGAGATGACACCCATCTCAACTCCGATCGTAGTAGCGGGCTGACGGAGAAGCATCGTTACGAGAGTGGTCATAATGACCGTCGACATAAATTTAGGCAAATATGTAAGCACCTGATAAACGCTTCTTGCAATGTTGGACTTTATCTCGTTGAAGAAAAGCGCAATGATTATGGGCATCGGGAAACCGAAGCATAATCCGTAGAAGCTGAGCAGGAACGTGTTTCTGAAGGCTCTCCAGAATTCGGGATACTTGCCGGAGAAGAGGTCTACGAAATACGCAAATCCGGCATAAAGCTGATCTCCCACGTCGAGCACGGAGTCGGACACCTTGAATGCGCCGAGAAGCTCGTACATAGGCATATATCTCCAGAAGAAGAATACGAGGAGCATGGGCACGAGCATGAGATACAGTCTCCAGTCCTTGAGAACCGTGAGCGCAATGTGCTTCCAACGGTGCTTTTCGACGTCGTCTCGCACCGCCTGCTCGGGATCCTCTCTGTATTTTCCTGTTTGCTCGTCGTAGACGAGATAATCAACTGCTTTTGATTTCATAAGAATCTCCATTCGGTAATTTTTATATTAAATAATGTATGATTTTCAGTAGCCGTTTTCGTCGCCGCTCTCGGCATTTTCCTGCCTCTCACGCTCAAGACGGAGAAGATAGAGCTTTTGATCCTCAAGCACGCCGTCGGCATTCGCCGCAAAGCTCAAAGCAAACAGCGCAAACAGGAGCGAGAGAACGTCCGTCGTAAGATAAACGGGAAGCGTGGCGAGCGTAAGCTCGGACGGTAGTGAGCAAAGCCACCTGCCGACTACCGTGAGTAGATACGCCACGGTAACGAACAGCATACGCTTTGTGAAATTCTTGCGAACGCCCTCCTTGCCGAGCCGCAAAAGAACGGGCAGAGCGAGAAGGCAGGCAAGCGAGCCGACGCAGTAAATAAAATAATGCCACAGCGTCTGCTTTGCGACGAGACCGCAAGCGATGCAATACGCAAGCGAGCCGGTAAGGCAGGGAAGAAACGCATAAGCGTTCCAACGCATCATCACGATGCAGACGAAGGTCAGCGTCAGCGAGATAGCCATCGGCTGAGCGGCGAACCAATAGTTCGTCGCAAAGGCTGCGAGAGCCTCGAATACGGCGGCGAGGACGCACCAAAGCGTGAGATCTATCCGCCGGTATTGCTTAAAGGAAATTTGCTTCATATAAGACCTTTGTATTTCGGAAAAATTGCGGAAGCTCCGAGCTTCCGACATTGCAAAAGCGATACCGCTTTTGCAATGGGCAACAGTACCCAAGTATGTATATTAATTCTATTACAAACCTTGAATACTGTCCTTGAATTTTTTGACGGTTTATTTGACTTGTCTTGATTTTTTTGATATCGTCCGAAAATAAAGATTATTGGCGTAAAAATGAGCCTCTCAAATTTGTGCAAAATGACGAAAAATCCCCGAAAAATCCCCCTCAAGCCCCCGACAAAAGCCGTTTTTGCAGGGGATTTTAAGAATGCCCTCTGCATTTTTATGCACTTTTTGAAGCGGATATCGAGCCCTAAGGGGAAAACAATATCAAAAAAGTAAAGAAAACCCCACATCCCCGAAAATCTCACGTGCGGGAAAACCGAGAAATTTGGGGGATTTTTTCACTTTCCTATTGAAATGCGCTCAAAAATGTGCTAATATAGCCTTACAAAAGAATAAACACGGTTCATAAGGAGCATACGCTCCGAGTCGGGCACACTGCGAGACGGTGATGCTCGGGGATAAGGAAATTGCGGTGAGAATCCGCAGCAACAGCCATTACCGTATCTTGACGCATAGCGTCAACAAGTCGGAATGCTTATCGTCCCGTGAACGCAGAGAAGCTCTTGGGCAATCGGAGAGACGGCGTGGGGCACGGCAGGGTGCTCCGTTTCGTTGCGCTTCGTGAAGGGCGGCTTTTGCTTTATCCTTTTGAAAAAGAAAGGATGTATAACATTATGATGAAAAAAACAGTTGTTTCGAGCCTGTCGCTCGTGCTCGTCCTGATCCTTGCACTCTCCGTCGCATCATGCGACCTCTTCAATCAGGGCAATGATGCTCCCGAGGGTATTTGGGAGTCCGCCACGTATAAGACCGATACGGAGCTCGGCGAGGGCTCAAAGACCGTCTACGTCGAGGTAAAGGTAGAGGAAAATACCGTTACATTCACTGTCCATACGGATGCGGAAATGCTCGGTGAAGCACTCCTCTCCAACGGACTTGTCTCCGGCGAGGACTCGGCATACGGCTTGTATATCAAGACAGTCAACGGTATTCTTGCCGATTACGACGTCGACCAGAGCTATTGGGCGTTCTATCAGAACGGCGAGTACGCTATGAACGGCGTTGATTCCACACCCATCTCGGGCGGTGAGCATTTTGAGCTTGTCTACACAAAGTAAGAAAAAAAACAGCTCCGCAAGAATAAGGGAGATATGCATCTTTGCGATGCTGGGCACGCTGATGTTCGTCTCCAAAATAGTAATGGAAGGTCTGCCCAACATTCACCTGCTCGGAATGCTGACTATGACCTATACGCTCGTGTTTAGAAAAAAAGCACTTATCCCCATATACGTTTACGTCTTTCTGAACGGACTGTATGCCGGCTTCAATGCGTGGTGGATACCGTATCTCTATCTATGGACGATACTTTGGGGAGTAACGATGCTCCTGCCGCAAAAAATGCCGAAGCCCGTTGCGTGCGTCGTCTATCCCGTAGTCTGCGCACTTCACGGACTTGCGTTCGGAACGCTCTACGCTCCGGCACAGGCGCTGATGTACGGATATACCCTCGAGCAAACGCTTGCGTGGATCGTCGTGGGACTTCCGTGGGACGCAGTGCACGCCGCAGGGAACTTCGCAGTCGGATTTTTGATATATCCGACGTCGCATGCACTCAAAAGAATGGTAAAAAATATGTAAGTGCTCCCAAAAACACAAATTTCAAAGCCGCCGAAGACTCTTTCAGAGCCCTCGACGGCTTTTTTGATTTTTTTCGACAAAACAGCGAATTTTTTCGCAACTTGTTTGTTATATATAAGGGAGAGGAGAAGGAGTGAATATGAAAACTAAAATAATATCCGTCATCTTGGCAATCGTAATTCTTTCGGCACTGCCGAGCGCCCTGTACGCCTCGGCAATAAACGTCGACGTAAGCCCGTGCTGGAATAATACCGATATAGTTTCCTGTAAGATAACCTTTTCGGACGACGGCTACGGCTACGCCGAAGCGTTCGTGCTGGGAAATCCCGAGGTAACGAAGATCAAAGCACATATCTACGTCTACGTTCAGAACGGCGACTCGTGGGATTTCGTCAATCAGGCGCACGAGGAGGGATCAAGGTATTACCTCGACGCAAGCTGCCAGTTCACCCCCACCTCCGGCGCATACTATAAAGCCATCTTTACACTTATAGTAACTAAAAAGGGCGTCGAGGAGACCATTAAGGATACAGTCTATAATACCGCTCCGTAAAGAGCATAGACGAACCTAAAGCAGTAAGGTATAGCCCGAAATCATCGGCTTGCCCTGAATCAAAAACATTACTTCCCGAAGGATCTGAATATTAAAATCCTCTCCAAAGATCCTGCCCAGAGCCTCACGCCATAGCGTGAGGCTCGCCTGTAATTGACAAATCGAGCAAAGTATAGTAAAATGAACTAAAATATTCGAAAGGAAAGATATTATGATTTCAAAGGTCAAGCTCTCGCTCGGCAGAATAAATTACAGACTTTTTGCCGCACTTATCGTTCTCGGACTTGTACCGACGATCTATACGACCGTGCGAGTATTCTTCCTCGGTCAGCTTCCCGGAGACTATTCATTTTCTATCGCAGGGCAGCTTTCTTGGGTGAATTTGCTTTATGAAATAGTAAACGAAGCAATAATTCTGCCGCTCTTTTACTTCATCGGAAATGTAAAAGACGATAAAAAAGAATTCTCAAATCGTATCAAAACGGGTATGCTCATATCCATCGGAGCGTATACCGCACTTTCTGCGGCAGTTCTGATATTTGCCGAGCCCATGCTCAAGCTTATGGCGACCGATATAAGTATCATCGAAGCATCGGCATCATACATACGCATTGAGAGCGTCGCCAATATTTTTTCGATTCTTTTACAATTTGCACTGGTCGCACTTGTTACGATCAATAAAAGTAAGTATGTTTATGCTATTACGGGAGCACGCCTTGCTCTGTCCTTGATTTGCGATACTTTCCTTGTTTCAACCTTGCCGATTTCCGCAAACCTCGGAGTCAACGGAATAGGATATTCCAATATTATCGTTAATGCAGTATTGCTCGCTGTATCGCTTTTTCTTCTTTCGAAAGAAGAAATCAAAGTGCTTAAAAAATCAAAGCTCAGCTTTGCTTGGGCAAAGGAATTTGCCAAGATAGGAGGCATTTCGGGAGCGGAATCCCTTGTGCGCAATGTTGCATATATGGTTATGATTGCAAGAATGGTCAACATGGTGGGCGAGCAGGGAACGTATTGGGTAGCCAATAATTTTATTTGGGGCTGGCTGCTTCTTCCCGTGCTTCAGCTTGGCGAGCTGATAAAGCAAGAGGTGGCGACAGATAAGGAAAATATCCGCCGCAATTCGCTCGGATATTTTGGAATAACGGCAATCATTTCTGTATTTTGGTTTATCGGAATACCGCTTTGGAAGCCTTTTATGAAAAATATCCTCGGCTTTTCCGACGTTGATAAGCTATTTGACCTCGTGCTCTTGCTTTTGGGGTTCTATGTGCTGTATGCCATCCAAAATGTGTTCGATTCTACCTTTTACGGACTCGGTAAAACGAACTATATGCTCTTCGAATCGGTCGTAACAAATACGCTTTATTACGGAACTGCGTTCGTGCTCTATTTGGCGAATTTGTGGACGCCGACGCTACACGGAATAGCCCTGCTCTTTGGAATCGGCAACGCATTCGATAGCGTAGTCTCACTTGCGGCGTATGCCTTTCTTCTTAAAAAAGAAAGGATCAATATTTTTGATCTTGAATAAGCATTAACAAATCAACAAACAAAACGGAGGAAAAAATATGAACAGACCGTATATTA
Organism: uncultured Lachnospiraceae bacterium; assembly: GCA_964581025.1. GTDB lineage: Bacteria > Bacillota > Clostridia > Oscillospirales > CAG-272 > RGIG4608. The sequence continues at coordinate 33,463 of CAZONA010000007.1, forward strand.
T
>CAZONA010000008.1:0-23836 GCA_964581025.1 uncultured Lachnospiraceae bacterium
TCAACGGCACGCTCGTGTTCTATAACCCCGACGACCTGCCGCAGACGGAATAAAAAGATAAAAATAATTTAAGGAGAACCAACTATGGATTGTTTATTTTGCAGGATAATAAAGGGCGAGATACCCTCGAGACGTGCGTTCGAGAACGAGCACATATACGCTTTTCACGACATCGCACCCCAAGCGCCCGTGCACATTCTCGTAATACCCAAGGAGCACATCGAGAGTGTTGACGGCGTAAATTCGGAAAACAGCGCAGTTGTGGCGGAGATATTCGAAAATATCCCGAGGATCGCAAGGGAAGCGGGGATCACGAACGGCTACAGAGTCATCTCGAACTGCGGCGACGACGCCTGCCAGAGCGTGCATCATTTGCATTTTCACATTCTCGGTGGCGCACAGCTTTCCGATAAAATGGCGTAAAATAAAAACGGCTCGTGCGAGCCGTTTTTTATTTTGCGATTTACTTTAATTCGATAATGGATTCGTTCCACATCTCGGGCGCATCGTAGCCGAGGAAATTGACCATCGTTGCGGCAACGTTCGAAAGTCCGAAGCTGCCCGTGTCCTCCTTGACCGTGTAGTGCTCGGTGTAGAAATTGTCGTAAACGATGCAGGGAACGGGATTGAGCGTGTGGCTCGTTTTCGACTTGAAGCAGCCGTTCTTATCCGCCTTGGGAAGCCCCGTCTTTTTGTCCATCTCGTACATTTCGTCCGCATTTCCGTGATCTGCGGTAATGATAGCAATGCCGTGAAGCCTGTCGACCACGTCGATTATTCTCTTAAGCTGAAGATCGAGTGCCTCCATCGAGCATCTCGTCGCCTCAAGATTTCCCGTGTGTCCGACCATATCGCCGTTGGGGAAGTTTACACGCAAATATGCGTATTTTCCGCTCTCGAGGCATTCGATAAGCCTGTCGGTTATCTCCGCACACTTCATCCAAGGTCTCTGCTCGAAGGGAACTACATCCGAGGGGATCTCGATATACGTTTCAAGCTCGTCGGAAAATTTACCGCTCTTGTTTCCGTTCCAGAAATAAGTAACGTGTCCGTATTTCTGCGTCTCGGAAATCGCAAGCTGGGATACACCCGTATCCGCAAGATATTCGCCGAGCGTGTTGGTGATCTCCGGGGGATTTACGAGATATTTTGAGGGAATGTGAAGGTCTCCGTCGTACTCGAGCATTCCGGCGTAAACGACCTGCGGCACTCTGATCCTGTCGAACTTATCGAAATCCGCACCGCCCTCAAACGCCTTCGATATCTCTATCGAGCGGTCGCCTCGGAAATTGTAGAATATCACGCTGTCGCCGTCGTTGATCGTTCCGACGGGTTCGCCGTTCTCCTCGATAACAAAGGGAGGAAGATCCTGATCTATGACCTTGTATTCCTCACGGTAAGCCCTGACTGCGTCTGCGGCGCAGGCAAAACGGCGTCCCTCGCCGAGAACGTGCGTTCTCCAGCCGAGCTCAACCATCGCCCAGTTAGCCTCGTAGCGATCCATCGTTATCTTCATTCTTCCGCCGCCGCTTGCGATCTTGATATCGAAATCGGCATCTCTGAGTGAGGAAATGAAATCCTCAAAGGGAAGAATGTACTCAAGCGCACTTGTTTCGCCGACGTCACGTCCGTCGATGAGAGTGTGAATTCTTACTCTGTGAACACCCTCCGCCTTTGCCTCGACGAGCATAGCCTTGAGGTGATCAATGTGGGAGTGAACATTTCCGTCGGAGAAAAGTCCGAGAAAATGAAGCGTCGAGTCGTTTTCCTTAACGTTTGAAATAAGCTCGCACCATGTGTCGGAAGCGAACATTTTCTTGCTCTCAATGGAATTTGAAACGAGCTTTGCACCCTGCGCAAAGACCTGTCCCGAGCCGAGAGCGTTGTGTCCGACCTCGCTGTTGCCCATGTCGTCGTCGGAGGGCAGACCTACCGCCGTTCCGTGCGCCTTGAGCTTGACCGTCGGATATTTTGACATAAGCATATCGAGAGTGGGCGTGTACGCCTGCGAAACGGCATTTGAAACCGTGTCGGGGGCAAGTCCGACGCCGTCCATAACGACGGTGAGCACGGGACCTCTCACACCCTCAAACAGATCCGATCTTTTAAGAAGCTTGTTCATAAAGAACCTCCGTATATAAATTTAATTTTTAACACACTCTACAGTATAGCTTTTTTTGCGAAATATTTCAAGCCCTTTTTTCGAAATTTTAATAAATTTAATAATATTTTGGTACATAAATCACTAAAACATTCATCTTGCCCGACCGCACTTGACAAATCGGCGCAAGAGTTGTATACTTATCCTTGCAGATAAAAACGAAAGGAAGTAAATATATATGTCGGAATGTACACATAATTGTAAGACCTGCTCGGAGAGCTGCTCGCAAAAGAGCAGAGCGGAGCTTCTCGAGCCGCTTGAGCCGACCTCGTCCGTAAAGCACGTTGTAGGTATCGTCAGCGGAAAGGGAGGCGTCGGCAAATCCACCGTCAGCGCAACGCTCGCCTCTCTTATGAGCAGAGCCGGCTTTAAGGTCGGCGTGCTCGATGCGGATATAACCGGACCTTCAATACCCAAGGCGTTCGGCATCGCCTCGGGCGTCGAGGGCAACGATCACGGAATGATACCGCCCGAAAGCCGAGGCGGAATAAAAATAATGAGCGTAAATCTCCTCCTGCCCGACTCGGCACAGCCGGTCGTATGGCGCGGACCGGTGATCGCCGGAACGGTCAAGCAGTTCTGGAGCGGAACGGTTTGGGGAGATCTCGATTATCTCTTCGTCGACTGCCCTCCGGGAACGGGAGACGTGCCGCTCACCGTCTTTCAGTCGATACCGCTTGACGGAATAATCATAGTAACAAGCCCACAGGAGCTCGTTTCGATGATAGTCGAAAAGGCGGTCAATATGGCGAGAATGATGAATATCGACGTGTTCGGCATCGTCGAAAATATGAGCTACGTCAAGTGCCCCGATTGCGGCAGGGAGATCAAGCTTTTCGGCGAGAGCCATATCGAGAGCATCGCAAATAAATACGGCTACCCCCTCATTGCGAGAATGCCGATAGATCCCTCGCTCGCCGCCCTCGTCGATTCGGGACGAGTCGAGGACTGCGAATGCGACTACCTTGATTACGCCGTCGAGCTTTTGTCAAATATAAAGAACAAAAAGTGAATAATCTCCGAAAAATCCGTCCATCATCCTATTACCGAAAATAATTGTGTCGCCAAGGCGACGGAACGGAGGATGTAATGACGAATAAGGAGCTGCTTTATATCGAGGATACCCTCGGGCACGAAAAGTATTACGGCGATCAGTGCAGGGAATGCACCGCAAGGCTTGAGGACGTGGAGCTGAAAAGCTTCGTTTCCGAGCTTTCGCAAAAGCACGGTGAGATCTTCAACGGCTTTTACCACTTGCTGTGAGGTGTAATATGAAGGCTAACGACAGAGCGGTAATGGAAGGGCTTTTGATGCTCGAAAAGGGAGCGTGCGACCTCTATATGCACGGAGCGATTGAGTCGAGCGACGAGAGGGTGTTCTCCTCGTTTTCCTCTGCACTTCACCAGTCCCTGCAGATGCAAAATCAGATCTATACGAAGATGAAGGAAAGAGGCTGGTATAATCCGAGTAATGCGGAGCGTGAGAGCATCGTAGATCTCAAAAGAAAATATTCCGAAAACTGAAAATAGGGGACTGAGTCAAGGCTCAGTCCCCTGATTTTTTATAATATTGTTGTCTGCGTTCCGCCCGAGGTTGGCATTGATATGCCGAGATGCTCATACGCAAGCTGCGTAACACAGCGCCCCTTCGGCGTGCGTGAGAGAAAGCCTATCTGCATAAGATACGGCTCGCAAACGTCCTCAATCGTTACAGCCTCCTCGCCGATGGTGGCGGCGAGCGTGTCAAGCCCGACAGGACCTCCGCCGTAGAACTTGATGATCGTCTGAAGCAAACGCCTGTCCGTGTTGTCAAGCCCGAGCTTGTCTATCTCAAGCTTTGAAAGAGCGAAATTCGCTATCTCCGAGGTTATCGTGCCGTCGCCCATCACCTGCGCAAAATCACGTACACGCTTCAAGAGCCTGTTCGCAATACGGGGCGTTCCGCGCGAACGGGACGCTATCTCGTATGCGCCGTCCTCGCTGATGCTTATATCAAGTATCTTCGCACTCCTCTTTATTATAGTCGCAAGCTCCTCGGGATTGTACAGCTCAAGCTTAAGAAGCACACCGAAACGATCACGAAGCGGCGTGGTAAGCTGACCTGCCCTCGTCGTCGCACCGATGAGAGTGAATTTCGGCAGATCTATTCTGATACTGCGTGCCGCAGGACCTTTTCCTATGATGATGTCAACGGAATAATCCTCCATCGCAGGGTAGAGGACCTCCTCTATCGAGCGTGAAAGACGGTGTATCTCGTCGATAAAGAGCACGTCGCCCGATTCGAGTCCCGTAAGTATCGCAACGAGATCCCCCTGCTTTTCGATTGCAGGACCGGAGGTGATCTTTATGTTAACGCCGAGCTCGTTTGCGATAATGTGCGAAAGAGTGGTCTTTCCGAGTCCGGGAGGGCCGTAGAGCAAAACGTGGTCGAGCGAATCCTTGCGGAGCTTCGCCGCCTCGATGTAGATCTTGAGATTTTCCTTGGCTTTTTCCTGACCGATATAATCCCCCATGTGCTGAGGACGAAGAACGTTTTCGTTCGTGTCCTCACCCGTCATCGAGGGAGATACGGTGCGCTCCTCGTAGCTGTTTTCAAAATCGAATTCTTCATCGTAAGTCAATCGGAAACACCTCCTATCTGCTTAATTGCTTCAGAGCAAGACGAATTATCGCATCCGTCTCCTTGCCCGAAGCGTCGATTTTCTTAAATACGTTTGCGATCTCGCCCCTCGTGTATCCGAGCACGAGAAGAGCACTCTGCGCATCGGCAAGATTTGACGAGCCGCCGACATCCGAGCCGTCAACCGAGCCCTCGCCGATCGAAGCCTCCGAGCCCGATGCTACGTTCGAGATCTTGTCCTTTAATTCGAGAACGATCCTCGCCGCCGTCTTTGAGCCTATGCCGTTCGCACGTGAGATTGCCTTCGTGTCCTCTGCGGCGATCGCAATGGCGAGCCTGTCGGGTGAAAATACCGAAAGCACCGCTATCGCCGCCTTCGGACCTACCCCCGATACCGTGATAAGAAGCTTGAACGTGTCCAGCTCCTCCTCCGAGCGAAATCCGAACAGCTCCACGTCGTCCTCACGCACCGCCATGTACGTGTAGAGCCTGACCGTCGGAGGCACGCTCACGCTGAGATGGGGCGGCATCGCCTCGTATGTGGTCTGCGTTATCGTAAGCTTGTAGCCGACGCCGCCGACGTCAAGCACCGCAAATCCACGGTCAAGATGGGCAAGCTTGCCCTCTATATAGTAAAACATCCTTACTCCTTACCGCCGTCGTCCTCCGATACCACAGTCTCCTCAGAGCCTTGGGAAATCGCCGCAACGGCTTTTTTAGCTTTTCTTCTGTCAATGATTATCAGAGCCACAAAAATTGCGACCGATACTGCGGATACGATGCCGCCGATAACGTAGATGTCGGGCATGTATCTGAATTCTATCTCGTGCTCGCCCGCCGACTCAATATCAAATGCGAGCAGGGAATCGCCGTAGACTGAATACGTCTCGACTCTCTCGCCGTCAACGTATACCTTCCAGCCTGCGTCGTAGGGGATAGTCGTCATTATCGTCCTGTTCTCTTCGTAGGTCGTAAGAGTGCCGAAGAAATGATCGTCGCTCCAATCCTCACCGTCGGTGTTTAGACTTGATTCCGCAAGCGTCCTGTATGCATCCTCAAACGCCTGCATATCGAGAGTGTAGAAATAGTCCGTGTTCTTGAAGAAATAGAGATTCGAGTCGTCCACATGTACGCTGACGCTGATATCCTCGCCGCTTTCCCTGTATCCGAGGAAAACTATCCTCGAATAGTTCGGAACGGAAACGTAGTGCTCGCCGTCCACGTCGACCGTGAAGCTGCGCTCGTAAGCGGTCGGGAGGAAGAGGTAGAGAGGGCCTGTCGCCTTTACCGTGAAATTGAAATCGACCGTCTTGTCCGAATTACTGCCGGAGCTGACTGCGTATTCAAGCCCGATGCTCGAGTTGATGCCCGAGATCTCAATGCCCTTAGTAAGCTCCGTGGGCGTGAAGAAATCCACCTTCTCCGAGCCCTCGTTTCCGAGCAGGGTGTTGAGAAGCTCGTTTTGCACCTCAAAGGGATTTTTGTATCCCTCCTGAGTGGAGTAATCGAATTTCAGATCCGTCTCCAAATTTTTTATAGCACCGTCGACCGCAAAAGCAAAGCCGAGCGAGTAGGGATTTTTGTATGCGTAGTAATTGTCGTCCTCGGCAAAACGCTCGAAATACTCATCCATAAATTCGTTTTTTGCGAGGGATTCCTTGTCGTAATCGTTTTCCTTGTTCGAATAAATATACTTGATGCCGAAAAGGGAATCGGTAACGACCGTCGAGCCGAAATACTGCGACCAGTGCGCATCAGCGTAAAATCCGAGGTATGCGAGCAGATCTATCACGTTTTGATTGAGCGTCGAGGTCGAGTTTGAAAGCCCCTTGATGTTGAGTGCCATATTGTCGTTCGTACAGCGGTGCGTCGTCTTTTCCGAGCGGAAGAAGCCGCCGTCCTTGCCCTGTACGATCTCGACTATCGGAGTGAGAGCCTCGAAATAATCGACGTAGGACGAATACGAGGCGTGCCCGACCTCAAAGGCGAGGGACGCAGTCAGTATCACACCGTTTGCGAAAAGCTCCACGCAGACAACGCAAAGCAGGACTGCCGACATGCGTTGCTTGTTGTCGGACTTGATGAAGTAGCATACCGCCGCACCGACGGCAAGGATCGCCACTATCGAGAAGAATACGACGAGAATGAAATGAAGCTTGCCCTTGACAAAACCGAATTCAAAGCCCTCGTAATCGTCGAGCATAAAGTTCGGAAATTCCATCTTCTGCGCAATAAGCACGAGAGCGACGAGTGCCGCACCGGTGGCAAAGACCTTTTTCGGCGAGTGCTCGAGTATTTCCGAAAAGCCCCGATACGCCATCACGACCATGATAAATATCAGAATGAAGCTGTACCTGTAATTCAGACAGTTCGGCTCTTGGAAGCCGTGCATTACGAGATCCAGAGGATTTACCACCATCAAAAGCACGTAAAGCAGACAGAATGAAACATAGAATATCTTCTCACGGGACGGCACGTGCTTTGCCATTATGAATATCGGTATCATAAGAAGCGTAAGCACACCGCTGTACAGTAGGGGCAGTCCCTCGTGCATTACCGAGTCGTAAGCACCGGGAAGCATCTTCGGGAAGAGATCGAACAGATCGAACCTCGACACGAAATCCCACGAGGGATCGGTAAATTCGCTCTTGCCGAACTGAAGCGAATAGTACGCCGCACAGATCATAAACGCCGCAATACCTATGCCGAGCACGGTCGCACCGCCCATTTTGGTAAGCGTCTTTATAAAATTATGCTTTCTGCCGGTCGGATTTATAAGAGTCCTGTCGCTGTCCTTGAAATAGGCGAAGAAGAAATAGAAGAGCGTGTACCAGCACATCATATAACCGATGTAGTAGTGGCTCATCATCATGAGCGCAAGCACGAAAACGTAGAGCTTGTACTTGCCCTCCTTTATCAGCTTTTCAATAGCGTAGGTCAGTATCGGAAGCAAAAACAGACCGTCAAGCCACATTATATTGTTCTGATACGTTATCGCATACGAGCTGAGCGCATACATCACGGAGAAAAGCACCACCGCATTCCTGTCGGGGGACTTCGATTGCTTGTGAAGATAGAAGCCGAACGCAAGACCGCAAAGACCGATCTTTATAACTATTATCGTGAGCAGCGCAAAGAGCATCATCGACTTCGGGAACAGACAAACTATATACGAGAGAGGGCTCGCCACGTAGTATGCGTAAATGCCCATAAATTCACCGCCGAGTGAGCGTGAGAAGGAGTAGAGAAGGGACGCATCGCCCCATACGAATTCACGCAAGGCCTCGTAGAAATAAACGTATTGAGCGTTAAGGTCGAGCGTTAGCACCGACTGATCCCCGACGGGCTTATGACCTATCGCAAGATATATCGCAAGCATAAGTATCGCAGGGATAAAGAACGAGGCTGTAAGGTAGCCGTATTCAGCCTTTACCTCGAGTAAACGCTCGTTGCTTTTCAGTGCCTTAAAGGGATTTTTCAACTTCATTTTGATCTCCTCGGAATTTCAGATATTTTCGGGATCGCCCGAAACGATGAATTTTTTGATCGACTTCTCAAATTTTATCCTGTCGACCGTAACGTCCCGGGAGCAGCCGAGACAGATTGCACGGACGTCGCTCCCCGTGCGCAGTATCTTAAATTGATTCGAGCCGCACGGGTGCTTTTTTTTCAGCTCCACCACGTCGCCGACGAATAGCTTTATTATTTTCACACTTATCTCTCCAATCAACACGGAAAAGACCGTATACACATATATTATATCACAAAATTCCCGTTAAGTAAATGGTAAAAAGACATATTTTCATATATTTTCCGCTTTTTTGCCCCGACGCCTCACACAAACGAAAAATAATCCCCCGAATATCAAAATATCACCGAAATTTGACGGTGCGTTCATTAAAAATGTTTGACTTTTTGCCATAGCTGTGGTATAATGATAAATTGATTAAGTATGTACCTGCGGAGGAAGAAATGATAATTCTCGGAATAGATCCCGGCGTTGCGATAGTCGGCTTCGGCGTTATAGAATATAAGGCGTCAAAATTCAGAACTCTCGAATACGGAGTTATAACGACGCCGGCGCATACCGATACCGAAAAACGCCTCGCCACGATATACCGTGAGCTTAAGGATATAATAGAAAAATATCACCCCGACGCCATGGCGGTCGAGGAGCTGTTCTGGAATACGAACCAAAAGACGGGAATTTCCGTCGCCGAGGCAAGAGGCGTTATCTTGCTCTGTGCGGAGCTTCTCGGCGTGGAGATCTTCGAATATACGCCCCTCCAGGTAAAGCAGAGCATCGTCGGCTACGGCAGAGCGGAGAAAAATCAGGTCATCACGATGGTGCAGGCGTTCCTTAATATCAAGGAAAAAATACGCCCCGACGATGCGGCGGACGCACTTGCGATCGCAATATGCCATGCGCATGCCGGAAATTCGCGTATATCGAAGTACTATAATAAAAAGCAAACTTACGGAAAGGTTTATTGATATGTGGTGTGCAGATAATTGGAAGGACTATACTCTCATAGACGCCTCCGACGGCGAAAGGCTCGAGAGATGGGGCGACTACGTTCTCATCCGCCCCGATCCCCAGATAATTTGGAGCGGAAGCGAGAAGGCAAGAGAGTGGAAAAGAGCGGACGGAATATACCGCAGATCCCATACGGGCGGCGGAGGCTGGGTGAAAAAGCAGCTTCCCGAGGAGTGGACGATAAGCTACGGCTCTCTCCGCTTTGTTCTGCGTCCGATGGGCTTTAAGCATACCGGACTTTTTCCCGAGCAGGCGGCGAATTGGGATTGGTTCTCCGAGCTCATCAGAAACGCAAACAGACCGATAAAGGTGCTTAATCTCTTTGCCTATACGGGTGGAGCAACGGTTGCGGCGGCAAGTGCCGGCGCATCGGTCTGCCACGTCGACGCCGCACGGGGAATGGTCGCACAGGCAAAGGAGAACGCAAGACTCTCGGGACTTGAGGACGCCCCCATACGCTATATAGTCGACGACTGTAAAAAATTCGTCGAGCGTGAGATAAGAAGAGGAAATAAGTACGACGCCATAATCATGGATCCCCCCTCCTACGGCAGAGGACCGTCGGGTGAGGTCTGGAAGATAGAGGAGAGCATCGACGGACTTGTAGCACTCACCGCACAGCTCCTCTCGGACGAACCGCTCTTCTTCCTTATAAATTCGTATACGACGGGACTCTCACCGCTCACGATGAAATATATCCTCGACCTCCGTGTGTCGTCCGTGCACGGCGGAGCGTGCGAGGCAGGCGAGCTTGCCCTGCCCGTTAAGCATACAGGCGGACTTATGCCCTGCGGCGCAAGCGCAAGATGGCAGTCCCGCCCTGCAACAAAATAAACCGAGAAAGGTAAATTTAAGAAGTGAATTCGGATTCATACATCAGAATAGAGGATCTCTGCGCCTCCTACGAGGAGGACGACGGCACGAGATCCCCCGTGCTGAAAAACATAGATCTTGAAATAAAAAAGGGCGAGTATCTCGCCGTCCTCGGTCATAACGGATCGGGAAAATCAACCCTCGCAAAGCTGCTCAATATGATACTTGAGCCTGATTCGGGAAAAATATACGTCGACGGCAAGGAGATCACCGATCCCGATATGTCGGAGGACGACGTTTTCGACCTTCGGAAAAAGGTCGGAATGGTGTTCCAAAACCCCGATAACCAGCTCGTCGCCACGATAGTCGAGGACGATGTCGCCTTCGGACCGGAGAATCTCGGAATTGAGTCCTCGGAAATACGGAAAAGAGTCGACGAGGCACTTGAGATCGTCGGCATGAGCGACTACTCAAGGGATGAGCCGGCAAGACTCTCCGGAGGTCAGAAGCAGAGAATAGCAATAGCCGGAATACTCGCAATGAAGCCCGATTGCATCATCTTCGACGAGTCCACCGCAATGCTCGATCCCATCGGCAGACGGGATATTATGAATACCGTCGAAAGACTCAATCGGGAATGCGGAATAACCGTGATAATGATAACGCACTATATGGACGAGGCGGCAAGGGCAAATAGGATCATCGTCCTGAACGACGGCGAGATCCTTATGGACGGCACGCCGGCACAGATATTTTCAAAGCCCGAAAGGCTCACGGAGTGCGGACTTGACGTTCCGCAGTGCGTAAGGCTCGTAAATATGCTTAAGAGCGAAGGAATAAAAATAGACGGAGAGTGCCATACACCCACGGCGTGCGCCGAGGCGATAGTGAGAGCACTTAATAGGATATAATGGCGAAGATAAAACTTGAAAACGTGTCGTACCTCTACGATAAGGGCACGGCATACTGTAAGGAAGCGTTAAAAAATATAAATATAGAAATTGCAGAGGGCTCGATAACGGGCATAATAGGTCATACGGGCTCGGGAAAGAGCACGATGCTGAAGCTCCTTAACGGACTTGCGTCCCCCACCTCGGGAAAAATATATCTCGACGGCGAGGACATTTGGGAAAAGCCCAAGGAGATAGGTAAGGTCAGATTCCGTGTCGGACTCGTAATGCAGTATCCCGAATATCAGCTTTTCGAGGAGACCGTCGAGAGGGACGTCGCATTCGGACCTCGAAATATGGGACTTCCGAGCGAGGAGATTTCGAAAAGAGTCAGAGAATCGCTTGCCTTCGTCGGACTTGACGAGAGCGTGCTCGAAACCAATCCCTTCGACCTCTCCGGCGGACAAAAGCGCAGAGTGGCAATAGCCGGCGTAATAGCAATGCGCCCCGAGGTGCTCGTCCTCGACGAGCCTGCCGCAGGACTCGATCCGCAGGGCAGGGATATGATACTTGACGGTATACTCAGATACCGTGAAAGCACCGGAGCTACCGTGATCATCGTCAGCCACAGTATGGAGGATATGGCACGGCTCTGCGACGATATCGTCGTTCTCTCTCACGGCGAGGCTGTGCTCAGAGGAAGTCGGGACGAGGTCTTTTCGAGAGCGGAGCTGCTCGAGGAAATAGGACTCGCCGTTCCGCAGATAACCTCGCTTATGAACGAGCTCTGCTCTCTCGGAGTAAGCGTCGACAGAGGCATCTATACCGAGGAGTCGGCGGCAAAGGAGATAATAAGGCTGATAAATGAACGAAAGGCAAATAGCAAATAAATGAAAAGTATTTCACTCGGACAGTATTACGCTGTCCCGTCCCCAATACACTCGCTCGATCCGAGAATGAAGATAATAGTTGCCATACTCTATATAATCACGGTGTTCTTTTGCGGCAACGCCGTCTCGATGGCAATAATGCTCGCATCCTCGATAGTGCTGATCCTGCTCTCGAGAATACCCGTAACCGTCGTGTTAAGATCGGTAAGACCGGTAATGTTCATCATCGCATTTACCGCCGTAGTCAACCTGTTCTGGTCGAGCGGAGAAGGCGAGCCGCTGATCTCCCTCGGATTTATCGAAATATATGCGGAGGGCATAGCAAACGCACTTCTGCTCGTGTCGAGAATATTCGTGCTCGTCATAGGCACGAGTATACTTCTCACCTATACCACGACGCCAATAGCACTCACCGACGGACTCGAGCAGCTGCTCTACCCCTTGAAAAAAATCGGACTTCCCGTGCACGACTTCGCAATGATAATGACCATCGCCCTGCGCTTTATCCCCACACTTATGGAGGAGGCGGAGAAGATAATGAGCGCACAGAAGGCAAGGGGAGCGGACTTCTCGAGCGGAGGGCTCGTACAGCGTGCAAAGGCACTCATCCCGATACTCATACCGCTTTTCTCGTCCTCGATAAGACACGCACTCGATCTCGCCACGGCAATGGAATGCCGTTGCTACCGAGGCGGAGTCGGAAGAACGAGAATGAAGATACTTAAATTCGGAGCAAAGGATATCCTTTGCCTTGCATGCTTCGTGGGCTTCGGTATGCTCATCGTCGTCGTAAATTCCGTAGCGGCAATTTTCCTGCCGTTTTGAGAGGTGAGCGTATGAAGCTGTTGCTCAAAATAAGCTTTCTCGGAACGAATTATTGCGGCTATCAGGTTCAGCCGAGCCGCCCGACAGTCCAGCGTGCCCTGAACGAAGCGTCCCAAAGGCTCTTCGGGTGCGAGTGCGACATCGTGGGATGCTCCCGTACCGATAGCGGAGTCCACGCAAATGAATTTTACGTCTGTATATCCGAAAAGGGAAGGCCCTCCCTTGACTGTACCATACCGATGCAAAGCGTCCCCACAGCGTATAATTCCGTTCTCCCCGACGATATCGCAGTCCTCTCGGCAAGCGAGGTCGAGGATTCCTTCCACCCGAGATACGACGTCAAATATAAAGAGTATATCTACAAAATATGGAATTCCGAAATCAAAAATCCCTTCCTCGCCGATAGAGCCTACCACGTTCCCACACGCTACAGCGACGAGAGGATCGCTCAAATGAACGCCGCCGCACAGAGATTTTGCGGAGAGCACGACTTTGCGGCGTTTATGGCAAGCGGCTCGAAAATCGTCGATACGAAACGGACGGTCATTCACGCATCCGTCGAAAAGGACGGGGATACGGTGATTTTCCGAGTCGCCGCCGACGGATTTTTGTACAATATGGTGCGTATAATGACGGGAACGCTCCTGCTCGTCGGCTCGGGTAAGCTCACCCCCGACGATATCGACAAAATAATCGAGAGCGGCGACCGCTCGAGAGCCGGCTCGACCGCCCCCGCCGCAGGACTTTATCTTAATAAAGTCGTCTATTGAAAATATATGTCCGCTTTTGTGGGCAAGATATACGTGGTGTCCCGAACACCTAAAAAACCGTAACGGAGGTAATTTATGAATATAGGTCAGATACTTGCAGATTTGCTTATGATAGCCGTGGCAGTGCTCGTAATATGCGTAAACGTCAAGCGAGGATTTATAAAAAGCTTCTTTTCGAGCACGAGGATAATACTCGTCGTGCTCATCACCATCCTGCTCGGTGCAAGCCTTACGAATATTTGTAGGGAGCTTTTCGTCGCCGATATGATCGAGGGCAAAATATCCGACGCACTCGTGCAAAAGGCAGAGGAGAGCGGCGAGCAATTCGACCTTGACGCTCTGCTCGAGGGGATTCCCGAGCCGTTTTCGGGGCTTCTTCCGACCGATACCGTAAAGGGATATCTCGAGGAGTCGGAGGCGGAGGGCGTCGAAGCCGCACGTGAGGTTGGCGAGAATATAGAAAATAAGCTCATCGGCGTCATATCGAGCGTAGCCTCCTACGTTGCGGTCTTTATCCTTGCATTTCTTTTCTGTACCGTGGGCGCATGGTTGCTCGATAAGATATTCAAGCTTCCCGTGCTCAAGCAGATAAATAAAGCTCTCGGCTTCGTGCTCGGAGCGTTCAACGCCTATTTCTACCTCAGCGCACTTGCGTGCCTTGCGGTGATATTCCTCGGCGGCGATTTCGTCGAGGGAACTCTCATAACGAGAATAATCTGGAGAATAGGACTTTTTACCCATTGAAATATACGATACTACCCGAGGAGGTATAAAATAAACTATGATAATGTGTTCAAGATGCCATAAAAGAATGGCAGTCGTCTTTATAACAAAGCTCGAGAACGGCGAGAAGAAGAACGAGGGCGTGTGTATCACCTGCGCCAAGGAGATCGGACTTCCTCTCGATAATATGCTCGGCGATATGATGAATAAATTCGGCATATCGAGCGAGGATCTCGAGGGAATGGAGGACGAGGTCGCAAAAATGATGGAGGAGGGCGAGGACCTTCCCGTAATTTCGGACGACGAAAACGACGGCGACGACGATAACGATGAGGCTCGTGCGCCGGCGATCGACCTGCAAAAGCTTTTCGGCAGAGGAAATAAGCCTGCGAATACACCGAACGTTGAGGGCGCAAGACCGCACGGTGAGGAAAAGTCAAAGGATAATAAAAAGAGAAAATTCCTCGATTCCTACTGTAAGGACCTTAACCGTGAGGCTCGTGAGGGAAGACTTGACGCCATCGTCGGCAGAGAAAGGGAGCTTGCGAGAGTCATACAGATCCTCTCAAGACGCCAGAAAAATAACCCCTGCCTCATAGGTGAGCCCGGAGTCGGTAAGACCGCCATCGCCGAAGCACTCGCACAGAAAATCGTGCGTGGAGACGTGCCCTATAAATTAAAAAATAAGGAGCTTCACCTGCTCGACCTTACCGCCCTCGTCGCCGGAACACAGTTCAGAGGTCAGTACGAGAGCAGACTCCTCGGCTTGCTCAAGGAGGTCAAGGAGGACGGAAATATAATCCTCGTCATCGACGAGGTGCATAATATAGTCGGAGCGGGAAACAGCGAGGGTAGCGTCAGCACGGCGAATATGCTCAAGCCTGCGCTCTCACGAGGAGAGATACAGGTCATCGGTGCTACGACTCTTAACGAATATCGTAAATATATCGAAAAGGATTCCGCTCTCGAGCGTCGCTTCCAGCCCGTGAGAGTCGAAGAGCCCTCGATAGACGAAACCCTCGAAATGCTTAAGGGAATAAAGCACTACTACGAGGAATTTCATTCGATAAAGATTCCCGAGGGCATTCTCAGACGTGCAGTGGTCCTCTCCGAAAGATACATCACGGACAGATATCTGCCCGATAAAGCGATAGACCTGCTCGACGAGGCGGCGGCGGAGCTTTCCCTTAGCAGTGCCACCATAGGCAGAAGCCTCGAGATACGCGAGGAGCTTTTGAAGATCAAAAAGGAGAGGGAGGAGCTTGAAGCAACGCCCCCCGACTCTCCCGATAATGCGGACGCATACGAAAGGATAGCAAGACTCAAATCCTCCGAGATGAAGCTCTCCTCCGAGCTCTCCGAGCTTGACGGCGAGAATGAGAAGATCACACTCACCGAATCCGAGCTTGCCGAGGTCATCGAGGTCTGGACGGGCGTCCCGGCACTCACCGTCAGCGCAAACGAGTACGAGCAGATAGACAGACTTGAGGAAAGACTTAAAACGCACATAATAGGTCAGGACAGAGCCGTCGGTGCGATCTGCAGAGCCATAAAGAGAAACAGAGCAGGCATATCCTATAAGAGAAAGCCCGTTTCGTTCATCTTCGCAGGACCTACCGGCGTCGGTAAAACGGAGCTTGTAAAGCAGCTCGCAAACGACCTCTTCCATTCGCCCGAAACGCTCATACGCCTTGATATGTCCGAATTTATGGAGAAGCATTCCGTCTCCAAAATAATCGGAGCGCCTCCCGGATACGTCGGCTACGACGAGGCGGGTCAGCTTACCGAAAAAATACGCCGCAGACCGTATTCCGTCATATTGTTTGACGAAATAGAAAAAGCACACCCCGACGTGCTCAATATACTTCTTCAGATACTTGACGACGGCAGAGTTACGGACGCACAGGGAAGAACCATCAATTTCGAAAATACCGTCCTCGTTATGACGACCAACGCAGGCTCGTCCGGCGGCTCGGGTAAGGCAGGCTTTGCCTCCGATACCGTCGCAATGGAGGACGCACGTACAATGAAAGCACTTGAGGACTTCCTCCGCCCCGAATTCATAAATCGTGTCGACGAGATAATCACATTCAATTCGCTCACCGAAAAGGATTTCGAGAGCATAGCGAATATTATGCTCGGCGAGCTCCGTGAGGCACTCTCCGAAAAGAGCATCACCCTCTCTTATCAACCCGAGGTGCTCGCCTTCGTCGCCAAAAACTCGTATTCCGCAAAATTCGGCGCAAGAAATATGAGAAGATATATCCAAACACATATAGAGGACGAGATAGCCGAAAAGGTCATCGCAGACTACGATAGAACGATATCGCAGATATCCCTCACCGTCTCCGACGGAGAAATAAAGGTAAATGCAATGTAAATAAAGCCTTGCGGAACGCTCCGCAAGGCTTTTTTCATAAAAATGAACCCAAACGATTGTGTAATATGACGAAAAAAGCGATATTGACAAAAAGCGTGGAATAATGTATAATTATTATAAGCATCGCATTTGAGGAAAACCGCTGTGTCAGCATAGTCGGTACACGAAATTAGCGGCCAAAAAAATGCGGCAGAAGGAGAATTGAATATGTCAACAGTTACACTTAAGCACGTGTACAAAATGTATGACAACCAGGTGAAGAAGGGCGTAGAGCCCAAGCCCGCAGTGTCCGATTTCTGCATGGAAATTCAGGACAAGGAGTTCATCGTTTTCGTAGGTCCCTCGGGATGCGGAAAATCGACCACGCTCCGTATGATCGCAGGACTTGAGGAGATCACAGACGGCGAGATCTGGATCGACGATACGCTCGTAAACGACATCGAGCCCAAGGATAGGGATATCGCAATGGTGTTCCAGAACTATGCGCTTTATCCCCACATGACCGTCTACGAGAATATGGCGTTCGGTCTTAAGCTTCGTAAGATCCCCGACGTCAAGCGTAATAAGGACGGCACACCCGTTCTCGATGAGAACGGACAGCAGATCCCCGTAATGAGAAAGTATACTAAGGCGGAGATCGACGAAAAGGTCATGGAGGCATCGAGAATACTCGGAATCGAGGAGTATCTCACAAGAAAGCCCAAGGCTCTCTCGGGCGGTCAGCGTCAGAGAGTCGCACTCGGAAGAACCATAGTCAGAAATCCCAAGGTTTTCTTGCTCGACGAACCGCTCTCAAACCTTGACGCAAAGCTCAGAGCGGCAATGAGAAGCGAGATAATCAAGCTTCACGATAAGCTCGGCGCAACGTTTATCTACGTAACGCACGACCAGGTCGAGGCTATGACGATGGGTACTCGTATCGTCGTTATGAAGGACGGCTTTATCCAGCAGATCGGCGCACCGCAGGATCTGTACGACCACCCAGCGAATACCTTCGTGGCAGGCTTTATAGGCACACCGCAGATGAATTTCTTCGACGGACATATAAGTAAGGACGGTACGGTAACGTTCGCAAACGGAAAGAATATTAAGCTTCCCGAGCACGTCCTTGCAAAATTCGACGAAAAGAAGATCGGCAGCGGACTTGATATCACCCTCGGTATTCGCCCCGGCGATATAAAGATCTCCGATACATACGTCGAGGGCTCGAGCGTAGAATGCAGAGTCGAGGTTATCGAGGCACTCGGTAACGAAACCATAGTCTACGCAGACCTCGCAGAGGAGGAGAGAAGTACGCTTGACGCTTCCACAACGGCAATCACCGCAAGCGTTAAGGTAAAGCATAACCCCACACGAGGAGATAAGGTCTATTTCGACCTCGATCTCGACGCAGTTCACCTTTTTGAAAAGGAAACCCAGACAACAATCAGAAAGTAATAAAAAGTGGCTCTCGAATTTCGAGAGCCACCCTTTTTTTTATCTTATTCCGTTCTTAAAGCAACCACAGGATCTTTTTTAGCAGCCGCACGGGAGGGAACAAGACCTCCTACGACGGTTATCGCTATGCTCAAAATAATGAGTATAAGAGCCGAGCTTACGGGAAGCGTGGCATTCAAGCCCTCTATCCCCGTCAGCATCGCTATGACGGAATTTATGGGAATAGTTAAAAGCAGGGAAAGACCAATTCCGATAATACCCGAGAAGCAACCGATAATAAACGTCTCCGCATTGAATACACGGGATACGTTGCGCTTCGACGCACCGAGAGCACGGAGTATGCCTATCTCCTTCGTGCGCTCCATAACGGATATGTGAGTTATGATGCCTATCATTATGCAGGATACTATCAGAGATATGCTGACGAAAGCAACGAGCACGTAGGATATGCCGTCGATTATAGTCGTAAGGGACGAGGTGAGAATGGAAACGTAATCCGTGTAGGTAATGCGTGCATCCTCTACGACGCTCTCGTTGTAGCGTGTAATGCAGGCTGCGATTCCTTCCTTGTTTTCGAACGTGTCCGTGTAAAGACTTATAGACGAGGGCGTGTCGTAGCTCACGTTGCCGAAGACACTCATATTTTCCTCGTAGCTCGAGTCGCCGAGATATTCGTTGTAAACCTTGAGAAGTATCTCCTCGCTCGGCTCGCCCGAAAGATATATCTCCAGCGCACGTGCCATTGAGGCCTCGTCCGTAGCACCCATGCCGACGTTGCCCGAATAATACATCATCAGCTTGTAGAAGGACGCCTTTTCGCTCACACTTAAGGAAAGCAGAAAATTCTTTGCGTCCGTAGCACGCTCGGCGTCGTCGCTCGACTCAAAGCGCATTCCCGTGAGTACGTTTATCTCGGGATTTTCCCTCTGAGCCTTAACCACCGCACTGTCGTTCGTGTGCGAAATAATGTGATCTGTAAGAGCCGAGGTGTACGCCACCGCAGTCGTGATGCTCTGTGCGGAGGATTCCCCCGTCGGACGAACGACGCCGGAGATCTTAAGCTCTATCGCATTTTCAAGAAGCCTCTTCTCGTTGATAACGCTCTCCTCAATATAAGAAAACGTCCCGTTTTCGTTTTGCGCATATCTGTCGCAGGCACTGACGAGATAAAATCTGTGCTCGCTCAACGATTCATAGGAAAGCTTTATCTCCTCCGGCTCTTCGCCTGCCTTGATGGCGTCGGACGCAGCCTTGTATTGCCCGTAGGTTATCAAGCCGAGCCTGTAAAGCGTCCCTGCGTCTATCGAATTGTTCCTGTCGAGAACGAGAAGCACCTCGTCGTAGCTTGTCGGGAACGAACCGCTGACAAGCTCGTAGCCGTCAAGGATCACCTGACTTATCATATTGCCACCGGTGCCCGACGCAAGCTCCGAAAACCCCTCCGCCGCACCGCCGCTGCCGCCCCCGGTGATGGAATTTAGCTTGTTCATTATTCCGACGTTTCCTATCATCGAGGACGAGCCGTCAAGCTCCGCACCGCTGTTGATGAGTGGGCCGTCGGAATTTCTTGAAAATACCTCAAAGCTCACGTCGTAGCTGTAAGAGATCCCGTCCTCGGAGAGATACTTGTGTATCTCGCTGCTCGGATCGTCAAGATATTTTTTGAATTCCGTGAGGTTGTTTTTAACGATGCTCGTGGTCATCATCTCACTTGTCTTAAGACTTGTGTAGTCGGCATAAATACCGGAAAGATCGGCATTTTCCTTGCCGTCCCCTCGAATCGAGCCGATAACCTCGCCCCGAACGCCCATAATCCCCGAAACGTCCACCGTCTCCGAGCTGATGGTTATCGGATATGAGGACATCGTGTCCTTTTGAACACCTGCAATGTATGCGTTCATTCCCGTGGAGAGTGCGAGTATCAGAGCAATTCCGATAATACCGATCGAGCCGGCAAAGGACGTGAGCACCGTCCGCCCCTTTTTCGTGCGTAAATTGTCAAAGCTTAAGGACAGAGCCGTGAAAAAGGACATCGAGGTGCGTATGCGCCGCCTCTCAACAACCTGCTCCGACGAAGCGTCGTAGGAATTTGAGTCGTCCGTGATACGCCCGTCCCGTAGCTTGATTATTCGAGTGGAATAAGTCTCCGCAAGCTCGGGATTGTGCGTAACCATAATGACCAGCTTGTCCTTGGCGATCTCCGAGAGAAGCTCCATTATCTGCACGGACGTCTCGGAATCAAGCGCACCCGTCGGCTCGTCCGCAAGCAAAATATCGGGATTGTTGATCAAAGCACGTGCAATGGCAACCCTCTGCATCTGACCGCCCGACATTTGACTCGGCTTTTTGTGAAGATGATCGCCGAGCCCTACACGCTTGAGAACACGAACGGCACGCCCCCTGCGTTCCTTGCGTGAAACTCCCGAGAGAGTGAGGGCCAGCTCGACGTTTGCGAGCACGCTTTGGTGGGGAATGAGATTGTAGCTTTGAAAAACGAAGCCTATCGAATCGTTCCTGTACGCATCCCAATCGTGATCGTCGTATTCCTTCGTGGATCGCCCACCGATGACGAGATCGCCGCTCGTGTAGCGATCAAGACCGCCGATAATGTTGAGAAGCGTAGTCTTGCCCGAGCCGCTCGGTCCGAGAACGGAAACGAATTCGTTCTCCCTAAAGCTCACACTCACACCGCCGAGGGCGTTTTGCGTAATATCGCCGACGGTGTAGGTTTTTACAATGTTTTTAAGCTCAAGCATTTCCGAGTCCCTCGTAGAATTCAAGAGCATTCTCGAGGTCTGCAACCGTAGGATGTCCCTTTGCAATGCCGCCGATGAGCTTGAACGGACCGAAGGTGTTGAAGCCGAAGCAGCCGAATTCGCCGAGGATCTTGGAATCCGTGCCATCAAGTGCTTTCCTTACAGCGTCCGTGTAGCCCCTTTTCTCCGCACCGTAGGTGTAGATGAGGAAAACCTCCTTGCCGACGGGCAAACGCTCCTCTGCAAATTTCAGCACCGAGCTGTGAAATTTCGAATAGTAGATGCCCGACGCAAGCCCGATCCTGTCAAAGCCGTTCAGATCAACGACGATGGGCTTCGTCGCATCAATTAGTGTTACCTCGTGCTTTTCGGCTATCTTGTCAAGAAGCTTCTTCGTGTTTTCGTGATGTCTTGAATAGTAAACTATCGCTGTTTTCATTTTTTAATTCTCCTTTTGAAGTTTGTGAAGGCATTTTAGCACATAAAGATAAACTCACGGGCACGTGAATGTAAACTCAAAATAAACTTTCGAAAAAATCGTTTTGTTTACCGTGGCGTTACAAAATCGTGATAAAATATATAAAAAAGGGGTGATATTATGTTTACGGTGCTTGTCGCCGAGGATAACGCCGATATGAGAGAGCTTTTTTGCACCGTGCTTGCGGACGCCGGATATAAATGCGTCCCCGCGTGCGACGGCAGAGAAGCGCTCGAGGCTATGGATAGGGAATACGTAGATATAGTGATAGCGGATATTATGATGCCGAATATGGATGGCTATGAGCTCGTCGGTGCCTTGCGTGAATCGGGGTGCGACGTGCCCGTGCTCATCGTTACCGCAAAGGATCAGTTCGAGGATATGCAGCGAGGATTTCGCACGGGTGGGGACGATTATATGATAAAGCCCATAAACGTCCGTGAGCTCGTGTTGAGAGTGGAAGCGTTGCTCCGCCGTGCAAAAATATCGAGCGAAAAGAAAATAGTCGTCGGCACGACGGTGCTCGATTACGACGCACTCACCGTAACCGTGCACGGAGTGGAGTCCATACTTCCGCAAAAGGAATTTTATCTGCTCTATAAATTGCTCTCGTACCCGAATAAGATATTCACACGCCCGCAGCTTATGGACGAGATATGGGGAATGTTCTCCGAAACGGACGAGCGAACGGTGAATACGCATATAAATCGCCTGCGTGAACGCTTCTCGGACTGTGAGGATTTTGAGATCGTAACCGTCAGAGGACTCGGCTATAAGGCGGTGAAAAAATGAAAAGAAAAAGACATTCGACACTGTGGCTCTGGTTCACGGGCGTCGTTTTCGCAACCATCACTGCAGTTTTTTTGATAGTATCGACTCTGTGGCTCATCTTTTTCAGAGTGGGAATGGTGGAGATAGATCCCCTCCAACGCCACCTGCCGATAATGCTCTCGTTCCTCGTCAGCCTCCTTATCGGTACGGTCATCGCTCTCTTCGTCGGAAAGCTTATGATCCGCCCGATACAGAGAATTAGTGAGGCGTTTGACGAGCTGTCCGTCGGAAATTTCACCGTCAGAGTTCCCGAGGACGAGCGGATCAGCGAAATACGGGATATGGCAAAAAAATTCAACGCAATGACACGTGAACTCTCGAATATGGAAACTCTGCGTACCGACTTCGTCGCAAACGTCTCCCACGAATTCAAAACCCCCCTCTCCTCGATCGAGGGATACGCCGCCCTGCTTCAGAATAAATCGCTCAGCGAGGAAAAGCGAAGTGCCTACGTCGATAAGATACTTGATAATTCACGCCGCCTCTCCACACTATCAAGTAACGTCCTTATGCTCTCACGCCTTGAAAACCAGGAGATCGTCGCAGGGAAGACCGAATTTCGCCTCGACGAGCAGCTAAGACAGGTGATACTTTCGCTTGAGGATAAATGGTCTGCGAAAAATATCGAGTTCGACATGGAGCTGCCCTGCGTGATGTATTACGGGAATGAGGGACTTATAGACCGTGTCTGGGGAAATCTCATTGATAATGCGATCAAGCACTCAAACGAGGGAGGGAGCATACGAATCGAGCTTTTGACGGATGCGCAGAGCGTCTGCGTTTCGGTCATCGACTGCGGCTCGGGAATGAGCGAGGAGGTGCAAAAGCATATCTTCGAAAAATTCTATCAGGGCGATACGTCGCATACCGCCGAGGGAAACGGGCTCGGACTTCCGCTCGTCAAGCGTATCGTCGATATGTGCGAGGGTAAGATCACAGTCGTGAGCCGAGAGGGCGAGGGGTCGACCTTCACCGTCCGACTTCCGAAAGGTCGGAAGGGAATTTGAATTTGCAAAATTTATCGCAAAAAGCGAATTTTTGAAAATGCGCCATCGAATCAAGGCATAAATTCCTTTGTTCTACAGATACTAACATTGCAAAATGAAATTCAGTGCTGTAAATCAAAAGGAGAATTTATATATGAAAGCAACGGGAATTGTTCGGCGTATCGACGACCTCGGCAGAGTCGTCATACCGAAGGAAATAAGACGAACGATGCGTATACGAGAGGGAGATCCCCTTGAAATATATACGGATAGAGAGGGGGAGGTCATATTCAAAAAATATTCCCCCATCGGCGAGCTGACGGGCTTTGCCTCACAGTATGCGGACACCTTGCATAAGGTCTGCGCCATGGACGTGATAATCTGCGACAGGGACGAAATAATCGCCTGCGCAGGCGTTCCCCGTAAGGAATATCTCGAGAAGCCGCTCTCTGCGGAGCTTGAAGGACTTATGGAGGATAGGACCACCTTCACCTATCGAGAGGGCGGAGAGCAGATAATGCCCATAGGAGAGGGATACGCACATTACGTCAGCTGTGCCGTGCCGATAGTCAGCTCGGGCGATATTATCGGATGCGTGGCGTCCCTGCGTAGCATCGACGGCTACGGTAAGAGCGATATCTCGCCTGAAACGGAAAACCGCCTCGTCAGTACTGCCGCAGGATTTCTCGGCAGACAGCTCGAGGATTAAAAGGTGCGAGCCATACGGCTCGCACTTTTTT
>CAZONA010000009.1:0-22822 GCA_964581025.1 uncultured Lachnospiraceae bacterium
TCTTTTCGGCAAAGCGCACAAATTCAATAAAAAAAGGACATCCTATAATATATAGGATGTCATTTTCTTATGCTAATTGTATCACTTTTTCGGGGCTTTGTCAACTCTACGGGGCAAAAAAGTTAATAAATTGGCTAAAAATTATGAAAAAACTGTTATTTTTGTGGGAAATCCACAACGAAAAAGGACATACTATATATTATAGTATGTCCTTTTTCATTCCCGATATATCATCGAAAGGAAATATAAAAAATGCTTACTGTTGAAAACAATACCGAAAAGACGAGCACCTCGCAAAAAGTGCTGACAGTCGTCGGGATCGTTCTGTGCGTGATACTTGTGCCTATGCTGATAGTAAACTGCACGCTCATCGTCAAGAGCTGGATCAACGAGGACGAAGCCCCCGATTTTGCCGGAGTCGTTCCGCTCATCGTCCTGACGGATTCGATGTACCCCGATATCAAGTCTGGCGACCTTATATTCGTGTCCTCGGTGAACGCAACGGAGCTGCAGGTCGGCGACGTCATCTCCTTCTATGCGGAGGAGGGCAACTATGCGGAGATCTGGACGCATAAGATAATAGGAATATACGAAAACGGAGGTAAGCTCGAATTTGAGACGCAGGGTGTGAATAACCCCACCCCCGACTCTAACTATCGCTCAGAGGATTATCTCGTCGGAAAATATACCGGCGTCCGCCTCGCAGGCTTCGGAAACGTCGCAATGTTCATGCAGACCGTCCCCGGACTCATCGTCTGCGTCGCAATGCCGATCGTCCTGCTCGTCGGCTATGACCTCATCCGCCGTAAGAAATACGAAAAGGAAAACGCAACCGACGTCGAAGCGCTGAAGGCAGAGCTTGAAGCCCTCAGAGCCGCACAGGCACAGAGTAAGCAGGAGAGCGCAGAGGAGAACGCCGAGGAGAGCGAAAGCACCCCCGACGACTCCGAGAAATAAGCTTGTAAATAAGTATTCTTCCCACGGAAGCCACGCCGAGGGTGAATATACATTGTAAGTAGTTTCCCTTGTTGAGGGAAGAATAAAAAATTATAGGAAAGGAATTTCTACTATGAAAAAGAATAAGATGATGAGAGTTGCTTCCGCTCTTCTGGTAGCAGTCCTCCTCACAACGTGCGCAATTTCGGGCACGTTCGCAAAGTACACGACCACAGGCACGGGCACCGATACCGCTCGTGTTGCTAAGTGGGGTGTTGAAGTTACTACAGAAGGTGCTAATGCATTTTCTGACAAGTATACGAATAGTACAAATGCAGAAACCGTTGTTTCTGCTGGTGGTGCAAATGATAAGGTTGTTGCTCCCGGTACTTCCGGTAGTATGGTAGCCGTTACTGTTTCCGGTAAACCCGAGGTTGCTGTTAAAGTAACCTATGAGGCTACTGTTACACTGACGGGTTGGAATGTAAATAATACATATTATTGCCCCCTTGAGATAACGGTTGGTACAGATACGCTTAAGGGAACAGATTATAGTTCTTCTACAGAATTTGCAAATGCTGTCAAGGCTAAGATCGATGCATTGACCAGCGAATATGATGCAAATACGGATCTTTCCACAAAGGTAGCAAACGAAATTTCGTGGAAATGGGCGTTCGAGGGCAACGATGATGATAAGGATACGGCTCTCGGTAACTTAGAGACCGCACCTACTATTGCACTTTCCGTAAAGGTAACCGTAACTCAGGTTGACTGATAGAAAAGCAATATCCAATTGAAAATTTATTAAAAATCCGCCCCAACGTGGCTGGGGCGGATATAAAAAACCAAAAATCTGTCGATTTTTGGTTTTTCAAGCTATTCGGAAAATTCGAATAGCTTGAAAAGCCAAGCATCAAAACGAAAGGAGAACGGCATGTCCGAAGACCTCAAAAACAAAGAAAAGCAAACGGCGTCGCCGTTCCTCAAGGTGCGTGAAGCATTCTGGGTAGCCATCGCAATACTTGTGATACTCCTGCTTCTCAGCATCGTCGCACTCTCCGCACGTGTCATAGATTACGCACAGGCGGATCGCCGTGCACTCGCCGTCCGCTCTAATGTGGACACGGAGCTTGACGTTTTCTTGGTTCAGTATAAAAATTCAAGGGGCGAGATAACCGTCCGAGGACTTGACGGAGATAAGGTCGTCGCACCCGGCACGGACATCGAATATACCATTCGCATAAGAAATGCGGATAAGATAGCACTCGATTATACACTCGTAGCAGATATGAAAACGATCGGCGAATACCCCCTGCCGCTCGAGGTGCGTGTCCTCGATCCCGAGGATAAATACCTGCTCGGCTCTGCAAAGGAATGGGCGTCGATCGACGAGCTCTCCGACCTTCTTCATAAGGGAACGCTCGGACGTGGTCAGGCGCTTGAATATACTTTTCAGTGGAGATGGAGCTACGAGGGCGATGACGCCTACGATACGATGCTCGGAAATTTAGAGGACGGAGCAGGGATAGAGGTTAGCTTTACGCTCTCCGCAGTTGCGAATACCGCAGTCGACGCAAACGGCGGCTTCTTCGCATCCGGTATGGCAAGAAGCGTGCTGCTTCTCATCTTCGCAATACTTCTTCTCGTTGCGATCACGCTCCTTGTGATCTCGATCATCAAGCGTGCAAAGACTCCCCCCACCCCCGAGCCCACACCCGTTCCCGAACCTGCCCCCGAGGTAGAACCTACACTCGATGTAGAACCTACACCCGAACCCGTTCACACACCCACACCCGAGCCTAAACGCAAGGGCTTCAACGGTAAGATGGCTTATATAAACCTTGACGATATATGCGCTCATTTCGGCGCAGGCGACGTCATAACGTTGCCGATACTTAAGGATAAGGGACTCATACCCGAATCCGCAAAGCAGATGAAGGTGCTCGCAAGAAACGGCTATAAGCTCGAATATCCTCTCATTATCGAGACGCAGGGCATATCCGCCGAGGCGAGAAGGATAGTTGTCGAGGCAGGCGGCGTAGTCGTCATTGCCGAGGGCAGAAGAGGTAGCGACATTGAGTAAAAAAACAAGGTCGGTACTCAGAACGGTAATACTCGTGCTTGTGGCGATCCTCATAGGTGCGAGCGTGTATAGCATAAACGCCGCGCGGCTCGCAGGGAATACCCTGCCGATGCCGCTCGGCTTCGGAGCAACGGTCGTCCTCTCGGGCAGTATGGAGCCGGCACTCTCCGTGGGCGATCTCCTGATAGTCGTGCCCGAGGACGAATATAACGTCGGCGATATCGTGGTCTATCAAGCCTCGGGAATAGCCGTCGTCCATAGAATCGTTGAAATTGACGGAGATGCGGTCATCACGCAGGGCGACGCAAATAACGCCCCCGATGAGCCGATACCCCTGACCTCCGTAAAGGGCAAGGTTGTCGCCGCAATCCCATTTGTAGGATATATCGTGGAGATGATACAAACTCCCATAGTAACAGTCATTCTCATAGCCCTCGCAATATGGCTTATGGAAGCCTCCTTCGGACGTGATAAGGCAAAGGACAGCGAGGAGCGTGAGCAAATAATGAAGGAAATAGAACGCTTGAAGGAGAGCGTCGATAAGCAAGATCAAGATTAAATAAACCTGAAAGGACGGTGTTGAGATTATTTATGAGATACGGAAGATCAAATAATTCTGCACCGTCCCCATACTTTTTTTATGCGGCGGTGTTGCTCCTCTGCGCATTTTTGCTCAGCACGGGCGCAGTCGTCGGAAACTGGGCACGCTATCGCACGCAGGACGAGGACGGGGACTCCGCTCGAGTCATAACCTTCGGCGAGCTTTCCGTCAATACGACAGAGAACAGCGCACCCCTCGTCCCCGGGCTCGACTCCGCATGGCAGGCTTATGTAAGCTTTGAGGGAAGTGAAGCGCAGACCTACGTTTTCGTCCGCATCGCCCTCGATAGCGGCTGGTCGTGCACCTCGGGCAAGCTCACAGCCCTTGACGGCAATATTTCAATGCAGATAGCGGACGGGTGGACTCTGCTCTCGTTCGATTCGGGCGAAGCGGTAATTTATAAAACCCTCGCACCGTCCCAAACGCTTGAAAATGTGCAAATCTTCGCAAACGGCGGCAAAATTTCCGTCAGCACGCAGGTGAATGCGAGCGAGCTTTCGAGCTTGAATACAAAAATAAAAGTCAAAGCGTTCGCCGTCCAAGCGAACGGCTTCTCCGACGTAAGCACGGCATGGAGCTCGGTCTCGGGCAGAACGGGAGGTGCATAAGATGAAAAACAGAATACTGTCCCTTCTTCTGTGCCTCTGCACCGTGTTTTCGAGCGTCGGCACGTATATGCCGGTAATCGCCCTCGATTTCCTGTTTGCCGAGCAGACCGACGAGCCCTGCGTCCGTATACTTTACGACGGTACGGAAAAGGGCGAGCTTTCACTTAGCGAATTTGAAAAGAGAACCGTTGTAGCGATGGCAAATAATTTAGAACCCACCTCAGCGCAGTGGCAGATTCTTATGCCCGACGGCACGGGCGTCTGGGTGAACGTCCTTGATAAGACGTCGGCGGAGTGTGAGATCTCCTCGGCACTCGTCGAGGGAATGCTCGACGCAAAAAACGAAGCCTACCTCCGTTGCAAAATGAGCGCAGATAACGGCGTGGACTATTGCAGCGCACCCATAAAGATCCGAATAGTCCAAGCCACCTCCGAAGCTCCCGATGAAAACGTGCGTATGATAAAACGCCGCTCCGCCGGCGAGCCCGCTACAACCTCCGAGAACGGCGAGAGCGAAACCTATGTAACCATCACCGTAAAATATCTCCGTGAGGAAAACGGCGAGGAGATAGAGGTCTATAAGCCCTACGTCGCAAATATCGTTGCAGGAACGGACTTTGCACAGACCGTCATATCCCCGACTCTCCTCGGCTACGCACCGAAATATGACAGCGACGGCGACGGACAGCTCGAGGACGCCTCGAGCATAGTTTTCAACCTCACAAGCGTCAGCTCGGATATCGAAATAAAGGTCTACTATGAGCCGATAGAGGTCAATTATTCCGTCAGATACTTCTTCCAGAACGTCGGCGACGACCTTTATACCGAAAATGCAGGGCTTTTCAACGTTAGGAGTGCCCTCACCGGCACGGTAGTTACCGAGGATATGCTCAAGCTCTCCGATGCAAATAGCGCATATACCGTCGGATTTACGAAAATGTACCATATCCCCGACGCCGTCGCCGCAGACGGAAGCACCGTGTTCGAATGCTACTACGATAGACTCTACTATCTTTTGATCTTTGATAATAACGGCGGCTACGGCACCGATCCCATATACGCACGCTACGGAACGCCCTTCGTCGTCAACGATCCCATAAGATACGGATACGTTTTCAAGGGCTGGGACGTCGACGGAAACGGCATTATCGACGATAGCGATAAGCTCCCCTCGTCAGTCGAGGCAACGAGCGACGAAAACGGAACTCCCGTCCCCGTAACATATACGGCGATCTGGGAGCGAGTCGATACCAAATATACGGTCGCTTATTGGGCAGAGAACGGCTCGGGGAAGAATTACTTCCTCGGCAGTACCGTCCTCTCCGCAAAATCGGGCGAGATAGTTAGCGGAAGTGATAGCCTCACCTCCGCCCCCTCTTATCTGCAATATGACCGTTCGGATACGAACGTCGAGGTCGCAGGCGACGGATCTACCGTCGTGAACGTTTACTATAAGCATAAAAACTACACTCTGCGCTTCTACTACGCAAGATCCTATACGGATACGAACGGCGAAACCGTGTATCAGGTCGTCGGCGGCTCGACGTACCCATTTGGTGCAAGTGCAAACAACGGCAGTACGGCAACGGTTGCCGATCTTTTGAAAAACATCACCGACGATAACTGGGGTAAGGTGAAAGCATTGCCGCAGATAGATGATAAATATATCTCCGATACCGAGCTTCAAACGAAATATCAATTGCGCTCCGGCTCGACGGATGCGGATTTTGATTCTACCCATACCTACTATTACCTTGAATTTGTAGCCCCCTTCGGCTCGGATATTTCGAGCGTTTGGCCTGTTGATATCTTTGAGTCGGTTGAGGTGGGTGAAAAGCATACCAGCCACGGCGGCTCGGACGACGATTTTTGCCCGACGTATAAATATGCGTACTTCAGCGCATGGAACGGTCAGTACGGCGTAAAATACAGCCATGATAAGGGAAACCAAACCATCAAGGGAATGTATCAATACCTCGATGAAAGCCTTATATTCGACGGATCTAAATTCCCGGACTATGCCGACAGAACCGAGATAAGCTACCTCTGCTTCTGGGAAAACGGTGCAAATGTCGGTTGGAGCATACCGAAAATTTTCGAATATAATATCTACCTTGAGGACGCAAGCGGAAATTATTCGCTTCTGCGAAAATTCAATGTTTATGATAATTCGGATGAACAAGGACAGACGGAAGCCATTCTTGATGGATATATATTCGATAAAAAAGTGGCTACCTCCGGCACGGACGAGGCGACGGGACTTCCTAAATACGTCATAAACTTCTACTATAAGCTCGAAACGCAAAATCACCTTTATTTCCATAACTATAATAAAGACGAGTATGATTTCTCGGGCATCCCCTACGGCACGAGCCTGTCCGATTGGCTGAAGAATAACGGCTATGAGGACTATATGACTCTGCCCACATACCCCGAGGAGCTCGAGGAGAACGCCTATACCTTCGGCGGTTGGTATACCACCTCCGAATGCTATGAGGGAACGGAATTCGATCTTACCGGCGAGACGATGCCGTCAAACGACTTGACGCTCTACGCAAGCTGGAAGCCCGTCTCCCACGAGGTCAACTTCTTCGTAACCCTCGACGACCTCAGGGACTACGAGAGCGGCAAGACCGTAACCCCGTACCATTCCTGCACGGGCGATAAAAAGGTGCTCCACGGCAACGTTGTCGGAAGCCTCGATAACCCCGCGAATGCCGAGCTGACCTTCAAGGGCTGGTTCTACATAGACGAGAGGGAAGGCGGCAAAAAGGCGTTCGTCCCCACGGCTATGCCGATAAATAAGGACCTCAATATTTACGCCGAATGGGAGAGCCATACCGCAGTGCCCTTCACGATAAGATACGTTCTGCTCGACGATCCCGATACCGCAGTTGCGGACGATACCACGGGCTATTCCTACGCAAGCACGACGAGAACGTTTCAGGCAAAGGCTGGCGAGCCCCTCGATCAGCTTTACGAGCAGTATAACAGAGGCTACTATCCCACCGTATCCTCCCACTCCATAACGATGCAGCTCGATCCCGAGGATAACGTCTACACGTTCTATTATGAGCACGTGGATAAGATCAAATATACGGTAAATTACATCAATAAGGAAACGAACGTCGTAATGGATACGGAAACTTTCGAAACGGATACGTCCGTGGTTACCGTTACGTATAAGCATTATGACGATATGATCCCCGACGCCTTTTATAAGCAGCTCGTCCTCTCCACGAGCGAGAGCGATAACGTCATAAACTTCTATTATACGCCGAATACGGTCAAGGTCTACTACGCCGTGCATTATATGCTCGCAAAGCTCGGTGCAAACGCAACGGAGCTTTCGGATTACAGCATCGACGGAAGCGGAGGCTATGAGGATTCGGGAACTTACCATACCGGAATCGACGATAAGGGTACTTCAGTAACCGTAACTCCTGCGGAATTTACCGGATTTACCGTAACGAGCGTCGCAAGAGTCGTCTCGGGCGAGAGCCAAAGCAACGCAAACAGCACCGACGGCGGCGCTACCTTCAAAATAGACGACCTCTCCGACGGAGATGAGCTGTATATCTTCTATACGAGAAATTCCTATAATTATAAGGTGCACTATTATAAATATAATACCACCGAATCCGTGCGTGATAGCGTAAGCGGCACGGCGAAATGGGGAACGGAGATAAGCCTCCCCTCTCCCACCGTCGACGGATATGAATGCGTTAACCTCGAGAGCGACGGTATGCGACACCTGACCGTCAAGGATAAGGAAGAGGGAAACGAGCTCATATTCTATTACGCACCCCTCCAGCGTACCATCGAGTACGTCGCCGTCGTCGACGGTAGCGTCCTTGACGGCGCAGGAAGGCTCTCAAATAGCCGAGAGATCGTTACGGGATCGGAGACCATAGTCGGCTCCGTCGCGCATTCCGACGCATTCTATCGCTTCGTAGGCTGGTTTACGGACGAGGCGTGCACCGTGCCGCTTGAAAACGGCGTCCACGGAAGCCTTGCGGATACCGACGGCGACGGGATAGCGGATTCCTTCGTCCCCTCGGGCGCAAGCCTTACCGAAAAGAATACCAACGTGTTCTACGCAAGCTTCGTGCCCATCACGGGCGATATCACAGTCATCGTAAGCGGCTCGGGCGAGGGTGAAGTCTCCGTGGTCGAAATAAAGAATCTCCTCACGGGCGAGTTGATCCTCGCAACCGTCGTCGGAGACGGCGAGGTCGTCGTGAAGAACGTCCACCTCAACAATTATACCGTGAGCGTGAATAGATCATGGTCGTGGAGATATAAGGACAGCACCGTTAATTGCGTCCATTCCAACACCGCCGGCACTACCGTGCAGATAAATCTTGTAAGAGAAAACGAAAAATGGCTCAGCGATCAGAGCGACCTTGTAAAAAATACTCATAGTGGGGTGAATGCAAATGAGCAGTAAAAAATATATCGTCATCCTTGCTTCCATTCTCCTCGCCCTCGCTCTTTGTACCGTCGGCACTCTCGCATATATGTTCAGAGAAACGGACGAGGCGGAAGATCCCCTCGAGGTCGCAAAGGTCTCGTGTGAGGTCAGCGAACGCTTTGAGAATAATAAAAAAAGCGAGATAAGCGTCAAAAATACGGGTAATATCAACGCATACGTCCGTGTAAGGCTCGTGCCTTATTGGGTCGATTCCAATGGGAACAGAATATATAAAAGTGCAAGCGTCCCGAGCTTCAGCTACGATTCGAACGCTTGGCTTGCCGATGGCGCAAATAATACGTACTATTACCGCCTGCCGCTCTCCCCGAGCAGCTCAACCCCGAGCCTGCCGACAAGCGATATCATCCTTGCCGCCGAGGACGGCTGCTACCTTGTCCTTGACGTAGTAGCCGAGGCAATACAGGCAGAGCCTACCGCATCCGTAACGGAAGCGTGGAGCGTGAACGTCGATCTCGACGGAAAAATAACCGCTCTCAAATAATAAAAAAACCGCCGACACCGTCGGCGGTTTTCATTTTTTATTTCTTAAAAATGCAGCTTGCGCTCAAGTATCGCACGAGTGCTCTTGCTGATCGCAATAACAATGAGGCTCAGCCCGAAAAGCACGAGAGGGATCATCGGATAGAGCGACCAACCGCCGAAATCAAGCTTGAAGGATATCATAAGGAACAGCTCCACATAGTCCATAAAGAATCCGAGCGCAATAAAGAACGCCCCGATAACGTATAAATGCCCCTTTTTAAGATAATACAGAAGCACCGAAACGGTCGTTACGAGCACACCGACGTATCCGACGATGGGAAAAGCGAAATTGAGAAACCAATCGCCCCCGGTCGCATAATTGATGTAATGCAGAAACAGTGCGATTCCGAGAAAATCCACGGGAACGAATACCGCAGGCGTGGGACGCTTGAACCACGTGGGCAGTACGCAGATAAGGTAGATAAGGCATACGGAAAAGATAGCGTATGCCGACCACGTTATCGCACGGTTAAGATAAATGTCCGCATAAACGGTAATGAATATGGGAATGAGGAATAGAATAATGAGAACTATCTCCACCGTGGTCTTTGTGATCTCCTTTTTGGGGGTGTAATCCTCGGGAAAGAGAGGGGCGACCTCGGGACGCTCTATATCCGGATGATAGGCGGCAGTGCCGCAAAGAGGGCACTTTTTTTCGGTGTCGGCAAGCTTGACACCGCAGTTTGCACAGTACATATATTTAATATCTCCTTTGCCGTGATTTTAGCGTTGATTGCTTTGAACGGTGATCTCCACACCCAGCTCCCTGAGCTCTCGGTAAAAGTAGTTCTCAAGCAGAGCCTCCTTGATATCTCGGGAAAGAGTAACGTTGAGCACACCGCCGTAGGTGTAAATGCTGCAGTTGTACGGCGCATTTGCCTGAGGACCGAGAATGAAATCTATCCTCTCTACGTGCCGCTCAAGCTCCTCGGGGAGCGAGACGTTCCCGAGATTTGAAAAGCTCAGACAGGATTTCTTTTCACCGACGGAATTGAAAACCATCTTCATTACAATATTTTTTATAAAGAGCGGAACGACACGAAGCACGAGCGAACGCTCGTCCGCAACGTTCGTTTCCATCATCTTCGCCATATTCTTCTTCGTCGCATAAAGCCCCACCTTGTGATGAACGATGCCTATTATCTCGTCGAGCGTGTAGTCGCCAAGACGGGGATCTATCTCGGGAATGGTGTAGAGAGCGAAATTTCTGAGCGTCCTGCTTCCGAATAGCGGACGCAGATTTATGGGTATCAGCACCTTGACGGGCTTGTACTTTTTGGGATTTTTGATCGTGTCAAATTCAAGATGCAGTATCGCACGCATCATCACCGCCGCAAGATAAGTGTTCAGCGAAACGCCCTTTTCGTGAGCAAGAGTAAGCACCTGCTCGCAGGGGATCTGAAAATTTGTAACGTGAAGGAACGAATCCTCCTCGGGCGTGCCGTCGATACGCCACGCATTCGTGTCCTTGCGAGTTTCCTTGACGGGAGCGGAGTTGTGAAGAAAGCTGTCCTCCACCTCTTCGGGCGAGGGCGGCTCAAGCCTTGAAAGAATACCGCAGGTGCAGGGAACGGAAACGGAATATTTCAGCTCCACATATTCGGCAATCAGCGACTTTAAGAATATCAATCCCCCCGTACCGTCGGTGAGAGCGTGGAAAAATTCGACCGCTAAGCGATTTCTGTATACGATAACACGAAATGCGCAGGTCTTTAGCTCCTTTTTCGACATGTGAGCGAGAGGATAGCTGTACTCCGCCATTATCGGCGGCGGAGCGTCCACCGGACGCAAATAGTACCAGAAAACACCCTCGGATAACCTTGCCGCAATGCTCGGAAAACGAGGAATAGTGTTCTTGAGCGCCTGGTCGAGCACGGGCAGATCTATCATCTCGTCCATCGTTGCGGAAAGGCGAAAAAGATTGCTCCAATATCTCGTGTGCGAGGCAGGATATATCTTGGCGGCATTGTCGAGCCGATACCACCTTTGGTCAGTGTTTTTTGAGGATCTCATAATAAGCTCCTTGTGTTTAATCTAAAAAATATTATATCATAATTCCGTGCCTTTGTAAAGAAATATTTTTACCAAAAAGCACTTGTTTGTCGAACAATTTTGTGATACAATAAGAAAGATCTATATAAACGTCGCAAAAAGCGACGCACGGAGGTAAAAATGAAGCTTGAAGAAAGATTTTTGAAATATGTTTCCTATCCCACAATGTCGGATGAAACGAGCGAAACCGTTCCGAGTACCGCAAAGCAGCTTGTCCTTAGCAGAGCCATCGCAGAGGAGCTCCGAGCCCTCGGACTTGAGGACGTCGAGGTCGACGAGTACGGCTACCTTTACGCAACCCTGCCCGCAAATGTTGAAAATAGCACCGTAACCCTCGGACTTATCGCACACGTCGATACGAGCGACGCTTGCCCCGACGCACCAATAAAGCCCCGTATCGTCGACTATCACGGCGGCGATATATGCCTTAACGAGGAGCAGGGCATCGTCTTAAGCCCTGCGGATTACCCCTCGCTTAACGGATACGTCGGCGATCACCTCATCGTAACCGACGGCACGACGCTTCTCGGAGCGGACGATAAAGCAGGCGTCTGCGCAATAGTGTCCGCCGTCGAAGCACTCATCGCAAGCGGCGAGAAGCACGGTAAGGTCAGAATATGCTTTACACCCGACGAGGAGATCGGCAGAGGTGCGGATCACTTCAACGTTGAAAAATTCGGTGCGGATTACGCCTATACCGTCGACGGAGGTGCGCTCGGCGAGATAGAATACGAAAATTTCAACGCCGCCTCGGCAAGCGTCGAATTTCACGGCGTGTCCATTCACCCGGGATCTGCTAAGGATAAAATGAAAAACGCCTCCCTTATGGCAATGGAGTTCAATTCGCTCCTGCCCGGGGATCAGATCCCCTCGAAAACGGAGGGCTATGAGGGATTTTTCCACCTTATCGGTATGAGCGGCGACTGCGAGCACGCACAGCTCACCTATATAATCAGAGATCACGATATGGCGAAGTTCACAGCAAAGAAAGCACAGCTTCTTTTCGTTGCGGAAACGATAAATCAACGCTACGGTCAGGGCAGCTGCACAGCGTCGGTCAGGGACTCCTACTTCAATATGAAAGAAATAATCGACAGGCACATGTACACCGTCGACCGTGCACGTAAGGCTATGGAGGAGCTCGAGATTGAGCCCAAAATTCTTCCCATCAGAGGCGGAACGGACGGCGCAAGACTCTCGTTCATGGGCTTGCCCTGTCCCAATATCTGCACGGGCGGTGAGAATTTCCACTCGAGATTTGAATTTTTGTCGATAGAATCGCTCGAGGGCGTTACCCGAATAGTCGAAAGACTCATCGTCAACGCAACCTATGCGGAAAGGAATTAAAAATGGCAAAGCTCTACTTCAAATACGGTGCAATGGGCTCGTCAAAGACCGCAAACGCCCTTATAACCAAATTCAATTACGAGGAAAGGGGAATGAACGTCTGGCTCATTAAGCCCTCCGTCGACGATAGGGACGGTGCGGATGTCATACGCTCGAGAATAGGACTCGAACAGCGAGCGCAGGTCATAACCCCCGATATGAACGTCTACGACGAATTTCTCACAAAGCAGGGAATTCACGCAGTGATCGCCGACGAATGTCAGTTCTTCACCGCAGAGCAAATTGATCAGCTTCGCCGCATCGTCGACGAGCTTGATATCCCCGTCCTCTGCTTCGGACTTCGCACCGACTTCTTAACGCATACCTTCGAGGGTAGCCATAGACTTTTCGAGATTGCCGATTCCATAAGCGAGATAAAGACCATCTGCGCCTGCGGCAAGAAGGCGGTCGTCAACGCAAGGATCGACGGAGAGGGAAGAGTCGTTACCGAGGGCGGACAGATACTCATCGGCGGAAACGACAGTTACGTCGCAATGTGCCACGCCTGCTGGAAGCGTGCAGTTGCGGAAAAATAAAAAGCAAAAAAAGAGAACGCACACCGTGCGTCCTCTTTTTTATAGGTCGATTTCAATACTCACAGGGCAGTGATCGCTCCCGAAAATGTCGCCGTGTATGCGAGCTTCACGAACCCGATCGAATAGCCTCTCGGAAACGATAAAGTAATCTATCCTCCATCCCACGTTCTTCTCACGTGCGTGGAACATGTAGCTCCACCACGAGTATTCGACCTTTTCGGGATAAAGACGGCGAAACGTGTCGCAAAATCCGCATCCTAAAAGCTCGGTCATTTTCCCACGCTCCTCGTCGGTAAATCCGGCACTCGTGTGATTGGTCTTGGGATTTTTCAGGTCTATCTCCTCGTGCGCCACATTCAGATCCCCACAGTAGATAACGGGCTTTTTTGCATCAAGCTCAACGATATACGCACGCAGTGCGTCCTCCCATTTCATTCTGTAATTGAGCCTCGTAAGCTCACGCTGTGAGTTCGGCGTGTATACGTTCAGAAGATAAAAATCCTCATATTCAAGCGTTATCGCACGCCCCTCATGGTCGTGCTCCTCGATACCAAGCCCGTACCGAACGGAGATGGGCTCGTGCTTAGTAAAAACAGCCGTTCCGCTGTATCCCCTCTTCTCCGCACTGTACCAATATTGATAATACCCCTCGGCGTTGAACGTCGCCTGCTCCGGCTGCATTTTAGATTCCTGAATGCAGAAGAAATCGGCGTCCTGCGCCCTGAAAAACTCCTCAAAGCCCTTGTTAAGACAAGCCCTGAATCCGTTTACATTCCACGATATAAATTTCATTTTCCGCTCCTTTGACGTTTTTACTATTAAATATTAACATAAAATCCGAATAATTTCAACTACTATCTTTTCAAAATCGAAAAAATGTGCTATAATTATACGGTAAAGAATAGGAGATGTATATGAAACACTTAAAACAGCTGCTCATTATATTCATAATATTGAGCATCCTCACCTCGTGTAACGTCCTTCCGACTACCACGACAACCACCACGACCGTCGATACCGAAAAAGGACCGACGAGCGATCCTTACATCAATATGACCGCAGCGGAATTTTACGCAAATTATGAGCCTGCCACGAGCTATATGGATTCGTACTACCGCACACAGCACAGCTTTATGTCGGGTAGTATCGAGAAGCAGGATCAAGCCCCCACGGTCGCAGAGAATCAACCGAACGAGAACGGAGTCCTTGTGAGAAATACCTCCGCACTCTACCTCGACGACGGAAATACGTATTGTATAATCGACGTAAACGGGCAAATCGTCAATAAGATATTCAAGGGCGGCGCATACGTTACTCTTGAGGAGGTTGCGGCGTATATGCTCGCCTTCGGCGATATCCCGGCAAATTATACGTACAGTAAGAGAACCGATCCCGACGAAAGCCCTTGGGGCGAATACCTCCGCCTCAATAATTCCTACTTCAAGGGAGATACCTCAAAATACCCCTTCGAGCCGGAGCTTCCCGATATTTCCGGATGCGGCGGAGATCTGCAATATTATGAAATAGATATAGGCACGTCGGGCACGGACTGCGATCCCGGGCGTGCACACGGGGATTATAATGACGGCGAGCGTATAATGAGAGGTGCAGCACGCATCGTTTATACAAGATATGATAAGAACGGCGATAACATTATCGACATTAACGAAAGATACGTCTTTTATACCTATAATCACTATAACGATTTTCAGGAATACCTGAATTACGAGGGCGGATGGGGAACTATGTTCGGCAATATCACCGGCGGCGGAAGCCTTTCAAGCACCACCGATTATAACCCGACCGCATACGTCGCCGTCATAAGACGCAATCTCTATATCGGAGACGATACGGCAAGTGCGGATAATATGCATATTATCGAGCTTGCATTCATCTGCCTTGATAAAAAACATTTCACGAGCGGCGCATACTGTGCCTGAAGCCAAAAGAAAAGGAGAAAAAATATGAACGTACAGGAAGCAATATCCAAGCTTTACGCACTCCAATCCAAGATGAGCGCATATAATCACGCAATGTCGCTGATGTATTACGACGGTGCGACCACAGCCCCCAAAAAGACCGCCGAAAACCGTGCGCACGCACTCGGCATACTCAGCGAGGAAGCGTATAGACTCCAAACGTCGCCCGAGACTGTCGAGCTGCTTGAATTTCTCGACTCGCATAAGGACGAGCTTGACAAAAAAGAGCAGAGAATGGTCTATCTCGCATACGACGGTATGAAGGAGATGAAAAAGATACCGATCGAGGAATATATTGCATATCAGGAGCTGCTCGTGAAGGCGGACGACGTCTGGCACAGAGCGAAGGAGGAGAGCGACTTCGAGCTTTTCCGTCCCGTGCTCGAGCAGATATTCGAATATAATAAAAAAATAGCCCACTATTGCGCCCCCGAAAAGCACCCCTACGATTATTGCCTTGATCAGTACGAAAAGGGCTTGACGATGGAGAAGTGCGACGAGTTCTTCGGCATTTTGAAATCCAAGCTCGTCCCCCTCATCAAAAGGATCGGCGAGGCGGAGCAGGTGGACGATTCCTGCATACACGGCGATTTTGACGAAGCATCACAGGAAAAATTCGCCCTCGAGCTTATGAAAACAATGGGCATCGACCTCGGAGTCTGTGGACTCGGAACGACGGAGCACCCCTTTACAACGAGCATCGGCTCGCATAGAGACGTCCGTATCACCACAAATTATCAAAGAGATAATATGGCGTCCTCAATGTACAGCGTAATCCACGAGGGCGGACACGCACTCTATGATATGAATTCCGCAGACGAATACGCATATACAAACCTCGACGGCGGCGTCTCAATGGGAATACACGAGAGCCAGAGCCGTTTTTATGAAAATATCCTCGGCAGAAGCGAGGAGTTTACGCATTATATCTTCGGTACAGTCAGAGAATGCTTCCCCGAGCAGATGAGCGGCTATACCGCAGATGATTTTTACAAAGCCGTCAACCTCGTAACCCCGTCATTAGTACGCACCGAGGCAGATGAGGTTACCTATTGCCTCCACGTAATGATACGCTACGAGCTTGAAAAGCGTGTGATGAGCGGCGAGCTTGAGGTTGCCGAGCTTCCGGGCGAATGGAACAGACTCTATCGTGAATACCTCGGCGTTGAAGTGCCCTGCGACCGTGAGGGCGTCCTTCAGGATAGCCACTGGTCCGGCGGCTCTGTCGGATATTTCCCGTCCTACGCCCTCGGCTCTGCCTACGGTGCGCATTTCCTTGCCAAAATGCGTGAGAGCGTCGACGTTGAGAAATGCCTCAGAGAAGGCAATTTCAAGCCTATAAATGAGTGGAATAGGGAAAACATCTGGAAATACGGCTCTCTCAAAACGCCGAGCGAGCTCCTCTGCGATGTTCTCGGCGAGGAATTCGATCCCACCTACTTTACCGACTACCTCGAAAATAAATATTCGAAGATATATTCTCTGAAATAAAAATAAGCCCTGCATGCAGGGCTTATTTTTATTGCTCGGTAGTGCCTTCTTGGGAAAGCTTGAAATCAATAGCCGGTTGCTCGAGAAGCCTCTGCTCCTCCTTGATCCTTTCGTTAAGTGCGATCGTGTCGATGATTTGCTTGAGATACTTCGACATCGGGCTCTTAGCCGTGTAATCCGCAGGCGCATAGAATGTAAGCCTGCCGTCGTTGAGAAGCTTGTAGACCTTCTCACGATTGTCCTTAACGGGATCGAATACGCCGATCGTGTAGCCGCCACGCTCCTTTACCAGATGCATACAGGGAATATCCGTCGCACTGTCGCCTATGTAAACGATGTTGGAAAAGGGAATGCGGCGCTCGTTCTTTGGAACGGAATCGTTGACTCTCTCGTCGTGCTCGTCAAGGAAGCCCTTTGAGATGCGGAAAAGGTATTGCGTCTTGTTGGTATAATTGACCGCCTGAGCCGGCCAGATTGCTACACCGTCGGCATTGTAGAGGTAGGACGATGCGTAGATTTTCTTAAATTCCTCGGCAATCTCACTGCCCTCAATGATCTCACGAAGTCCCGAGGAGATCACGTAGTGCTCAACCTCGATGCCCTTGCTCTCGGCATACTGATTGATGCGAGAAAACCACGTCTTTACACCCTCATAGAGCTTTACCTCCGCACCCGACTGCCTGAAATAGTCGCGTTTGAGAGATTTTCCCTTAAAATTGGAGTATTTGACGAGCTCGTACATCCACGCAAGATTCATTTCCATACGGTTTTCGGTCGCCAGCTCATCGGATTCGTGCCAAAATTCGTTGACATTGACGCCGAATGACGGAATGAGCGTAAAGGTTTGCATATCGTCGGGGGAGAGCGTCTTGTCAAAATCATAACAGATCGCAATGATTGGCTTCTTTCTTGAATTACTCAATTAATAGTCCTCCTTGGTATATTTTCATAGATTTATCCAATCTATTATAACCCAAACTTTCCGCCTTTGCAAGTACTTATTTGAAAAAAATCCGCAAAATCCGCAAAAAATGTTTGCAAAATCGGCAAATATATAGTATAATATAATGATAAAGTATGAAAGGATAGAAGAAATGTTCACAAAGGTAATAGAGCTTATTGAAAAATACGACAGAATCATCATTCACAGACATTCAAATCCCGACGGAGATGCCCTCGGCTCGCAAATAGGGCTAAAGCACATCTTAAAGGCAAATTATCCGAATAAGGAGATCTATACCGTCGGCGATCCCTCACGCCGCTACGGCTTTATGGAGGACTCCGCTACGGACGATATCCCCGACTCCTATTACGAGGGCGCACTCGCCTTCATTCTCGATACGAGTGCCGTCAGTATGATTTCGGATACGAGATATACCCTCGCCGAAACGACGATTAAAATGGATCACCACATTTTCTGCGAAAAATTCGCCGACCTCGAGGTCATAGATACGAGCTTCGAATCGTGCTGCGGACTCATCGGTATGTTCGCAATGCAAACAGGGCTCAACGTCCCCCCCCTCGCCGCAAAATCTCTCTATACGGGCATGATCACCGACTCCGGACGCTTCCGCTACGATTCCACGAGCGCACAAACCTTCCGCGTCGCATCCTTCCTTATGGAGCAGGGCTTTTCCACCAACGATATCTTCGCAAATCTCTACGCCGACGAGCTCGCCTCCGTGCAGCTTCGTGCACGCTTCACGCTAAAGATAAATAAGACCGACGCCCCCGTTGCGTATATCTATACGACTCTTGACGAAATGAGATCCTACGGCGTCGATACCTTTACCGTTTCACGTGGAATGGTCAATACGATGAGCGATATAAAGGGAATAGATATCTGGGTAAACTTCACCGAGACCGAAAACGGCGTCCTCTGCGAGCTTCGTTCAAGTAAATATAATATCAACCCCATCGCCGCAAAATACGGCGGAGGCGGACACGCAAAGGCAAGCGGCGCAACCGTCGCCGATAGAGAAACGGCAATGAATATGCTCGCCGACCTCGTCGCCCTGACGCAGAACTGAATGAAAGGATCATAAAATGACGAACTACGATAGAAAAAAGCAAATACTCGATAAGATAAAGGAATACAACAGAATAATCCTCTTCCGCCACATCAGACCGGACGGCGACGCCGTCGGCTCGACTAAGGGACTTTGCGAGATACTTCGCCTTACATATCCCGAAAAGGAAATATATATTCAAAACGCCGATTTTTCCGACTACCTCGAATTTCTCGGATCGGAGGACGAGCCCATAGCGGACGAGCTTTACGCCGACGCCCTCGGACTTGTGCTCGATACCGGAACGGAGGATAGAATATCGAATAAAAAATATAAGCTCTGTAAGGAAATATGTAAGATCGACCACCACATCACCGATAAGCACTACGGCGACTACCATTGGGTGATCGAGGAAAAATCCTCCACCTGCGAGATGATAGCGGAATTTTACGATACCTTCAAGGACGAGCTGAAGATCAATACCACCGCCGCAACGTATATCTATTGCGGAATGGTAACGGACTCTGGACGCTTCCGCTTCCGTGACGTTTCGGGCGATACCCTCAGATACGCAGGACTTATGCTCGATCAGGGCGTCGATACCGATATCCTCTACGCCCACCTCTACCTGCGTGATTTTAAGGAATTTAAGTTCGAAGCCTACGCACGTGAAAAAATGCAAATGACCGAGAACGGACTCGTCTATCTCCACGTAAATAAGGAAATGCAGGAGAAATTCAACCTCACCACCGAGCAGGCGTCAAACGCCGTCTCCCTCATGGATTCGATCAAGGGAAGCCTCATCTGGCTTGCGTTCATCGACTACCCCGACGGAAGCATCCGTGTCCGCCT
Source organism: uncultured Lachnospiraceae bacterium (assembly GCA_964581025.1). GTDB lineage: Bacteria > Bacillota > Clostridia > Oscillospirales > CAG-272 > RGIG4608. The sequence goes on from CAZONA010000009.1 coordinate 19,551, forward strand.
TCGCTCAAGATTCGTGTCCGTGAATACGCTCGGCGAAAAATATCACGGCGGCGGACACGCCTGCGCATGCGGCGCAACGGTTTATAGCATCGAGGAAATGAACGCCCTCATCGCCGACGCCGACGCACGCCTTAAGGACTATAAGGAGAATAACGAGGGCTGGCTATGAGATTTCTGATAGTAAACGACGACGGAATTGAAGCGCAGGGAATAAGACTTCTCGCAAGCTGGGCAAAGGAATACGGCGAGGTAACCGTCATCGCCCCCAAGGTCGAGCAGAGCGGTAAGAGCCATGCAATCGACTTTATGAATCCGATAGAAATAAGAAAAATAGATTATATCGAGGGCGTCGAAGCGTATTCCATGGCGTCCACACCTGCCGATTGTGTAAGATTCGGAACAGTCGGACTCGGCAGAACCTACGATCTCATCCTCTCCGGAATCAACCGTGGAGTCAATATGAGCGGAGATATCATATATTCCGGAACGATGGGCGCAATATTCGAAGCGGCACATCAAAACCACCGTGGAATAGCCTTCTCAACTACCGTCGATAACCTCGAGGGCGCAGCGGAATATCTTGATACGGCGTATAAATTCATAATCGAAAATGACCTCTTTGACCACGCAACCCTCTATAACGTCAATATCCCCGAAACAGTGAAGGGAATAAAGATAACGAAACAGGGCGACGCCTTCTTCTCGGATTCGTTCCATAAGATAGACGAGGTAACCTACGTCCAATACGGAGTCGCAATCCCCGATTCTCACCCCGAGGATAAGGAGCGTGATACCATCGCCTTCGCCGACGGCTATATATCCGTAACCCCCATGACCGAGGAGCGAACAAACCTCGCCGCCTTCAAAACCCTCACCGAAAAATTCAAATAATCCAAAATATAAAACTAAAAGCAGAGGCATCAGCCCCTGCTTTTTTGATATAAAAGGGCACACACCCCGAAGGGTGTGTGCCAAAATGGTAAATCAATTTACTGATATATTACCTCAATATTGGTTATACGAACCTGACCATTTGCTTTTTCGGTTGCCTGAGTCTGACTAACACTAAATGTAATTGTATTAGCATTTACAGAAACTATCTCATCGGAAGCCACATTAGCAGTGCCATTCGTAAGAATACCATTGTTATTAACAGTGTATGTGATCTTTACAGAAATGATTGTGTGTCCTTCAGCAGCTGTGACAACTATTGAAGGGGTTTCGTTCTGGTAAATTCTCCAGTTCTCACCGTTTTCATAGTACTTTCCTGTATTCTGACCATAACTGCTGGGCTTATCTGCGGAAACCGATACGGTAATGCAGTCATCAAGCTTTACAGTTTCGCTGTTAAGTGTGGAGTCTACCCAAGAGTTTGCATCTGCATAATCAGCAATCTTAACTGTAACAGTTGTATTTTCAGCAGGAGTCTCAACCTTCTCAACTACGGTAATCTCATGAGTTTCAGTGTTGAAGCGGATCTTGTACGTTCCGTCCTTCTCAAACCAGTAGTTTCCATCCTTGCCGGTTTCGCTGCCGTAGCTTGGATTCCAATCAAAGTCCTTGCGAACCTTGAAGTTGTCATTTGTAGCGTTAATGGTTATCCAACCGGATTCGAGAATGTTAGCTTCATCAGTAGGAGCAAGGTCGAAATCGCCTCTCCACTCGTGATAAACATCAGCGAGATTCTCGAAATGTCCTATAACAGACCAACCGGTGAAGGTCTCAGCAGCAGGCTGACCAACGAATGTATGCTCACCAAGGTTAACAAGCTGATCACCTTCGTTGTACTCGAACTCGCAGTTCTTTTCTCCGTAGTTGGGAGCGGAAGTTGTAGTCCAAGATCTTTGCCACTTAAGTCCGTCATTTTCAGTACCTATGATAAGCTTATAGTTGTTCCACTCATTAACGGTCTTATCGATAGTAACGTCAACGATCATGTACCAAATATCAGTACCTTCAAGGTTTGTGAAAACAGGAGCTTCTTTACCGGACTTCCAACCTGTAAGAGTACCGGTGAAGTAGTAACGGTTGAAAGAGTTGAGTTCTACGGAATCCTTAACTGTGAAATAAACAGTAACCTTTCCTTCCTCAGTAGGAATCTCGGGCTCGGAGGGAGCAACATATGCTACAAGAGTAAGTGTAGCGATGTCAGTGCCTACCTCTGCGTATGCGCCTGCGGAGACATAGGTCTCGCTATAAGCGATAGTCTTTTCGGTTACGGAGTTTACGAATGTGTACGTTCCGTCCGCATTCTTAGTAACGATCCAAATGTGAGAACCGTCATCGGGAGCAGTTGTTCCGAGCTGGAAGCTGTTGTAAGTACCGGACATATAGAGGTAGCGTCCGTAGGAGTCCTGAATGGTAATACCACCGGCTACGTTGGTGATTGTAAAGCTTGTGCCCACTTCTGCCTTAGGAAGATAGCCGTAATTTGCGGACTCATCGAGAGCACCAAGGAAATTGCCGCCTGCGGAGATGGTGTACTCACCGTCAGCAACAACTACTGCATCACCTACAGTTATAAGGTGAGCAGGGAAGCTCGTGCTGATGTAGCTGAGCTTGCTTGCACTGAGTGTTTCATAATTGCTGTATGTGCCGAGATAAATATCCGTTCCGTCTATAGCCGTCGTGAACGTCTTGTTTTCGGTGTTCCATACAAATACCGTAGTAGCGGTATCGTCAAGAGTTATCTTGTAGGATGTTCCGCCATTATTGTTGGTGTAAGCTCCAACGCCGATATACTTATCGCCGACCTGAAGATAGTAGCCACCCTCAGCCTCAACGACCTTAACCTTAACGGATGCGGTGTAATCATCGGTTGTCTTCATATAATTGCCGCTCATCTCGCCTGTGATGAAGAGATTCTTTTCGAGATTGCCCTGCTCAACCATGAAATAATATTCATTGCCTGCAACGGGAGTGTCAACAACATTGAAGGAAACCTTAGGCTTAGCAGCAACGGTAACAGTGTATTCCTTCGTTTCGGTTACATCACCGAGCTTGAATGTAGCTGTAAGAGTTACTTCTGTCTTTTCATCGGGAAGGGTTACTGTGATAGCACCGTTCTCGCCGATAACGATGAGCTCGCTGCCAGATACCCAGCTTACTGCAACATCGCTGTAGTTAGCACCAACAAGGGGAAGAGTAAACTCGCCGGCCTTGTTGTATGTGGTCTTTATAGAAAGATTTTCTTTCTCGTAGGCAACCTTTTCTTCAGCGGTCTTTTCAACTACTGTGAAGTTGTTGAAAGCGTCAGCGGAAACGGGGCTGAG
>CAZONA010000010.1:0-22548 GCA_964581025.1 uncultured Lachnospiraceae bacterium
CGGAGCTTCCATTCACTCTTCTCAACTTCAACCCTTTCTCAATTACGCCAATACAGTTCTTTCTCCAACTGCCTTTGAAAATGCCTACATTGTAGATTACATTTTTGATGCTAGCGATTTCATTCTGCCGCAACTTGGTATGGAGATTGCTTCGCATCCAGAATATTTTGGTAATGGTATTGAAGAAGTTCGTGTTGTTGTAAAAAATATCCCGCTTTCCAATATACTTGTAATGGGGGCGGACAAATCAAGTATTAAGATTTCATATAATAATATAGATTATGTAAAGTTTAAAGATGCGGATTTTGTTGAAGAAGTTCAAAATAATAGTGATAAAGCGCTCACTATTTATGGCCGCTTCAATAAGAACTCTTTTAACGGGCGTATTAGTCTTCAAGTGTTTTTTACTGATTACGAGTTTGAAGAAGCCCAATCTAACACAAACAAATACGATTTTTAAGTTTAACGGGAAGAATGCTTGTCATTCTTCCCAATTTGTGGTATAATAAAAGAAAAGGAAAGAAGGAAATAAAATGGGCTATGCGGCAACAAGGCGGGAAGAACGAAGGACTTGATGATTACATAAGTTCAGGTTCTTATTCAACTTTACTTCTAAATCATCCTCTTGCAAAATCTTTGGAGGTGTTTTAATGGTTGATATATATGACTTCCTTAATAAAAAGAATACTTTACGCCAATTAAGCGATACCAAGTTTGAAGATATTCTTCCTGAATTAGCACGACAATTAGCACAGATAAATTATCATTATTCTTATACAGAAAAAGAATTACAAGATGACTGGAAAAAACTCTGCTCCTATAAAAGCAATGATTTTTCAACTGCGGCACAAACTCGTCCGGGGATGAAATTGTGCGAGCACTTTTTCCCCAACTTTTTTGATATTCTCTCTCCAAAAGGCGAAGGATTCACGACACATTGGAACGAGCAAGACCTTCAAAAAGTTATTAGGTGGAACCGCAAATCTCACTCTACTCCCTATTTAAGTGAAATGCGGCGAGGCGTTAATTTTTGTTATGGATTGACAAAAAACACAATGTATAGACCGCACCTTGCCAAGATGATTTGCGACTATTACAAGCCTTCAATTGTTCTTGACCCGTGTTGTGGTTGGGGTGGTAGAATGCTTGGGGTTGTGGCAAGTGGAGCGAGGTATTGCGGCTTTGAGCCTAATAAAGAAACTTATAGTCATTTGATTGAACTTGCGGATTTTCTTAATATAAGAGATAAAGTGATTATTTATAATGAACCAGTAGAGAAAACAGATTTGTCTCAACTTACTTATTATGACTTGGTTCTAACTTCACCGCCCTATTATAATTTAGAAGTCTATTCACAGGAAGATACACAATGTGAAAATAATTATCCTTCTTATGAAGAATGGAAAAATGAATGGCTTCTTCCACTTATTAAAAATTGTGGAGAAGGATGCTGCGGTCCAATGTGTTGGAATGTTGCTAACGTGGGAAAAATGCGGCTTCAAGATGATTTACTTGCTTATTGTAATGAAATTGGGTGGAATGAAGATAAAGTTTTTGGCATTGGTTCATCTGCGAGACAAACCAATCAAAATGAATTGAAGAATAAGAAGAACTTTGATGCGACAATATGCTTGACGAAACAGCGAAATTATGATATAATAAAATAAGAAAGGGAGGTGGAAGGGTTGGAGTATTTTTCTCTACATAACCATACTGATGCGTCAAACGCTCGCCTTATCGACAGCATCAATAAAACAGAAGACCTAATTCAAAGAGCGTTTGATTTAGGTCTTTCTGGTGTAGCAATTACAGACCACGAAACCATAAAAGCACACGCGAAAGCAAGTTCTTTTATTAAAAAGAAAAAAGAGAACGACGAAAAATGGAAAGATTTTAAACTTATTTATGGTAATGAAATTTATCTTTGTCGCAATAATTTAAATGCGGAAAATTATGATTCAAAAACGGATAAGTTTTTTCACTTTATTCTTCTTGCGATAGATGAGAGAGGACACGAGCAAATACGGCAACTTTCTACACGGGCATACGGGCACAGTTTTATGAAAAATCGTATGCGGCGAGTTCCAACTTATTATAAGGACATAGAAGAGATTGTAAAAAATGATAAAGGACATTTAATTGCCAGCACCGGATGCTTAGGAGGATTTGCGGCTTCAAAACTACTGGAAGGAAGAACCGACCCTTCGATTTTGGAAGCAAAGATTGAAGAACTAAAATCTTGGATTTCTTATATTCAATCAATTTTTGGAAAAGAGAACTTCTTTTTTGAACTTCAACCATCTTTTGATAAAGAACAAGTTTTTGTTAATAAATGGTTAGTTAAGTTAAGTGAAAAACTTAATATTCCAGCAATTATCACTACGGATAGTCATTATGGTTCAAAAGAGGATCGCCCCATTCATAAAGCATATCTAAACTCCAAAGAAGGAGAAAGAGAAGTTGATGCTTTTTACGCAACTGCATATATGATGGGAGAAGAAGAAATTCACTCTTATTTGGATGAAAATCTTGGATACGATAAGGTTCAAGAACTTTTAGATAATACTAAAATTATTGGCAATAGAATTAATCAATTCTATTTGGAACGACCTTTTAAACTCCCTTATCTCCCCAGCGAAGAAGATAAAGAGTTAGCAAACAATACTAATTTTAAAAGATGTTCTAATGAAAAACGCCCAGAAGTATGGGATAATTTTATAAATAGCAACGAACCAGCAGATAGAGTCTTTATTCACCGTATTTTAAATAAATGTAATTCAAATCCAGATTGGTTTTTCCGTGAAGAAAGTATGAACCAAATTGAAGTTGAACTTGACACGGTTTGGCAAGCAACAAAAAAGCAAAACATCATTTGGTCTAAGTATTTTCTTCAAGTTGCGGATTACATTGGTATTGCTTGGAACGAAGGAGATACAATCTGCGGGATTGGAAGAGGTTGTTTCACTCCAGAAATGAAAGTTTCAATGAAAGATGGAAGAACTAAAAAAATTGCAGATGTTGAAATTGGAGACGAAGTTTTTACACACACTGGTGAAATTCACAAAGTAAAAGATAAGTTTATTTATGATATAAAAGAAAAATTATACCACTTAAAGATTGAAGGAACGGAAGACATTATTTGTACCAATAATCACAAGATTTTTGGCATTCATAATATTCTCTGTAAATACAAAGACAACTGTGTTTTATCTTGTAGAAGAGGATGTGAAACAAAAAAGGAATTGAAGCCTGAATGGATTGAAGCACAAAAGTTGTCTCCTAATGATATGGTAGCTATTCCTCGCTATAAATACTCACCTAAAAGTATAAAAGAAATAGACTTAGCTGACTATACGGATAAAATAAATTACTGTTCTTGGGACGAAAATTATATTTATACTTATCATGGGAACAATACTGTTCGTATAGCAAAAAAATATAAACGCTTTATTCCAGTAGATAAAAACTTTTTATATTTCCTTGGAGTTTTTATTGGAGATGGATGGGTAAAAAAAGAAGAAAATAACCGTGAACTTGGATTGTGCTTTAATTCTTGCACTGAAAAAGATAAGAAAAGTCAAGAAAGAATTATTCAATATTTAGAGGATTTAGAAATGTCCTATCAACTTATTGAGGGGCAAAATGGAAAACAGGTTAATCAAATAAGGATGATTAATCCTTTTCTTGGATTTTTTCTAAATGAGCTTTGCGGGCACGGAGCAGAAAATAAGCATATTCCTCAAATCTTTCTATATGACAATTATGAAGAGATGCAAGAGCTTCTCTGGGGATTGATGAACAGTGATGGGTGCGTTGATGAAAAAGGAAAAAGAATCTCTTATGACACTATAAACTTTGATTTAGCAAATCAAGTAAGAAATCTGCTTTCTTATCTGGGTATTTATTCTTCAATTAAATCTCGTATCCCTAAAGATAACAGAAAAGATTTTAAAAATAGTAAGATCAGTTATAAAGTTCGTGCCTCTGGAAAGCAATTAAGCGTTCTTCCTTTTGTAAAGTTTTCAGTAAGTAAGAATATAGTCCAAAGAGACGATAATTATTTCTATCCACGAGTAAAAGAAATCATCACCGAATCATACGAAGGAAAAGTTTATGACTTGTCAGTAGAGAAAGATACTTCTTATATTATTAATAACATTGCCGTTCATAACTCAGGAGGGGGCTTTTATCTAAATTATCTCCTTGACATTACTCAGGCTGACCCATTGCGGGAACCAGTAAAAACATATTATTGGCGTTATCTAAATCCCGAAAGAGTTAGTATCCTTGACTGTGACACGGATATTCAATCTAATCGTCGCAATAAGGTTATTAAAGCATTACAAAAAAGGTATGGAGAACAAAGGGTTGTTCGCGTAATGACTGAAAAGACAGAAGCGAGTAAGAGTTCTATCCTTACAGCCGCGAGAGGTCTTGGAATTGATAACGATATAGCCCAATATATTGCTTCTTTAATTGAAAGCGATAGGGGAAAACAGCGTTCACTTCACGATACTTATTATGGCAATGAAGAAGATGGATTTCTTCCTAACAAAACTTTTGTTAAAGAAATGGAAAAGCATCCTGAACTTTGGAAAGTAGCACAGAAAATTGAAGGACTTGCGAACGGAGTGAGTTAAAGGACGGCTCACTATAAACGAAAAGAACGCTTGGCAAGCGGTGTGGAGAAATCTGCTAACGGGGAAACCTTAAAAGGCAATCCCGTGCCCTTGTGGGTCTAACGACTATCGGTGATGAATGTAGCCGAGTAAGATGGAGAAGCCGCCATTTGAAGTATTTCGCATTTCTTTAAGCCTAATATGTAAATATAAAAGGAGGTGAAAAAAATGAAACGAATAAGTGAGGAAATCATTAAAAAAATTATTAAAAAGTTGGAAAACCAAGAAAAAAATGTAGATATAGCAAAAGAAATGAATCTTTCTATTAGTTCTGTGGAGAGAATTAATGAATGTAAGTCTTACACTAATTTTCATAATTATAAATACAATATTCGTAAAGAAAGTTCTTCTAAACAAGAAAGAAAAAGAGTAGTCAATGAGTATATAGAAAAAGAGGACTATTATTTGCTTCACATCATTAATCTCAAAAATGAAGAAGTCTATACAAAAATAGATAAAGAAGATTATGAAAGAGTTAGTAATTATAAGTGGTCTCTTAAAAAAGAAAAATATGGAGAACGAATAACAAGTAATGACCGAAAACTTGAAAAACAATATTTACATCAATTTATCTTAGGAAAAGCAGAAGGAAAAGTAATAGACCACATAAATAGAGATCCATTAGACAATAGAAAAAGCAATTTACGTCACACGACTCCTTCTATTAATTCAACGAACGCAAGAGCACGAACCGAAAGTAAAACAAATATTCGTGGTGTTTATTATAGAAAAGCAAGACCGGGAATAGCAAAAGAAAGTTGGATTTGTGAATGGAGCGAAAATGGTTCAAGACATTCAAAAAGTTTTTCAATCGTAAAATATGGTAATGACGAGGCTTTTAGGCTTGCCACGGAATTACGAGAACAAAAATTAAAAGAAATGAAGATATAGTCTAATCTTATAGAAATATAAGAACCATTGAGTCACGCCGGTGGAGTAATTATTGTAGATGAAGATATTACAAAGACTAATTCTCTTATTAAATTAAACAGCGGAGAGTGGGCTACTGCGTGGGACCTTCACGAAAGTGAAAATGCCGCAGGCAATGTAAAAATTGACCTTCTTGCCACTAAAAATCTTACAAGAGTTAGAACTTGCTTAGATTTGCTTGTAGAATATGGATATGTAGAGAAAAAAACAACCCTAAAAGAAACTTATGAAACAGCAATCGGCGTTTATAATTTGGAGCGCGATGACCCAAAAATGTGGAAAATGGTTGCTGATAATAAAGTTGTTTCTTTATTTCAGTTAATAGGCTGAATTAAAAGGTTCTTAATTGCGGGGACGAACTTTAAGCCTTTATTACCAAACCGCAAGTACGGTGGCTTAATTAATCATTAAGGTATGGTAAAAAGATAAAGGATTAGTCAATCCGCAGCCAAGTTGTTGATTGAGAAAAAGATAAAAAAAGGAGGTGAAAAAATGATTTATAGATATGAAGAAAGAAATATGGTTCAATTTTTAGATGGGTCAAGAGCGTCGTATTCAAAAAAGAGATATGGTCTATTACTTGAAAAGATAACCGTCCTATCAGAACAATTGGATAGAAAAATCTGGAATTATTTTGAAGAAGATAGGGAAAATATTTATATTTATTATTGGAACCAAAAAGATAATTGTGCTGAAAAAACAATAATAGACAGAGAAAACAAAGAGTTGATTTTTTCTAATTATTGGACTATGAATCATAATGGCTATTTTTACTCTCGGACGAATAATAGGAAAGTTTATTTACATCAAGTAATAGTAAATTATTATGAAAGAGATAAAGTAATAGACCATATTGACAGAAACCCAAAAAATAATAAGCGAAATAATCTACGAATTGTTTCTTTTTCTCAAAACAGTTTAAATACTGGTGCGAAAAATATTTATTATGATAAGAAAACGGGAATGTGGAGGGGGACGTATTCAATTTAAAGGGAAAGAATATACAGAATATTTCGCGACGGAAGAAGAAGCAAAACAATTCACAATAAAATTAAAAAATCATTTTCTCAATCAATGAAAGGTTCAACGACTATCCTTTATGGAGTAGCGAAAGCGAAATAGAACTATAAAAGATATAGTCTGCTCCGTTTAGAAATAAACGGTAAACATAAGGTTGAAACAGATGTAGGTCGCCAAGGAATTGAACTCGCGGCTCCCCAAAGTGTTGCAGACCTATGTGCTTTAAATAGTATTATTCGTCTAATGGCAACAGAAAAAGGCGGCGAACTTCCAGTGGAAAAGTTTGCTCGTTTTAAAAAAGATCACAAGTATTGGGAGCAAGAGATGGATAATTATGGGCTTACGGAAGAGGAAAAGAAGATTATTCGTAAGCACTTAACTACTTCTCACGGAATCAATGAATCACAAGAGAGTATGATGTCACTAATCCAAGAGCCTGAAATAGCGGGTTGGTCGCTTAAACAAGCCGACTACTTGAGAAAATCGGTCGCTAAAAAAGACAAAAAACTTTACGAGCAATTAACAAAAGAGTTCTACAAAAACGCAAAAGAAAAAAATCTTTCTCCCACAATTACTAAATATTTCTGGGAAGTGCTGGTAAAAACACAAGCAGGCTACTCATTCTGTGCGGCCCACTGCTTATTTTACAGTCTAATTGGTCTTCAAAACATTAATCTTGCTTATCGGTATCCTATCATTTTCTGGAATACGGCCAACTTAATTGTAGATAGTTCAGGAGCCGACGAGGAAGAAGATGAGGATGAAGAAGAGGAAGAAGTAAAAGAAGAAGTTGTTGATATTTACGAACCAGAAGACTATGAAAATTATGAATACATTGATGCTCCTGATAAGAAAACAAAGGTAAAGAGAGCAAAGAAAACAACTAATTACGGAAAAGTTGCTTCCGCAATTGGTAGGTTCCAATCTCGCGGCATTACCGTATTGCCGCCAAATATTAATGAGAGTTCTTTTACTTTTTCTCCTAATGCGGAAACGAACTCCATCACTTACGGGCTTCGCGGCATTACAAGAGTATCAACGGAGATCATCAATCAAATCATCGCAAATCGTCCATATTCGTCTTTTGACGAGTTTATGGAGAAAAACCATACGAATAAACTTCAAACTATCAATCTAATTAAATCGGGAGCATTTGATTGTTTGGAACCTGACCGTATGGCACTAATGCGACATTATATTGATAGTATCACAGAAAAGAAGCAGCGGCTCACCCTCCAAAATATGCCAAGTCTAATTGAATACAATTGTATTCCTGACGAAATGGTGCAATATAAAAAGTTGTTTTCTTTTAATAAGTTCCTAAAAACTTGCAAGGAAGGAACTTCCTACGCATTGAATGATGCCGCAATTAATTTCATTTCCAATAATTTCTCCGCAGATATTATTGAAGATGGAAACCGTGTCCCGCAAAAGACTTGGGATAATTTGTATAAGAAAGCAATGGAACCTATGCGGGATTATCTAAAAGAGCACAGAGATGAAGTGCTTGAAGAACTTAACCAGAAACTCTTTAACGAGCAATGGGATAAGTATGCAATCGGTAATATTAGTAAATGGGAAATGGAGAGCATTTCATTCTACTATCACGACCACGAATTAAAGAACCATAAAATGCGGCTTGATAATTTCTTTGACCTTCCAGAAGAGCCAATTATTGATCGGTCTTTTACCACAAAGAACGGCCAAGAGATCAAGATTTATCAAACTTCTCTAATTGCGGGGGCAGTTATTGACAAGAATAAGTTGAAAAATAGTATTACTTTGCTAACTCCCGAAGGAGTAGTTAATGTAAAAATCTATAAAAATCAGTATTCTCTGTTTGATAAACAAATCTCCACAAAGGATGAAAATGGTAAAAAGAAAGTGTTAGAGAAAAGTTTTTTTACAAAAGGAACTTTGCTCCTAATTCAAGGTATCCGTCGCGGCAATGATTTTGTCCCAAAGGCATACAAAGATAGCCTATACCCAGTAATCTCAAAAATCAATGAAGTTCGCGAAGATGGTTCGTTTGATTTACAATTTGAACGCATAGAGGAAGAATAAGAGGCGGCTTTCGCCTCTTTTCTTATTTGACACACCGCGCAAAATATAGTATAATAAATATAAGAAAGGAGGAAAATATGGTATGAAAATAGACGACCTAATTTCGCGGCACGAGCAATTGAGCCGCGACTTAAACATTGCACTCTCTACAATGGAGCGAAAATCAACTATTGCGGAAATCCGCAAACAACTCATTGAACTACAAAATGTTTGCCCGCATTTCAGCAACGAACTCAACTATGAAATGACGGACGGACACTGCCCCTATTGCGGGAAAAAATTGGAGGTGTGGAGGAATGATTGAACTTTTTACTCTATCTTCTTGCCCTATGTGTGAAGTTATCAAGAAGAAACTCAATAACAAGGGTATTAAATATATTGAAAGAAAGGATGAAGGAGAATATGTTCTTTCTAACTTTCACACCGACCATTTCCCCGTCTTGAAGGTCGGCAGTGAAGTTTTTACTTCACTAACTGAAATTAAAAACAAAGTGGAGGCCCTATAAATGAATATTAGTGTAAGATTAAACAAAAACTTTACCACAGCATACAACAGATTGGAGGAAAAGTATGGCGAGGAACTCGCTTATCTAAACGGTTTTGGTGATAATCAACTATCCTACACAGATTTTATTGATAATTTTATTGATAAAGATACTGTTGCGGACGCTTCTGTTGATGGCAATTCCAATGTTGGAAACAAAGATATGCGAACTCTGCTGAATGAAATGCCGAAGCCGCACAGAAAACTTCTTGCTTTTAACAAAATCTACTATGAACTAAATAAGAAATATGGTTTTTCTGTTGCTAACAAATGGCTTGAAGCAGAATGGACGAAAGAACTTTATATGCACGATGCGGACACTTCAACTTGGCTCCACTATTGTTTCGCATATGATTTGAAAGACCTCGCAGAAAAAGGCTTGTTCTTTCTCAATAACTTTAACGCCGAACCAGCAAAGCATTTAAGCACTTTTGTTGATTTCGTTAAAGAGTTTATCAGTTTTGCTTCTAACAGAAGTTCGGGTGCAGTGGGACTTCCCAATCTAATCCCTTATATGTATTATTTCTGGAAAAAGGATTGTGAAAACGGTTATGCCACAAAATCCCCAGAATACTACGCTCGCCAACAAATCCAGCGTTTTGTCTATGCGGTAAATCAGCCTTATGTGCGCGATTCAACGCAATCTGCTTTCACAAACTGCTCCATTTTTGATTACCCTTATCTTGAATCGCTTTTTGGTGGGGCAGAGTTCCCAGATGGCTCTTTTATGCTTGACGAACTAAAAGAAATCCAAGAGTTTCAAAAGATTTTTCTTGAAACTATTGCTGACATTAGACAGCAGAATATGTTCACGTTCCCTGTTCTTACAATTTCTCTAATCCGCAAAGGCGGCAAGTTTGAGGATGAAGAGTTTGCAAAATGGGCGATAGAACATAATCGTCGGTGGAATGACAGTAATCTTTTTATTGATTAACTGCTTGAAAATGAGGTGTCACCCATTGTTTCAAGGATAAACCCTTGACAAGCATTATAGTTAGTCTCATTATATAGGAATATGTAATGATAATCTTTTGAATTGCTGAAAACTCTTAAAGCCTACACACTACAACGCAATGATGAAATAAGCATAACCGTGAAAGTTGTGAAAACAGAAAAAAGTTGTAGGATGATACAAGGTTAAATCCTAAATATCAACAATAATAGAGAACCAGCAGCCAAGTCTCAAATAGAGAAAGGTTCAACGACTAAATACTCGCAAGCGACAGGCGAGTTAGTGGAAGAACTCCGTGAGGAGTATGATATAGTCTGTGCTTATAGGAAACTATAAGAGATAACCCGCTTGGCGAGCGGCACTTCTTAATACTTGACCTTTACTATAATTTGTGTTATAATTATAGTGAAGTAAAGTAAAAGGAGGTGATAAGTTTGATTAGGTCTAAAATAATAAGATTATACCCAACCGAGGAGCAAGAACAAATATTATGGAAACATATAAATTGTTCTCGTTATATCTGGAATTATATGTTGGCTTATCAAAAGGAAAGATATGAAAACGGTGAAGAATATTTAAGCAAGTTTGGAATGAATAAACATCTAACTGAATTAAAACAAGACGGAAATCACGACTGGTTAAGTGAAGTATCAATTGCTACACTTCAAACTACATGTGGTGATTTAAATGATGCTTATCAACGCTTTTTCAAGAAAACAAGCGGTTTTCCAAAGTTCAAGAGTAAGAAAAAAGTAAAAACGAGTTTTCCTTTACGAAACGATGTAATTTATTTTCTTGAAGATACCGTTCATATTCCCAAAGCAGATAAAGTCAAATATAAAACAGATTATACGATTCCATTAGGCAAAGATATAAAACTTTCTAATCCGCGTATAGCTTATACCGCGAATAAGAAATGGATATTAACAGTAGGGTTTGAGTGTGATAACCAAACACCAGAACTTACTGATAACTTAATGGGAATTGACCTTGGAATTAAAGAGTTAGCAGTCGTATCTTATGGAAGCGAATGTTTAAGATTTGGAAACATTAATAAGAGCAGAAAAATGAAAAACCTTGAAAGTAAGTTAAAGCATCTTCAACGAAATCTTTCAAGAAAATACAAGCAAAACGGTTCTTATGAAGAGACTAAAAATATTCGCAAAGATATAGAGAAAATAAAGCGGCTTTATTATCATATTTCTAACATACGAAAAAATTATCTTCATCAAACTACTCACGAACTGATTTCGTTACTTCCCGCAAGAATAGTAATGGAAGACTTGAATGTTAGTGGGATGATGAAAAATAAACATCTGTCAAAAGCAATACAAAATCAATGCTTTTATGAGTTTAGAAGACAAATGACTTATAAATGTGAAGAAAAAGGTATTGAAATTGTATTTGCCAATAGGTTCTTCCCAAGTAGTAAAACTTGTTCTAATTGCAGTTCATACAAGAAAGAACTAAAATTAAGTGATAGAGTGTTCGTATGTGAAGATTGTGGTATTAAAATTGACCGTGATTATAATGCTGCTATTAACTTAATGAATTACAGAGTTTTACCTTAAACAAAACTCTAATTCTGGGTCTTTGTTAGGACCTTAAATACTGTGGAGCGTTATACAAATCTGAGTAGCCTTGGCAAAAAGAAACGCTATGAAACAGTTAGTTAAACTTATGTTTTAACATAACAGGATAGTGTGTCTTCTCTGTCAAATTGTTGTCGTTTAAAGTCTAATATTGAAGACCTCGGCTACTTCAATTCGATTGGCGGCACCGCACTAAAAGTTGGCTCCGTAAAAGTAAGTAGTGTTAATCTCGCTCGTCTTGCTTTAAAGCACCCCAAGAACGAAGAAGCCTATCTTGCTGACCTTGAAGAAACTCTCATTCTCAATTGCCAAGCCCTTGACATCGTGCGGCACATCATTCAACGAAATGTAGAAAAAGGTCTGCTACCCAATTTTTCGCACGGACTTGTAGATTTTCAACATCTATATAATACGATTGGTATTATTGGTATCTACGAAACAATGAGAACTTTTGACTACACTTACCAAGATAAACTTGGCAATACTTTCTATTCCAAAGACGCAGACCGTTTTGGAAAAAAGATTTTTGAAGTTATTCACAGAGTAAAGGATAGTTTCACAAAGGATAAAGATTATAAGATTTCGATCGAGCAAATCCCGGGTGAAAGTGCCGCGGCAAAAATGCTTGCGGCAGATAAGTTCCTTTATCCCGAAACCGCAATTTGCGACCTTCCTCTCTATGGAAATCAGTTCATTCCTCTTGGGATTAAAACCACAATGAAAGAACGAGTAAGAATCGCTTCGCTCTTTGATAGTTATTGTAATGGCGGCTCCATCGCTCACTTAAACTATGAAGCCCCATTCAAGACTTTTGAAGAGGCTTGGAACGCAGTAAATTACATTGCCGATAGTGGGCTTACTTATTTTGCTTTTAATACAAAAATCCAAGCCTGCAAGAAGAATCACGCATTCTTCGGCAAGAAATGCCCGGTATGCGGCGGAGATGTAGAAACCGAATATACGAGAATCGTAGGGTTTTATACCCCAATTAAATCTTGGAGCAAAGAACGAAAAGAAGAATATAAAATGAGAGAGTGGGAAAAATGCTAATAAAAGGCATTCTTGACTACGATGGGGTGAATTATAAAGAACCGTGCCTTACGGTTCTTTTCCCCCATTGCTCTTTTAAGTGCGACAAAGACAACGGTTGTCAAATCTGTCAAAATTGGGCACTGCGGCTTGAAGATAATTATGATCTTACTTACGAGGAAATTGTTTCTTACTTTGACAATCCTCTTACAAAGGCTTTTTGTTTTCAAGGCTTGGAGCCGCTTGACAGTTGGGAAGACCTAATTAGTCTTGTTGCTTTTATTAGAGAACGATACAACAACACTATTGTTATTTATACTGGTTATAATAAAGAAGAAAAACAGCAGGAAGCCGCGCTCCTTAAAGAATATGGCAATATTATTATAAAGTGGGGGCGTTATTTGTTAAATAGTGAATCGCGCTTTGATGATGTTCTTGGAGTTGAACTTGCTTCTTCTAACCAGTATGCGGAGGTTTTATGAAAAAACATTTTACCGATGATATTGAAATTAAGGAAATGGTTCTTGATGGGCTAAAAAAGAATGGCGGCTACTGTCCTTGTATTCTTGACAGCAAAGGAAAAACAGAATATAAATGTCCTTGTCAAGATTTTAGGGAAAACGTTCCTGCGGGAAAAACTTGCCATTGCGGACTTTATGTCAAAGATGAGTGAATGCGGGCTTAACGCCCGCATTTTTCTCTATAAATGATTGATTTTTCTCTTACCTTATGCTATAATAAAGAAAAGAAAAAGGAGGAACAAAGTATGGAACGCATCTGTGCTGTTGTAAAAGATAACTATTTTTATATTAAGCGTCAGGAAGAACTAACTCCCGATTTCTCTGTTGTGCCTCACGCTCCTGTGCTCGTGTTGAGCGCATTGCGCGCCAAGGATGTATATGGCGGGGCCGCGTATTGCTCGGTTCTTTGTTGTGCGGAGTGTATGAAAGCACTTGGTATGGCTGGCATTAAGAAGGTTGTTTATAAAGAAGATAGACCTGACGGTAATCAAGCAACACTTGATGTTGCGACTTATTATGATATTGAGGTAGTTAAGAATGACTTGATTGAAATGGGAGCGAGTGTATGAAATACCCGCAACTCTTTGCAGAACAATTTGTTTATATAGATAAAGTAAAACAATTGGGGCAAGTGATGACGCCATATGAGATTATATCTTATATGGTTGATTTGCTTTCCTTAACAGAAGAACAAATAAAAACAAAACTTTTTATAGCAATTAAGTGCCATCCTTCTTAAAGACTACTGACTTTTTGTGGGAATTATGATATAATTATTGTATAAGGAGGGATAAGATGACAGATTGGTTTAATATGGAACCTATGAAATATTGGAGTTTTAGTTCTTCTACTTCCACAGAAACACGTCGTTTTACTATTGATAAGTTATTAAAAACCGGTAATTATTTAGCCTCTCGCAAATACGATGGGAACTACAGCAAAGGTATTATTACTTCAAGTCGCAATGCTCTTCAAACGCGAGGAATTAGTAAAAAAACAGGGGTATATGGTGAAATCCAAAATAAAGTTTTCTTTTGGAACGATGTTGTAAAAGCATTTGAAAACTACGGAGATACTGTAATTCTTGGCGAAGTTTATCTTGATGGTGGGATTGACAAGAATGTTGGGTCTATTCTTCGTTCTCTTGATGAGAAAGCAAAATCAATTCAAGACGAAGAGTATTATAATGAGGCTTTAAAATCTTATAAGTTCTCCGCAAAGGATAAGCGAGATATTGAAAATAATGAGTTTCGTAATCAAAAACTTCAATGGCGTATTTTTGATGTTCTATCTTATAAGGGACAATCTTTAATGCAAGCTCCAATGGAAGAAAGAGTAAAATATATTGAAAGAGTTGTCAAAGACATTAATAATCCTCTTGTTCGTGGCTTAAAATATTTTGAAGCAGATGAAACAATGTGGGATGCTCTTGCCGCAATACTTGCAGAGGGTGGCGAAGGACTTGTAATGAGTAAAAGGTCTATGATTTATGAGCCGGGAAAGCGGGGGCCTCACGCATACGATACAATCAAGATAAAATGCGAGATGACGATGGATGCCGATCTCTTTATCACTGGCGTATGTGCCGCAGAAGAAGATTATAAAGGTAAAGAAATCTTCACTTGGCAATACTGGCAAGACCTTCGCACAGGTGAAAAAATGGAAGGCCAGTATTACACCGAATATCATACTGGTGAGCGTCCTATGCGGCCAATTACAAAGAATTACTTCAATGGCTGGCCTTCCGCTATTGAGTGCTCTGCGTGGGATAAAAATCACAAGCCTGTTGTTGTATGTAAATGTGCGGGATTGGATGAAGAGTTTAAAACAGAATTGCGGGATAATTTTGATAAATATTATATGGCTCCCGTAAAGATTAGTGGAATGCAATTGAGCGACGACTTATCAATCCGCCATCCTCGGCTTGTTTCATTAAGAACCGAAGATTTAGATATTGAAGATTGCACTCTTGAAAAGATTTTTGGAGAATAACAAATGAAAAAATCTAACTATAACATTCTAACTTCTGTCCCAATGGACGCGCCGCAGTTCTCTTCCTATAATCTTCGTTCTTATTTTACAAAAATTGGAGAACTTGTTCCTAATCAAGAACAAGAAAAATTAGAGTTTTGCGGAGATATAGATAAGTTTAGTGATATTGAAGGAGCAGTTTATCTATTTGTAGTAGATGGAAAAATCCTAAAACTTGGAAAGACAGATACTTCTATGAAAAAACGCATCCAATCTTATAATTGCGGGAAAAAGCAATACCGAGAAAATGGAACTTGTTCTACCACAAACTATAAAGTTCTTCAATCTTTTCTCTCTATTGGAAAGAATGTGGAATTATATTGTTATTTTGTTCCTCCAATTACTATAAATCTATTTGGAGAAGAAATTACTATTACCACTTCTCCTTCAAAATGTATTGAGAAAGCATTCCAAATGAAAACACAAGAACAGTTTGGAGATAAACTTTCTCTTTGTATCCAAGATTAAAGAGGTGGTTATTATTGTTATATACTGAAAAAGAAGTGATAGAGTATTTTAATAATCTCAACCAAGACAAAAGCCACTATAATAGCACAAATGACATTTGCACTCCTATGGGTTGCGTGAAGGAAATGCTTGATGAAGTGCCACAAGAGTTTTGGCAACGAGAAAGTATTAAAGTATTAGATTGCTGTGCGGGGAACGGCAATTTCGCGGCTTATGCGGCTTTGAAAGTATCGCCACAAAACATCTATTGTAATGAAATTAACCCTATACGATTAAATAACTTGCGGGCGTATTTTGGTAAAGCCGCACATATTATGGAACAAGATTTTTTACAGTTTCCACAAACGCCGCTCTATGATATGATTATTGCCAATCCTCCATTCGCACAATTTATGGAGAGTGGGAAGCGCGCCGCGAAAAATCATAGTCTTTCTCGGCAGTTTTTAGAGAAAGCTCTTTCCCTTGTTAAGGATGATGGTTATCTTGTCTTTATTCTTCCTGATAATTGGATGAGCTTTGCAGATAGAAATAAATTGCCACAACAACTTTCACAATACCAGTTTATTACTATTAATATTCACGAATGCAAAAAGTGGTTTCCAAAAGTTGGTTCATCTTTTACTTGGTTTGTCTTACATAAAGTAGCGAATAAAGAGAAAGTAAAAATTATCAATGGTTATAAAAGAAAAGATGTATCATATGCTTATATTAATAAAGGAATGAACTATTTGCCACTTTACTATAATGAAACAGTTCGTTCTATCTTCTCTAAAACCATAGACGAAGTTAATAAAAAGTTTAAAGTAGAAACAAGTAGTGATCTTCATAAATATACCAAGAAGCAGTATATTAGTGAAACACAAGACGCGGCTCATCCCTATAAACTTATTCATACTCCACGGCAAACGGTATGGAGCAGTAAGCCGCATAAATGGCAAGAAGGATGGAAAGTTTTTATTGCCACTACTACAAACTACGAGACTTTTATTGACAAATGTGGCATGACGCAATCCATTGCCTTTATTAGGTGCTCTTCTAAAGAAGAAGCGGAAGAAATTAATAGAGAGCTTACTGCTCCACTTTATAGCTTTCTTGTTTTACTAACAAGATATGGTAATTTCAATAACGAGCGTATTCTACAAAGAATGCCAAGACTTAATGATATAATTCTTTCACAAGAAGAAAAAGATTTTATTTCTAATTGGAGGACAACTAAATGAACGTAAAAGCACTTGATTTCCTTGATATTCCTATGGAACTTTCTAATCTTGACCCTGTTTCTTATTCTTGGTTTGACAACTATCTAAACAACCGCACTATTGTTTTTAATGAAGAAGTTGGCGACAGTATTGTTGAAACTGTAATGCTACCGCTTAAAAAGTTTGAAAAAGACGATAGTAATGAGCCTATCACTCTCATCCTATCAACTCCGGGCGGCAGCGTCTTTTCGGGGATGTCCCTCTTAAATATTATTAACGATTATAAAAAGCCGCTAAAAATCGTATGTATTAATTATGCGATGTCTATGGGTTTTTATATTCTAATTGCAGGAAATAACAACCCCAATGTAGAAACTTACTGTTATCCTTATAGTTTCTCTCTAATTCACGCAGGAGATACAAGCGTTTCAGGCGAGAGTGGGTCAGTAAGGGACAATGTTCGCTTTGGTGAAAAAATTGATAATATGGTAAAAGATTTCGTTCTTTCTCACACTAAAATTACAGAAGAAGAATATAACGAGCACCTTCGTAAGCAATGGTATCTAACTGCCGAAGAAATGAAAGAACTCGGTGTAGTGAAAAATATTATTGGTGTAGATTGTGAAGATTACCAATAATTTAAGGAGTGATTTTATGTCGGCTTTTGACTATTTTGATACATCTGCCATCCTCAATAACCCTTCCCTGCTTGAAAGCAATCTTCCAATGATTGTAAGTAGAACCGTAATTGCGGAATTGGAGGAAATTAAAAACTCCTCCACTCGCGATAACGATATTAAGGCGGCAGCCCGTAGAGCGGCAAGAGCATTGTTCGCTCACCAAAATATTATTCAAACTCCTTTCTATTCACAGAAGGAAGTTGAAAAAGTATGGCGAAAGTTTCAATGGCTCCCGCATAACAACGACGGAATTATTCTTGCGGAAGCCGCAATTTGGAACAGAAAAAACCCACAATTTACGCTTGTTTTCTGGACCGCAGATTATAACCAATATCTCGCCGCGAAGCAACTTGGTTTTACTGTAAAATGGTGCGGCAAGGACAAGGATGAGGCAAAAGAGCCTTGGAAAGGTTGGAGTGATTTCTATCTTACAGATGAAAAAATGGCCGCCCTTTATTCTAATCCTTCTTTCAATGTCCTTGACGCAAAAGCCAATGAATACTGTAAGATTTACGAAACGGGCAGCAACGAACTGAAAGATGTGCTACGATGGGATGGAGAAAAGTTTTGTAAGTTGAAGTATTCTAATTTTAGAAATAGTTTTCTTGGAAAGAACATTCAACCGCTAAATCTGGAACAAAAAATGGCTTTTGACCTTCTTCAAAATCAAAACCTCTCTGTTAAGGTTCTTACAGGTGTTCCGGGTGGTGGAAAAGATTATTTAGGCATCCTTCACGCTCTGGATATGGTCCAAAAAGGCATTTTTGATAAGATTATTTATGTTCGTAATCTAATTCCTTTTAAAGATGCGCCAGAAATTGGTTTTCTGGCTGGCGATTTAGAGCAAAAAATTGAATGGGGCCTTGGTCCAATTAAAAGTTTATTGGGAGAAGAAGGACTATATGCTCTTCAAGAGCAAGGTATTATTCAAAATACTAACCTCGCTTTCTGCCGCGGAATGTCGTGGGATCGCTCATTAATCTATGTGTCCGAGGGACAAAACATTTCTGGTGGAGGTTATAAATTACTTGTTAGTCGTTGCGGACAAGGTTCTCAAATCTGGATTAATGGTGACTTTTCTCAGACTGATACGGATCATTTTAAGCGAGACAACGGTATTGTTAGAATTACCAACTCTCTTGCGGGAAATCCTCTATTCGGCACAGTAAAACTTACTCAAACAGAAAGAAGTAAAACTGCCGAACTTGCGGCGATAATTTAAATCTGCGCGGGAAAACCATTTGCGTTTTCCCGCTTTTTGTTGTATAATAAAAAAAAGAGAAAAGGAGTATAATATGACTTTTATAGAAATTAAAAAGAAAATATATAAAGAAAACCCAGAAAGCATTATCCTTAGCAATGCACTATATTCTAAAATAGTAAATGAATTTCTTTCTTATAATAATACTACCTACGAAAACTCGTATAATGGGTTTGTAGGAAAACTTTTTGGTGTTCCTATTTTTACCTACGAAGAATTAGAAAAAGAAGATATTATTTTTATATAGGAGAGGTAAAATGAAAGTAGAAAATGTAGAAATTATGGGTCTTGAAAGTTCTATTAAAGCATCCAAATATCCTATGGCAATTGATACAAGTAAATGCAATGACAAAATTACATCAACCGTAAAAAAACTTTTTAGTTCTCCCGAGGGGCAAGGGCATTCACAAGCACTAACAGGAATTGTAGTTAATTTTGACCTAACCTTTACCAATAAGGGCTGGGTGGAGGCAGAAAGGTATCGATTCCTTTATTTTGTAAGTTCGCAATCAACTATGCACCGCATTACAAAGTTCCCCATTAGAGAACAATGCAATGAATATGTTGATGGCCGCATTATTGCTATCGTAGAAGAAAAAGTAAAAAACTACAATAATAATCCAACTCCTGAAAATTATCTCGCAGTTCTTTATAATGTCCCCGCAGGATTTCAACTTACTGCACGGATGACAACCAACTACCGCCAGTTAAAAACCATTTACAACCAGCGAAAGAATCATCGTCTCCCAGAATGGCGTGAGTTTTGTAAATGGATTGAAACCCTCCCACACTTTAAGGAACTTTGCCTTGGAGAGCAGGAATAATCCTGCTCTCCTTTGTTTGCTTTCTGCGTGGAAATGAGGTATAATAGAAGAAAATGGGCTTTTATTTTTACCGCTTCCAAAACTTTTTTAAAAAATAAAAAGTTTTCTTTGGGAGCGAAGAAAAAGAAAACGCCTATATAAGGGAGGTGAGAAAATGACCCTACTTGAAAAGTTAATTTTCTTAAAAGAAAATGGGATAAAAATGAATGCCATTGCAAAATTATCAAACTGTTCCCTTTCAACTATAAGCAATTGGATTGCGGGGCGAGAAGAACCTTCAATACATCTACAAAGAAGCATAGAGACTGGAATAGAAAAGTTTTTAGAGAAAATGAAGGAGACAATGTAAAATGAAAGAAAAAGTTATCTTTATGCCGCGAATGGCTTACGCTTTGGTGGATAGAGGCTTCCCTATTGTAAGACAAGAAACCAATTTTAAAGATCCCAGATACAAGGTCTTTATCTTTGAGGAAACAGACGAACTAATTCAAACAATGATTTCTCTTTCTAAAAAATGGAAAGAGAAGTAAAAGCAGGAGGCAATAGACTATGAAACAATACAACATTAAAAGATTTGAATGGGAAGATGATGACGCTTATGAAAAAAGAATTACGGGACTCAATAAACAGATTAAACAAATCTCGTCTCTACCAAATTATATTTCATTATCTCTTCCTCTTTACACTAATCAATTTGTAATTGAGATAAGAAGAGAAGGAGCAACCGCTCCTGATCTTACTGCCGACGATTTCGCTTGTTACCAAGAAGCGCGAGATATACTATATTCAAGAAAAGAAAGCCAATCTACGATGGCGCTTCACGAATATTTAGCAAGAGATAAGAATGGCTTTTATCGTATTTTATATTCTTCCGCATTCTGCGATAGGTTCGGCTTTACAAGAATGTCTTTTCAACACGCATTTAACTCTTTGCTTTATGATAAAATTATAAAGCCAACCGATAGGTTTGCTTATGGTTCTAATGGAGTAAAAGGACGTATTTTTACTTTTGACAAGGCGATTCTTGAAGACTTACCGCCTGATGTTTTTAGTGAAAAGAACGCGGCTCACCTTGAAATTATTAAAAAATTAAAACAAGGATAGACCGCTTATCAAGGTATTTTATACCTTGATAAGATGGCTTATTAAGGTTGCCAGTCCGCTTATCAAGGTATGCCAGATGGCTTATCAAGGTATTTTATACCTTGTAAAGTGGGCTTATCAAGGTATTTTACACCTTGTAAGGTGGTCTTATCAAGGTTGCCAGTTGGCTTATCAAGGTATGATAGCGGGCTTATCAAGGTATTTTATACCTTGATAAGCCGACTGGCATACCTTGTAAAGCGGGCTTATCAAGTATATAATAAGAATAATAAATATTAATAATAACTATAATAATCTTTAGCGTTTGTGTGCTAACGCACACAAACGCGCATTAAAAGGAGGAAAAGAAAATGATAGGCATTTTAGATTACAACCTTTGCACTTCCTCCAAGATTATCATTCCTAATTTAGAAGTAATGAAATTGGCAACCTACTATCGTTTAGAAGAACGACATTTTTGCCGCCTTCTTTCATTAGAGGAAGAAAATCTTGGAGGTTATGATAAGATTTATTTTTTTAGTGATGACCCAGATACAACAATTCCACAAAACTATAAAAGAGCAACCAATGTAGAGTATCGTGGGCTATGCTTTACAAAAGGAATTTATGAACCCTTTGAGAACCCCATTATTGATTTTACCTTGCCCCGCACATTCATATACAAAGATTATCTTCAAAGAAAGATGGAAGATGACAAAAATCTAAAAGCAGTTAATCATTTTCTTGATGATTGCTATTACAGAATGTATGCTGGTGATGAACGCTTACCCATTCCCGCAGTAATGACAAACAAACGCGTTATCCTTTATGATACAGAGTTCTTTTATCCAGATTGGCGGCAAATAATGGATGATATTGCGAGCCGCAAGCCTTCATCCGTCGTGCGACTTCATCCTGTTGTTTGTCATTCACTTACTGATTTCTTTGAATTGCGGCAATACCCAAAGTTTGCACGCACAAATGAAGTTATTTTGGATTTGCCGCTCCCATTAGAGGAATTAAATGCTCTATTTAGGAAGTATGAAAAGCATTTTCTTGCAGACATTACAATTTCTTCTAATGTCTATATTACGCTTGGCGGCGACTTAAAGATGAAGAAACTGTATAGAGATGATTTCGTCTATAAACTCAATCTGCTGTATTCTTTCTGGGCGCGCGGCATTCCGTTAAAAGTTAAGTATGTGAAGCCGCAAAAGCAAATGGTTAATCCTATTGAGGATTTGTGTCTTGCGGTTGAAAGTTGGGCGGCGCTTGATAGTCCAACAAAACTTAACACAACGCTTGGAGAAAGAGTAAAGAAAGGAACAAAGCACGAACAATTTGAAGAAATGGGAAAATGGTTTAAAGATATGGATAATCTTGCGGCGCAAGGTTTTAATGTTTTGAAAGAAAGAGGTTATTGGAGGTGCTGATGCACCTCTTTGAGTATATGATATACACAACTTTCGTCTTTGTGTATATCATATACACTACTTTTCTAACCAAAGTGTATGTGTCATAAATGACACGAACGCCCAAAGGGCAAAACACTGTCTATAAAATATAATCACCGTGCCAAAACGCCCGAGATTTTTCTGGATGAAGAAATATACTTCCCAAAAGTTTTCGCGGCTTTTGAGAGCGATTTACGATTTTTCTTTGTGAAAAGTG
>CAZONA010000011.1:0-21901 GCA_964581025.1 uncultured Lachnospiraceae bacterium
TTTCCTCGCTGAATTTGTGTGTGATTGGGTTAATTGTGTTAATGAAGCGTTCGCTCCGCTCACATGAAGCGGCGGCGTTGCCGCCATGAAGCACTCGCTACGCTCGTATGAAGCGAAGCGCACGCTAACTTCTCCGTGAGCCGAAGGCTCGCTTCATAGGGCGAAGCCCTGCTTCATTTTTCATGCACCAAAGGTGCGCTTCATTGAAAAAAGCACTTGCATAGCAAGTGCTTTTTTCTGGGGTGAGTGATGGGATTCGAACCCACGGCCTCCAGGGCCACAACCTGGCGCTATAACCAACTTAGCTACACCCACCGTACAAGTCAAAGAGAGTCGCAGCGACTCTCAAGGCTATTGGCGTGCCTTGAGGGATTCGAACCCCCGACCTACTGCTTAGAAGGCAGTTGCTCTATCCGACTGAGCTAAAGGCACAAAAATGGAGCGAGTGATGGGAATCGAACCCACGCAACCAGCTTGGAAGGCTGGAATTCTACCATTGAACTACACTCGCATCTCAAATGCTTAATTATATTATCACAAATTGCGGACGATGTCAAGAGCTTTTTATACTTTTTTTCGGATTTTTTTCGTAAATTTTCAAAAAAGCATTGAAAGTCAAGCGAAAATTTGATATTATATATAGTGTTATCCTCATTGAAAGGTTATTTGAGTTATTTGAAATGTTAGATATATTTTTCCCGAGCCTCTACTTTGAAAAATTCACCGACGTTACCCCGAGCCTCCTGCGTGAGATGGGAATAACGTCCCTTATGATAGATATTGATAATACGATAGCCCCCTACGAGCTTGAAGAGCCCGACGGGGAGATACTTGCGTGGCTCGGCGCACTTAAGAAAAGCGGAATAGGCTTTGCCTTTATTTCGAACAATACGAGCACCGAGCGTATAGAAAAATTCAACGCAAAAATCGGCGCACCGGCATACGCGAGAAGCTGTAAGCCGTTTGCGGGGAAAAACGTCCGCCGTGCGCTCGAAGCTCTCGGATCAAGCCCCGATAGGTGCGCTTTTATGGGGGATCAGATATTTACGGATATCTGCGCAGGGAAGCTGTGCGGTATGAGAACCATACTCGTTCCGCCCATTAAGGATAAGAAAAATCTGCTTTTCAAATTCAAAAGAGCACTCGAGCGTCCCGTGATGAGGAGCTATTTCAAGAAAAATACCAAAAACGCTAAAAATTCGAAAGGAGAGAAAATAAATGACTAACTTAAAAAGATTGCAAAAAATAATGCAGGAAAGAGGAGTGGGCGGAATATTGCTCAGCTCCGGAATAAACCAAAGATACGCATCGGGCTTTGCCTACGACGACGGTTATATCGCCGTGTTCTGCGATAAGGCGTACCTTTTGACCGATTTCCGCTATACCGAGGCGGCAAACAGAGCGGTGAATAAGGAGGATTTCGAAATACTCGCCCCGGGCACGTCCCTTGTAAAAACGGTCGCAAGCCTTGCCGCAGAGAACGGAGTGGATACAATGCTCGTCGAGGAGAGCGAGGTAAGCCTTGAGATGCTCTCGTTTTTTGAAAGAGCGGCGCAGGGAGAGGTGCACTACGTCGGCGGAGCGTCCGAGATACTCACCGCAATGAGAATGGTAAAAACGCCCGAGGAGCTTGAGCGAATGGCACAGGCGCAGAGGATCACCGACGAAGCGTTCAAGCACATCGTCGAATTTATACGCCCCGAGATGACCGAGATAGACGTCGCACTTGAGATAGAATTCTTTATGCGTAAAAACGGTGCGGAGAGAACGTCCTTCGATACCATCGCAGTGTCGGGCAAGGCGTCCTCAATGCCCCACGGCGTGCCGAGAAACGTCAAGCTCGAGCGTGGATTTCTTACTATGGACTTCGGCTGTGTCTATGAGGGCTATTGCTCCGATATGACCAGAACCGTCGTGCTCGGTAAGGCGGACGACGAGATCAAGAAGGTGTATTATACCGTCCTTGAGGCTCAGACGAGAGCACTTGAAGCGGCGTCCGACGGCGAAAAGGGCTGCCACCGTCTTGATGAGATAGCAAGAGATATCATAAACGGCGCAGGCTATACCGGCAGATTCGGACATTCTCTCGGACACGGCGTCGGTATGTATATCCACGAAAGCCCCCGTCTCGCTCCCGGAGTTGCCGAAACCGAAATGCTCGTGCCCGGTAACGTCGTTACGTTCGAGCCCGGTATTTATATTCCCGAGAAGTACGGCTGTAGGATCGAGGATATGGCGGCGATCACCGAGGACGGAATACGCAATTTCACAAAGAGCCCCAAGGAGCTCATCGAGCTTTTCTGATAAATTCGAATAATGATAAAGAAGAATATTAATATAAGACTCACCTCGTACAGAGAAGCCTCCGAGGAGCAGTTTTTCGACAGCCTGCTTTACGGGGACGACGAGCCGCTTGACGACGAGTGCGAGGGGGAGAGCGAGAGCGGACCTGTTGAAATGTACTCCGAGGGCGAGCTGTACGTCAGCGACGAACGAGTGATAATCGCCTACGAGGAAACAGAGCTCACGGGCATGGAGGGCTCGCAAACGCAGGTGCGCTTTGAGCGGAACGATCCGAATCTCGTCGTAATGATGCGTAACGGAACTGTCAATACCGTTCTCGTTTTCGAGGAGAGAAAAAGACACATCTGTACCTATCAGACGGAGTATATGCCATTTGAAATATGCGTTTTCACACGCTCCGTGAAAAATACCCTGCTCACCGACGGCAGAATCGAGCTTGATTATACCGTCGAAATACGGGGAGCGCAGGCGGAGCGCACGCATTTCATAATAGAAATATCCGAGGATATTGGCACAAAGGAAATATTATAACGAAACTTCAAGGAGATAATGATAAATGAAGCTGAATGAGCTAAGGAAAGCACTTGAGAGCGGTAAGCTTGACGGTAGACTTTCCGATATTTACGGTGCATCGGCACAGGAGCATCAGAAAAAGAGATATCTGTCCGCACTCTCGGAGCTTGAGCGACTCTACGCTCCCGAGGGCGACGTCGCACTCTATTCCGTGCCCGGAAGAAGCGAGCTTGCCGGAAATCATACCGACCATAACGGCGGTAAGGTCATCGCAACCTCGATAAGCCTTGATATCATCGCCGCAGTCGCACAGAGAGAGGACGGAGTGATCCGCCTTAAGAGCGAGGGCTTTGACGAGATATGCGTCGATATAAACGAATACAAAGAACCCCGCAAGGAGCTTTTCGGAACGAGCGCAAGTCTCATTGCCGGAATGTGCCGAGGCTTTTGTGAGCATGGCTACGCCGTCGGCGGCTTTGACGCATATTGCACCTCGGACGTGCTCAGAGGCTCGGGGCTTTCGTCGAGTGCCGCCTTTGAGGATATGATAGGAAATATACTCAATTACGAATATAACGAGGGTAAGGTCGATAACGTCGAGATCGCAAAACTCGCACAGTACGCAGAGAACGTCTTTTTCGGAAAGCCCTGCGGACTTATGGATCAGGTCGCTTGCGCCGTCGGCGGTATTGTCGCCATCGACTTCGCCGATCCCAAAGAGCCCGAAATAAAAAAGATAGATTTCGACCTCACGGGCGCAGGATATCGACTTTGCATCGTCGATACGGGCGGAAACCACGCCGACCTCACGGGCGATTACGCCGCAGTTCCGGCGGAAATGAAGAGCGTCGCCGAGTATTTCGGCAAGAGCCGCCTCCGTGATTGCACGAAGGATGAGATTATTTCCTCCGCAAAGGAAATAAGAGCCAAGCTCGGCGACCGTGCACTGCTCCGTGCAATGCATTTCCTCTCCGAGAACGAGCGTGTCGAGCAGATGGGAAAATCCCTTGACGAAGGAGACCTCGAAAATTACTTTTCGGGCGTTCTCGCATCGGGCAGATCGTCGTTCTGCTACCTTCAGAACGTCTATACGAACGCAAATCCCGGCGAGCAGGGACTCAGCCTCGCACTCTGCCTTACCGATGAATTTATGAAAAAAGATGGAAGGCGTGGCGCATTCCGAGTCCACGGCGGCGGCTTTGCCGGAACGGTTCAGGCGTACGTGGCGAGCGAGGACGTTGAGGATTACAGAAAATATATGGATGCCACCTTCGGCGACGGAGCGTGCCTCGTGCTCGCCGTAAGACCCCACGGTGCAATAAGAGTGTCGGAATGATAAGCTATTCCGTAACGGCACTTTATTCCGGCTCGAAGGGAAATTCCGTGCTCATCGAGTCGAATAATGCGAAAATACTTATAGATGCGGGGAAGAGTGCGAAAGCACTCTGCTCCGCACTTTCAGGGATAGAAAGGGATGCGGACGGAATAGACGCCATATTCATAACGCACGAGCATACCGACCATATCGGCGCACTTGAAAATCTGCTCAAAAAGCACCCCATCCCCGTGCATGTCGCCGAGGCGAGCGCAAGGGCAATGCTTTCCCGTAAACCAAATATCCGCACCGACTGCATCGTGTCCCATCCGCCGATATTTTCCGTTGAGATAGGGAATATGAGGATCGAAAGCTTCCCAACGCCCCACGACAGCGAGTGCTCCGTCGGCTACCGTATCGAAATATCGGACGGCGATGAGAGCGTCTGCGTCGGCTACGCCACGGATATCGGATACGTTACCGAGGATATATGCAGAGGACTTCTCGGCTGTAGGAGCGTCGTGCTTGAAGCAAATCACGATGAAAATATGCTGATGAACGGACCGTACCCCTACGATCTCAAGCTCAGAATACGCTCAAAGCACGGACACTTATCGAATACGGAATGCTCCGCACTTGCCGCAAGACTCTGCGAAACGGGAACGGAAAATATACTTCTCGCCCACCTGAGTGAAGAAAATAACGATCCCACGCTTGCTCTCTCGGAGGTGAGAGGGGCTGTCGGAAACGACGGAGTCAATATCAGGGTCGCCTCTCAGTACGAGAGCGTAAGACTCGTGTAGGAGAGAATATGCTGAATATAAAAATATATGCCACGGGAACGCTCAAGGAGCAGTATTATAAGGACGCCATAGCCGAGTATAAAAAACGCCTCTGTGCGTTTTGTAAGCTCGAGATAGTGGAATTCAAGGAGTGCCGCATCCCCGACGATCCCTCGCCGAGGGAGATAGAGCAGGCACTTGTCGCAGAGGGGAAGAAAATACTTTCGTCAATCCCACCGAGAGCGTATAAGATCGCTATGTGCGTCGAGGGCAAGCAGATGTCGAGCGAGGATTTCGCCGCACACCTTGAGGATATTTCGAAAACCCACGGAGAGCTTGCCATCGTCATCGGAAGCTCGTGGGGACTCTCCGAGGAGGTCAAGGCGGCGTGCGATATGAGAATGAGCGTTTCGAAAATGACGCTCACCCATCAGATGCTCCGAGTCTGGCTGCTCGAGATACTTTATCGCTGCCTTTCGATAGGACACGGCGGAAAATATCATAAATAAGCGGAAAATTTACAAATAATTGCGAAAAAAGCCTTTACAAACGGCAAAAAAAATAGTATTATATAAGATAGCAGAGTTTGATCTGCGAGAACGTTAAAATATCACCACCGTGGAGGATAAGCCGATGGAAAAGGGAAGCCCCAAGTATAAAAGAGTCCTGCTGAAGCTTTCGGGCGAAGCACTTGCGAGAGATTGCGACGGTATTTTGAATTTCGATTATATCGCCGATATCGCACGGGTGCTGGGAAGATGCGTTGAGCAGGGCGTGCAGATCGCCATAGTCGTCGGAGCGGGAAATATCTGGCGAGGCAGACAGAGCGGAGCAATGGACAGAGCGAGAGCGGACCAGATGGGAATGCTCGCAACGGCGATAAACGCATTAGCCCTCGAGGAAGCCTTTAAGGAAGCCGGCTTGCAGGCGAGAGCAATGACGGTGATGGACGTCTGTGCCTTTGCCGATCCGTATAGGATCAGAAATGCGAGAAAGCACCTTGAGGAAGGAGAGATCGTCATCATCGGAGGCGGAACGGGAATGCCGTTCTTCTCGACCGATACGGGTGCGGCGGTAAGAGCGTCGGAGCTCGGAGCGGAGATCATACTGATGGCTAAGAACATAGACGGAATATATTCCGCCGATCCGCATATAGATCCCACAGCCGTGAGATACGATGAGATAACGTATTCCGAGGTGCTCGAGAAGGATCTGCGTGCACTTGATTCCACGGCAAGCGCATTTTGCATGGAAAACGATATAAGATGCTACGCCTTTGAGCTCAAGGATCCCGAAAACATTTACAGAGTTATCATGGGCGAACGTATAGGAACAGAATTACACAAATAAAGAAAAAGGATTGAGGTATTTATTATGGCATTCGTTATTAAGGATTATGAAGAGAAGATGAAGAAGACCATTGCGTCCTATGAGTACGATCTCGCAAGCATCAGAGCGGGACAGGCAAACGCCGGCGTCCTTAACAGAGTCAGCTTTGAGTACTACGGCTCACCCACACCCGTAAATACCATGGCGGATATAAGAATGGTGGATTCGAGAACACTCACCATCACCCCCTACGACGCAAGCACGCTTAAGGCTATCGAAAAGGCGATCCTCGTCAGCGATATCGGCATCAACCCCTCGAATGACGGTAAGATGATCCGCCTCGTGTTCCCTCAGGTTACCGAGGAAAGACGTAAGGAGCTTAAGAAGCAGATTCAGAGAATGGGCGAGGATACCAAGGTTGCGATCCGTAATATCAGACGCGACGCAAATGATACCATAAAGAAGGATAAGAAGGACGGAGTACTTACCGAGGACGACGTAAAGAACGCCGAGAAAAAGGTGCAGGATCTCACGGATAAGTACGTCAAGGAGGTCGATCTCGCCTCTGCCAAAAAAGAAAAAGAGATAATGGAGATCTGAAAACAGACTACTTAGGCGGGCGAAATTCCCGCCTTTTTGGAATTTGAGGTGTTAACTTATGGACGGAGTTGAATTTAAGGTAGATCCCGAGCTTAGACATATAGCGTTCATCATGGACGGCAACGGCAGATGGGCAAGAGCTCGTGGAATGGATCGCCCCGAGGGGCATAAGGTCGGCGTCAAGGTCTTTGAGGATATAGCCTACTATTGCTTCGATATCGGACTTGAGGCGGTAACCTTTTACGCCTTTTCTACGGAAAATTGGAAGCGTCCCCCGAAGGAGATAGGAACGATAATGAATTTGCTTTCCCACTACCTCGATAAGTGCGGCGACGGACTTGTCGAGCGACGGGTGCGTTTTCGTATGCTCGGCGATAAGGGTGGACTTGATAGAGGACTCAGAAGAAGAATAGAGCAGCTCGAGGAGAAAACGAAGGATTTCGAGCGAACGCTGAACGTCGCAATAAACTACGGCGGTAGGGACGAGATAGTCAGAGCCTGCCGTGCTCTTTGCGAAAGCGGTGAGGAGATAACGGCGGAGAGCCTCTCCCACGCTCTGTATACGGGCGGAGATCACGATCCCGACCTCATCATCAGAACCGCCGGCGAAAAACGGCTCTCGAACTTCTTGCTCTGGCAGGCGTCGTATTCGGAGCTGTATTTCACAAATACCCTCTGGCCCGATTTCACGGAGAGGGATCTGCGCCTCGCCATAGAGGATTTTTATTCGAGAAAAAGAAAATTCGGAAGTGCTTAAAGCATAAAGGAGTAAATATGAAACAAAGAATCATCACGGCGATCTTTATCGCAATAATCGGTATACCGATCTGTATATTTTCGGGAACTGCGGTCTTTCCCATAGCAATGGCGTTTCTCGGCACGGTCGCAGTCTATGAGCTGCTCGGCTGTATGGGAACGAGAAAGGATCTCGCAATCTCCCTGCCGCTCTACCTTGCGGCACTTGCAATGCCCTTTGCGGTCAGATATTTTTCCGATACGCTCTTTTCAAGCTCCGCAAAGATACTCCACGTGCTCCTGCTCTACGCACTCTACCTCCTCGCCGTCTGGGTGATACGGTATGAAAAGCACCCCGAGAGGGATATGAACGTCTGCCTTGCAAGCACCCTCGTCTGCCTCTATATCATCGGCGCATTTTCGTCGATCGTTGCGGTTCGAGACGCACAGGGAGGGGAATACTATTGGTACTTCATCTTCATCGGCGCATGGGTAACGGATGTTTTCGCATATTTCACGGGTAGACTCCTCGGAAAGCATAAGCTCATGCCCAATACCAGCCCCAAGAAGACTATCGAGGGAAGCATCGGCGGAATGGCGTTCTGCGTCGCCCTCTTCGTCGGCTACGGTGCGTTCGTCAATCATTTTACCGATACCCATATAGACCTGCTCCTCGTGGCAGGCGTGGGACTCGTCGCATCGGTCGTTTCGCAGATCGGCGACCTCTCCATGTCGGTAATTAAGAGAACCTACGGCATAAAGGATTACGGAAAGCTCTTCCCCGGACACGGCGGAGTGCTTGACAGATTCGATTCGATACTTGCAGTTGCAACCGTGCTTGCACTTTTCCTCGCATAATGAATAAAATAAAAGAAAAAATGCTCGTCCTCGGCTCTACCGGCTCAATAGGCGAGCAAGCACTCGACGTCGCCGAAAAAACCGATACGGCGGTGGTCGCTATATGCGCCGATAAAAATTGGAAGCGTGTCGCAGAGCAGGCGAGAAGGCACTGCGTAAGCTACGCCGCCATGTGCGACGAGCAAGCCGCAAACGAGCTTAAAATTTCCCTCGCCGATACGAATATCAAGGTGCTCTCGGGCGTTGACGGTATATGCGAGATGATAGCCCGGAGCGGAGCAACGCTCGCCGTAAATGCGATAATAGGCTACGCAGGACTGCGCCCGACGCTCGCCACACTCGAGAGCGGAGCAAGACTTGCCCTTGCAAATAAGGAAAGCCTCGTCGTCGCCGGCGAGATAGTTATGTCGCTCGCAAGAGAAAAGGGAATTGAAATATTCCCCGTCGACAGCGAGCATTGCGCCGTGCATCAATGCCTTCGTGCAGGTAAGAGTGAGGAGGTCAAGCGTGTCATTCTCACCGCCTCAGGCGGACCGTTTTTCGGGAAAAGCAGGGATGAGCTGCAAAATATGCCCCTCGAGAGAGCGCTTGCCCACCCCACGTGGAAAATGGGCGCAAAAATAACGATAGACAGCGCAACCCTTATGAATAAAGGCTTCGAGGTCATCGAGGCGGCACACCTTTTCTCGCTCACACCCGATAAGATCGGAGTCCTCGTGCATAGGGAGAGTATAATTCATTCAATGGTCGAATACATTGATAACAGTATTATCGCCCAGCTCTCCGTGCCCGATATGCGACATTGCGTCCAGTACGCACTCGATATGGGCGCACGCTCTGTGGGAGTTATAGAGCCCCTCGACCTTGCAAAAATCGGACGCCTCACCTTCGCAGAGCCCGATAGGGAAGCCTTCCCCCTGCTCGACCTCGCACTTTACGCACTCGGAAAAGGGGGCGCAACCTGCGCCGCTCTCAATGCGGCAAACGAGATCGCCGTCGGCGCATACCTCGCACGTAAAATCAGCTTCGGTCAAATTGCCGAAAGCGTCGATCACACCGTCCGTAAAATGACGGAGGCAGGGAACGTCCATACCCTCGAGGGTATAATGGAAACGGATCGCAGAGCGAGAGAGCTTTGCTCCGCATATTTGAAAATTAATTAAGGAGAAATACATTGAGCTTTATTCTGTACGCTCTCATCACCTTTTTGGTGATAGGCTTTTTGACGTTTATACACGAATTCGGACATTTTTTCTTTGCAAGACTTTTCCGCGTCCCCGTTCTCGAATTTTCAATAGGCATGGGACCGAAAATTCACTCTTGGGAGGGTAAAACGGGTACGAAATATTCGCTCCGTGCCTTCCCGATAGGCGGATTTGTTAGCATGGAGGGCGAGGAAGGCACGAGCGGCAATCCTGCCGCCTACGATAACCTCAGCCCGTGGAAGAAGATAGTCATAACTGCGGCAGGACCTGCCGTCAATATAATTTTCGCAATAATCCTTATGTTCGTGCTCGTCATCTGCACGCCCACGCTCGGCTCGACCACCGTCGGTCAGTTTACCGAGGACGCCATAAGCAATTCCAAGCTCTGCGTAAACGACGAAATAGTCAAGGTAGGTAACGTCCGAGTCCATACCGCAGAGGAGGTCGTCTACGAAATAACCATGCAGGGCTACCGTGCAATAGATATTACAGTAGTAAGGGACGGCGAAACCCTCGTCCTCGAGGACGTCGTGTTCAATACCGAGGAGGAGCAGGGCGTGATGCTCGGCGTGCTCGATTTCAGACTCTACGCACTTAAGGCTCTCGACGACGTAACGGTGCTCGACTACCTTTATCAAGCGTTCTACCGCTCGCTCAATACCGTCAAAATGGTCTTTGACTCACTTGCCGGAATGATAACGGGCAGATTCGGAATGGACGCAGTCTCAGGACCTATCGGCATCATAGATACGGTCGGACAGGTCGCACAGGTCAGCCTCTATTCGCTCGTAAACCTCGTGGTGCTCATCAGTATGAACCTCGGAATATTCAATCTTTTGCCCATCCCGGCACTTGACGGAGGCAGAATAGTTTTCCACCTCATAGACGGTATCGCAGGCAGAAAGGTAATAAAAAAGGAGGTCGAGGATACGATAACGGGCGTAACTATGCTGCTGCTGCTCGGATTTATGCTCCTCATCTCCGTAAAGGACATTATAAATCTTTTTTGAGGCTTGAAAAATGGACTATAACCGTATAAGAAGAAAAACGAAAAAAATAAAGGTCGGAAACGTATATATCGGCGGCGATTCTCCGATAGCAATACAGTCGATGACGAATACCGATACCTGCGATAAGGCGGCAACTCTCGCACAGGTAAGAGCACTCGAGAGTGCCGGCTGTGATATCGTCAGAATAACCGTCCCAAGTCTTGAGGCGGCACGAACCGTGCCCTATCTTAAGGAAAACGGCGTCGGCGTTCCGATCGTTGCGGATATACATTTCGACTATAAGGTAGCACTCGAATGCGCCGAGCTCGGCGTAGATAAAATAAGAATAAATCCCGGAAATATAGGAAGCGACGATAAGGTAAAAGCGGTCGCCGAGGCTTGCGCTCGCAGAGGAGTGCCGATAAGAGTCGGAATAAATTCAGGCTCACTCAGGCGGGAGGTGCTTGAAAAATACGGCTCTCCCACACCCGAAGCACTCTGCGAGAGTGCGCTTGAGCATATCTCTCTGCTCGAGAGGTACGGCTTTGAGGATACCGTGATCTCGATAAAGGCGTCAAACGTCCCCGATATGATACGTGCAAACAGACTAATAGCGAGCGCATGCCCCTATAATATCCACCTCGGCGTTACCGAGGCGGGAAGCAGGGAGCTTGGCACGCTCAAAAGTGCCGTCGGCATCGGCTCGCTCCTCTGCGACGGTATAGGAGATACCTTGCGTGTGTCCCTTACGGCAGATCCCGTGCTCGAGGTCGAGGCGGCGAAAAGAATACTTAAGGCAGTCGAGATCGACGGTCAGAGCGGCATTAAAATAGTCAGCTGTCCCACGTGCGGAAGAACGAAGATAGATCTTATCTCACTTGTCGCAAGGCTTGAGAGTGCGATCGCAAAAGAGGGACTCTCCGACCTGCCGATAAAGGTCGCCGTAATGGGCTGTGCGGTGAACGGACCGGGCGAGGCTCGTGAGGCGGATATAGGCATCGCCGGCGGCGTCGGCGAGGGCTTGCTGTTCTCGGGCGGCGAGATAATAGAAAAAGTCCCCGAGGACGAAATAATCGACGCTTTGATAAGCAGGATCAAGAAAATGAAGGTATAGACTATGGCAGAGAAGAGCTTCCTTGAGGTTTTCACAAGATATACACCGAGCGGTACGGATATCCTTACCGCCCTTTCGCATGCAACGAGGGTGGCGTCCGTTCGTGCGGATAAGGTCAAAAAAATATTGCAGACCGAGGTCTGCTTCGACGAAATAATAAATAAGAGTGTTCTCTATCGAATAGAGGACGAAATGCGTGCGGCGTATAATATCAGCCTTGTGAAGATATTGCCGAAATATCCGCCCGAGCTGTTTTCCACGCAGTATTTTCAGCAGATACTTGCCGAGGCGGAGCGAGTCGGCGTCGTCGCACGGGGATTTTTCTCGGGCAGCGATTGGGAGATAAACGGAAACGAGATCACCGTAACGATACCCTTCGCCGTCGGCGGAGTGGGACTTCTCAACGACGCAAGCACCCCGAGAGTTATAGAAAATATAATCCTCTCCGAGTTCGGCATAAAATATACCGTAAATATAGTTAACGACGAAAAGCTCGCATCCTACGCAAACGAGAAGAAAAGGGGCGAGATGACTAAGCTCGACCGTGAGCTTGCGGAGCAGGCAAAAAGGTACGACAGTATGCCCAAAGGCTCGGAAAACGCACAAAATACGGGTGCGGAGCAAGCAACGGAGCTTCCGAGAGTCGCAAGCCTGACGAAATGTGTCCATTCGGACCTTGCAGTCGACGGAATATATACCCTCGGCGCAAAGAAATTCGATATTTCCGCACCCGAGCTCGTGCTCGGCGAGGAGTTTGACGTCGTCCCAACGCCCATAGCCGAGATCAAGGAGGGCGCACGCCTTACCGTCATCGGCGAGGTTTTTGATTTTACGCAAGAGCCTGCACGCAGGGGAAATAACGTCTCCACCACCTTCTACGTCTACGACGGCAATACCTCGATAGAAATGCGTGCCTATAAGAGCGAAAAGGAAAGTGCGGAGATGGCAAATGCCATCAGGAACGGCTCGTCCTACGCCTTTTACGGCTACGCAAGACACGAAAAGAAAAGGGACGGCACGTACGACCGAGATCTCGTCTTTACCTTTAACCACGTGGCAAAAATCAAAGAGATAAAGAGATCGGATAACGCCTCCGAGAAGAGAGTGGAGCTGCATTTGCATACGCAGATGTCCACGATGGACGCCCTGCTTCCGCCCGATGAGGCGGTCAAGGTCGCACATTCGTGGGGACACCGTGCCGTCGCAATTACCGACCACGGAAACGTTCAGGGCTATCAGATGGCAATGCTTGCCGCCGAAAAGCTCGGAATGAAGGTCATCTACGGTATGGAAGCGTACTACGTTAACGATAAGGTCAGCGCAGTTACGGGAGAGTACAGCGGCAGCTTTGCGGACGAGTTCGTCGTGTTCGATATAGAGACTACGGGACTTTCCGTCCTCACCTCTCAAATAATCGAAATAGGTGCGGTCAAGATAAAGGGCGGCGAGGTGCTCGAACGCTTTAACGAATTTGTCGATCCCGAATGCCCCATTCCCGAGAATATCGTCGAGCTCACGGGCATCGACGACTCAATGGTCAAGGGTGCGGATAAGATTGATGCGGTGCTCCGCAGATTTCTCGATTTTGCAGGGAAGAGACTGCTCATCGCACATAATGCGAACTTCGATATCTCCTTTATAAGAAAAGCCTCGCGCGAGTGCGGATACGAATTTTCAAATCCCTACCTCGACACCGTCGCACTCTCACGCTTTTTGAATTCCGATCTTAAGAGCCATAAGCTCGACGCAGTCGCAAAATACTACGACCTCGGCTCGTTCAATCACCACAGAGCCTGCGACGATGCGGAGATGCTTGCAAATATCTTCTTCGCAATGGTCGAGAAGATGGAACGCTTCGACATCAAGACCTTTGCCGATCTGCAAAGGGATATGAGCGAAAATTCCGATCCCCTGACGATCAAGCCTTACCACCAGATAATACTCGTAAAGAACCCCACGGGACTTAAAAATCTCTATAAGCTCGTGTCGTATTCCTACCTGAATTATTATAAAAGAGTGCCCCGTATCCCGAGATCCGAGCTTGAGAAGCATAGGGACGGACTCATACTCGGCTCTGCCTGCGAGGCAGGCGAGCTGTTCCGTGCAATACTTGAGAAAAAATCCGAGGACGATATAAGAGATATCGTAAGCTTTTACGACTATCTTGAGATACAGCCCATCTCAAATAACAGATTTTTGATCGCCGACGGCACGGTCGCCGACGACGAGGACCTGCGAGAGCTCAACAGACAAATAGTCGAGCTCGGAGAAAAATATAAAAAGCCCGTCGTCGCAACCTGCGACGCACATTACCTTAACCCCGACGACGAGATCGGCAGAAAGGTGCTCCTTGCCGGAATGCGCTTTAAGGACGCCGATAGGGATTGCCCCCTTTACCTTCGAACCACCGAGGAAATGCTCGAGGAGTTTTCGTATCTCGGAAAGGAGAAGGCGTATGAGGTTGTCGTCAAAAATACCAACCTCATCGCAGATATGATAGAGGACGGCATCCGCCCCTTCCCGAAGGGAACGTTCACGCCCAAGATCGAGGGTGCGGAGGAGGATCTTCAGCGTATCTGCTACGGAAATGCGGAGAGTAAATACGGCTCGCCCCTG
This sequence comes from uncultured Lachnospiraceae bacterium, assembly GCA_964581025.1. Lineage (GTDB taxonomy): Bacteria > Bacillota > Clostridia > Oscillospirales > CAG-272 > RGIG4608. Next base: position 14,361 of record CAZONA010000011.1, read on the forward strand.
CCCGATATAGTCAAAAACAGACTTGATAAGGAGCTCAGCTCGATAATCAAGAACGGCTTCGCCGTGCTCTATATCATCGCACAAAAGCTCGTAAAATACAGCGAGGATAACGGCTACCTCGTCGGCTCGAGAGGCTCCGTCGGCTCGTCGTTCGTCGCATCCTGCGCCGGAATTTCCGAGGTCAACCCCCTAAAGCCCCACTACTATTGCCCAAATTGTAAGCACAGCGAATTTTTCGTAAACGGCGAGGTCGGCTCGGGCTTTGACCTGCCAGATAAAAATTGCCCCGTCTGCGGAACGAAATACCGTGCCGACGGACACGATATACCCTTTGAGACCTTCCTCGGCTTCTACGGTGAAAAATCCCCCGATATCGACCTTAACTTCTCGGGCGAGGTGCAGGGCAAGGTGCATAAATATACCGAGGAGCTTTTCGGTGCGGAGAACGTTTTCCGTGCCGGAACGATCGGCGGCGTCGCAGATAAGACCGCCTACGGATTCGTCCTTAAATATCTCGAGGAGAGGGGAATAAGCCTCCCACGCTCCGAAATGAACAGGCTTGTCGCCAAATGCGTCGGCGTCAAGCGCACCACCGGTCAGCACCCCGGCGGAATCGTCGTCGTTCCCAAGGAAATGGAGATCTACGACTTCTGCCCCGTACAGCATCCGGCGGAGGACGCATCCTCGAATATAATCACGACCCATTTCACCTTCGAGTACCTGCACGATACGCTTCTTAAGCTTGACGAGCTCGGACACGATATTCCGACGAAATATAAGTGGATCGAACGCTTTTCCGATACGAGTGTTATGGATGTTCCGATGAACGATAAGGCGGTCTATGAGCTTTTCCTCTCCACCGAGCCTCTCGGCATATCCCCCGACGATATCGGCGGAGCGAAAATAGGCACTTACGGACTTCCCGAGTTCGGAACACGCTTCGTTATGAAGATGGTCGAGGAGGCAAAGCCGAAATCCTTTGCCGACCTGCTCCAGATCTCGGGACTTTCGCACGGTACGGACGTTTGGACGGGAAATGCGCAGGACCTCATCAACGAGGGCAAATGCGATATTTCCCACGTTATAGGCTGCCGTGATAATATCATGAACGACCTCATCGCCTACGGCGTCGACAGCGCACTCTCGTTTCAGATAATGGAGAGCGTCCGTAAGGGCAGAGGCTTAAAGCCCGAATGGGAGAGCGCAATGATAGAGGCAGGCGTCCCCGATTGGTACATAGGCTCTTGCAAAAAAATAAAATATATGTTCCCGAAAGCACACGCCGCAGCATACGTTATGTCCGCAATCCGAGTCGGCTGGTATAAGGTGCACATGCCCGTCGCATTTTATGCGGCAATGTTCACCGTCGCAAGCGTCGGACTTGATGCGGAGATCGTGATGCGAGGACAGAGGGGCGTTTCCACCGAGATAAAGAGAATAGAGGAGCTCGGACGGGACGCATCGCAAAAGGAGCAGGCGTCCGTCGCAGGACTTCAGCTCGTGCGCGAGGCTTATGCAAGGGGAATAAAATTCCTGCCGATAAACCTTAAAAAATCGGATCATAAGGCGTTTCTGCCCGAAAACGGAGCAATAAGGCTTCCGTTCTCGTCCCTCTCGGGACTCGGCGAGAACGCCGCACAGAATATAATCGACGCCCGAGCCGACGAAGAATTTTTCTCCGTCGAGGATCTTCAGATAAGAGCGAAGCTCTCCGGCTCGGTGATAGATATCCTGCGCAAAAACGGAGTCCTCGACGGGCTCTCCGATACAGACCAGATTTCCTTCTTCTAAGGAGTAAAAAATGACTGATATATTTGAGCTTTTCAAAAAAATATCCGACGGGAGCACGTCGCACGAGCCTATCACATACATTGTGGTCGGGCTCGGCAATCCCGGCGCACAGTACCGTCATACGAGACATAATATGGGCTTCCTCGCCCTCGATTACGTCTCCGGAAAATACGGCGCAAGCGTAACACGCTCCGCACATAAGGGACTTTCGGGCGAGGCAACGATCGCAGGAAAGAGAGTCCTGCTCGTTAAGCCGCAGACGTTTATGAACCTCTCGGGCGAGTGCGTCCGTTCGGTGCTTGATTATTATAAAATACCGCCCGAGCACCTCGTCGTCATCTACGACGATATAACCCTACCCGTCGGCAGACTTCGTGTCCGCCGAGACGGAAGCGCAGGGGGGCATAACGGGATCAAGAGCATCATCGCCGAGATAGGCTCGCAGAATTTCCCGAGAATACGCATCGGCGTCGGCGAAAAGCCCCACCCCGATTACGATCTCGCCGATTGGGTGCTCTCCGAGCTTTCCGAGGGCGACCTTAAAACGCTCGAGAGAACGTTCCCGACCGCCTGCGAGGGACTTGAGCATATACTCTCGGGGGACGTCGACGGCGCAATGCAGATCTGCAATAAAAGACGTGCGGATACGGAGAGCGTATGAGAGAGCTAAATCCGATAACGGACGTAATAAGGCTCGAGGACGAATATTCACAGCTCCTCGATACGGTAAGGAGGGAATTTGCCTCCCGTAACCCCTACCCGATAGCGGTCAGCGGACTTTGCGAGGGTGCGGCGGACGCCGCACTCGTGAGTATCGTAAAGGATACCGAAAATCAAAGAAACAATACCCCCCTCGTCGTCGTCTGCCCCGAGGAAAAGGAGTGCCTGAAGCTTTCAAGGGTGCTCTCGGACTGCGGAATACGCACCGCCTTCTACCTTAACAGAGATCTTAATCTCTATAATATTTCAGCCTCCCATGAGTACGAGCATGAGAGGCTTAAGGTGCTTTTCGGAATAATGCGAGGGGAGACCGACGTCGTCCTGACAACGCCCGACGCCGCACTTTCCTATACAATTCCCCCGAAAAAATTGAACGATTCTCTCATCAAGCTCGATACGAGAACCACAAGCAGCCCAACCGAGCTGTGCAAAAGGCTCGCACTCTGCGGATATACGCGCGTCGATATGATAGACGGCGAGGGACAGTTCGCCTGCCGTGGAGGAATAGTCGACGTTTTCGCCCCCGGAGGCTTTTATATAAACGCCGACGGCGAGCGTGTGCGCTCGGATCTGCCGCTCAGAATAGAATTTTTCGGCGACGAGATCGACAGAATGGGACTCTTTTCAATAGATACCCAAAGAATGCAGGAGAACGTCGAATGCATTGAGCTTACCCCGGCAAGAGAGATACTTCTTGACACTGCGACAAGGGAAAAGCTCAGGGAAGCCGTCGCCACCCACCTCGCAGGTGCAAAAACAGCCGAGGCACAGCAGGAGCTTCGGGGAGAGCTTGCCGCAATGGACGGCTTCGGAGAGGGCGTCGGCTCTCTGCGCTTTACGGATAAATATATCACCCTCGTCTATCCCGAGCGTGCCTCGCTCCTTGATTATTTCACGGAGCGGACGTGCGTCGTCGTGAAGGGAACGAACGCCGTCGCACAGCGTATGGAGGGCTTCGTCCGCCGTGAGCATCAGATCGTCGAGGACCTGCTCGAGAGCGGAACGGTCGCACCGAAATATACCGATTATTCCAAGCCCCCCGTGCAGTACGAGCTGTTCTGCGACAGAAACGTTACGCTCCACATGGATTCGATAACGCAGGGACTTTCGAATAAAAAAACCGCCGGTATCTTCCACTTCAGAACTAAGCAGACCGTCTCCTACGAGGATAGGACCGACCTGCTCCTTGAGGATATCGAGCAGTATATAAAATCAAAATTCGGCGTCTGGGTGCTCTGCGAAAACGATACCTTCGCAAAGAACCTCTGCGGAACGCTGCGTGAAAAGGGAATATCCGCCCATCTCGAAAATGAGATCGACGGCGGCGTAAACGCCTCCGAGGTCGTGCTCTGCTCCGATATCCGCCTTGTCGGATACGAAATTTCGGGAGCACGCCGTGCGGTGCTCTCGTGCTGTGAGGGTGGCAGAGGGCGTGGAATCAATTCCGTCTCTGCCTCGATGCGTAAGAAAAAGAAAAAGAGCAATACGCAGGCTATATTCTCTTATAACGACCTCGAGGTAGGCGATCTCGTCGTCCACGAGGCATACGGAATAGGACGCTACGTCGGAATCGAAAACCTTGTAACCGACGGCGTCGGACACGATTATATCACGATACAGTACGCAGGAAGCGATAAGCTTTTCCTGCCCGTCGAAAAGCTCGACGCAGTCTCAAAATATATCGGCGCACATTCGGACGACGGTATGATAAAGCTCTCACGCTTCGGCGGCGCAGAGTGGGGGCGTGCCAAGGCAAAGGCAAAATCCGCAGTCAAGGATATGGCAAAGGAGCTCATACAGCTCTACGCAAGAAGAATGCGAACCGAAGGCATATCCTTCCCACGAGATGACGAGCTTCAGAGCGACTTCGAGGCGGCGTTTGAATACGACGAGACCGAGGCACAGCTTGAGGCGATAAGCGAAATAAAGACCGATATGATATCGCCCACCCCGATGGACAGACTTCTTTGCGGAGACGTGGGCTTCGGTAAGACCGAGGTCGCCTTCCGTGCCGCATATAAGGCGGTGCTCGGCGGTAAGCAGGTCGCAATACTCGTGCCCACGACGATACTCGCACTTCAGCATTATCAAACGGCGCTGAGCCGCTTCCGTGCCTTCGGCGTGAACGTCGATATGCTCTCACGCTTCCGCACTGCGAAGCAGCAGGCACTCACCAAGCGTAAGCTCAAGCGAGGCGAGATAGACATACTCATAGGAACGCACAGAATAATCTCAAACGATATCGAATTTAAGGATCTCGGACTTCTCATCGTCGACGAGGAGCAGAGATTCGGAGTTGCACAGAAGGAAAAGCTCAAAAAGCTCTCGGGCAATATCGACGTCCTAAGCCTCTCCGCAACGCCGATACCCCGAACGCTCAATATGGCAATGGGCGGACTTCGGGACATCTCCGTGCTTGACGAAGCCCCCGTGGACAGAATTCCGATACAGACCTATGTTCTCGAGCACGACGAGCTTATAATCAACGAGGCGATAAGACGAGAGCTTCGCCGTGGCGGACAGGTGTTCTATATGCATAATTTCGTCGAAAGCATTTACGCCGTCGCCGCAAGGCTCACCTCGGCTTTCCCCGATGCGAGAATAACCGTCGCACACGGAAAAATGGAGCGTGAGGAGCTCGAGGATATCTGGGAAGAGATGCTCGAGGGAAATATAGACATCCTCGTCAGTACCACCATAATCGAAACGGGAATAGATATCCCCAACGCAAATACGCTCATCGTCGATAACGCACACAGACTCGGACTTTCACAGCTCCATCAGATAAGAGGCAGAGTCGGTCGCTCCGCACGCCGAGCGTATGCGTATTTCACGTATCCGAGGGATATGGCGCTCACCGAGATTTCGCAAAAGCGACTTGAAGCAATAAGGGAATATGCGGAATTCGGTGCAGGCTTTAAGATAGCAATGCGGGACCTCGAGCTTCGAGGAGCGGGAAATATGCTCGGTGCGGAACAGCACGGGCATCTCGATGCGGTCGGATACGAGCTTTATATCAAGCTTCTCAACGAGGCAGTCTTAGAGGAAAGGGGCGAGACGCCCGAGCCGAAGCGTGAATGCACGGTAAGCCTTAAATATAACGCCTTTATCCCCGAGAAATACGTCCCCTTCGCCTCGCAGAGAATGGGACTTTATAAGAGGATCGCACTTATCGAGAACGAATACGACAGACTTGATATCTCCGACGAGATGACCGACAGATACGGCGATATGCCGAAGCCGGTGGAAAATCTCCTTATGATCGCCCTCATACGTGCGAATGCGCTGAAGTGCGCCATCACCTCGATAACGCAGGAGGGAAACGAGCTTCGCATCGTGCCCGAGCATATTGATATAGATATTTGGAGCGAGGTCGAGGACAGCTTTTCGGGCAAAATGAGGATCATCCTCTCGTCAAAGCCCTATATAAGCCTGCGTCCTGCGCAGGGAAGTGATTTTTTGAAGGCACTCAATTCCACACTTCTCAAATATCTTGAAATAGCGGCAGGGAATAAATAACTTAAAAATTTCCGAATCCTATTGACAACCCGATAACTATGTGTTAAAATACCTGTACGATCACAAATAAAGTCAGGGGTGCTTTTTGCTGAGATGCGGCGTAAGCTGCGAACCCTTTAACCTGATACGGATAATGCCGGCGTAGGTAGTACGAATTTTCAGAAATGATTCAACCGCACGGCTTTACGTGTGGTTGAATTTTTTTCGGAGGTTTTCAAATGAACGAAAACAAAAAAAGAGCACAGATGATATGCGTCAGTGCCGTAATGATCGCCTTTTCCGTCGTCATTTCGCTCGTCTGCGAAATGATCCCATTCCTGAATCTGCCCTTCGGCGGCGGATTTACCGTTGCAAGTATGCTCCCGATAATCGTCGTCGCATATATGTACGGCACGAGATGGGGCTTGCTCACCGCCTTTGCCTATTCGGTGCTCCAGCTGCTTCTCAGCTTCAAAACGGTGAGCGCATTCTTCCTCCCGGGAGATAGCCAAATGCTCTGGTGGCGTGCATTGCTCGTCTGCCTTATCGACTACGTCGTCGCCTATACGGTGCTCGGCTTCGGCGGAATTTTGCGCAATAAGTACTCAAAGAGTAAAGCCCTCTGCCTCGGTAGCGTGATAGGACTCTCCCTCCGCTACCTCGCACATATAGTCTCGGGCGCAATTTTCTTCGGCACTTGGGCGGAGTGGTTCTTTACGCAGGACGGCTTTCCTGCGTGGGGACAAAGAATCGTCGATACCTTCTCGGGCTTCGGACTCTCGGCAGTTTATTCGGTCATCTATAACGGACTCTATATGATTCCCGAAATCGTAATTACCGCAATCTGCGCATGCCTTATCGCCCGTGTTCCGCAGATAAAAAAATTCGAGTGAAAACGCACTTGACATTTTTCCGCAAATGTATTATAATAGTCGGGTAAGTGTGCCGAACGGTCGCGCGATATGTTGCCGAAAGGTGTTATCGTGAGGAAAGTCCGGGCTTCATAGGGCAGAGTAGCTGATAACGTCAGCCGCAGGCGACTGCCGGGAAAGTGCAACAGAAATAAACCGCCCACTTGTGGGTAAGGATGGAAAGGCGAGGTAAGAGCTCACCCGTTTCTATGGTAACATAGATCCGCTGTAAACCCTACTCGAAGCAACACCGAGTGCGAATGTCTGCCCGACGTATATTCGCAGGGTGGCACGGAGCTAAAGCTCCGAAGCTTGTCGGCGACGGCAAGCGAAGATAGATGACCGTTTAAGACAGAACCCGGCTTATAGACACACTTGCAAAAAAGAAGCACCACCGACGGCGGTGCTTCTTTTTTATTCAATTTTTCGGTATCCTGTGAATACCCGAAATGTCCTTTTCGACTATGCAGTGAACGGGGCAAGCCTCTCGGCAAGCACCGCAGTTCGTGCATTTTTCGTAGTCGATCGTTGCAAGATTGTTCACAAGAGTGATAGCACCGTTAGGACAGGTGCGTGTGCACTTTCCGCATCCGATACAGCCGTTCGTGCAGAACTTGCGAG
>CAZONA010000012.1:0-21454 GCA_964581025.1 uncultured Lachnospiraceae bacterium
AAGAATTTCGCCCGACGTTACGTTTAAGGTCGTCGATGCGAAGAACTTGAAGCCGAACGATGACGGAAGGCTTATAACGAAAGATGGCGGAACATCTGTAGCGCAGGGTGCTGATCACCACGTTTTGACCAATTACAGCATCGTATTGCTTGGCAATTATAATATGCCTTCCGGCGGTTATATTGATCTTGGAGCAGGATATAATATCTACGGTAATATGTACACGCTTAATTGCAGTGCTGCAAGGGACAACACGGCTTATGTTATAGGCTTGCGTGGCAATTCAACCGTACAGGATATAAAGATCGTCGGTCAGGACTATGGAAAGAGTGTTAATGATCCTTGGAGTAGCTCAATTAAAGGAGATTCCGATACAGAGACAAAGACTGCTGCAATGATATCGACACTTAGCGGAACACCGACAGTTTCCAATGCGTATATTGCGGGCGGACGTTCGCCTCTTAGAACGAGAAGCGGCGTTACCGTTAAGGACACGGTTCTCTTCGGCGGTGCGTATGCAAACCTCGATATTCAAAATGGCGATTACACCGTTTCACTTGAAAACGTTACGACCGTTAACCAAGGCAATGTAGGAATGACAAGCGATAGCCAGCTTGGACAAATCGGAGGCGGTATAGTTGTTGCTAACTCTACGAGCAATGATGTTCGCATTGAACTGATTGGTAACTTTAAGCAGTATAATTTCGTGGGCGATAATGAGACCGATAAAATGATGAGCCTTACGGGAAGCGGTATTCTTGATATTATTGCAAACTGGAGTGATTTGTTCCCTGGAAAGTGCGGAAGTACTAAAATAACGCATGGCGGAGGAAAATATTCTGATCAAATTGCCAAATTTACGTTCCGATATAAGACAGGTGAAACAGTCGATCACGATGGGGTGGGACACATATACAGCGACGAGGATGTTTACAGATCCTATATGAATTCCGGAATTATATACTTGAAACTCAACAACGGAAGCGGAGAGGTAAGCAGTGATAAACTCCAGATATACTGCGGAAGTAGCAATACATCCCTGAGTCAAGGATTTCCTGGTAACTATAAGGCTGAATCTATTAACGTAGTTGGTAAAGGTTTGACTGCAGTTTCGACTCTTAATAAATTCACTGTTCCTGTGGAAAAAACAGATGATAGTGGGAATGTTGTTAAGGATGGGAGTGGTAATACGGTATATGTAGATACACAGTTGAACAATAACAAAGATCTGCTCGAAGCATATAGAAACGAGGCTAAGAAATATATGCCCGATCAGTGCACAGCTAATACATCCACTTGGATGTTTACTTATACTGCTCCTGCTAATTAAGAAATATGAAGCTGAAGAGTAGAACAAGTAAAAGAAAAAAGATGATCGTGATCATCGCCGTCGCTCTTGCGGTGGCGGCGTTGATCGCCGTCGGAATTGTTCTTGCGATTAATAAGATCAACGACGATTTGGGATTGAACAAAAGAACTATATTTATTTCCGGGTATCCGAACAAGATGATATATTACATCGGTGAGGAATTTGATCCGTCGGGAATAGATGTTCAGGTTGATTTCGAGGATGGAACTACGACGCATATATCCGATCCGTCCGTCCTCACGTTTGAGGGCTTTGACAGCTCCGCACCCTGCGAGGAGCAGACGGTAAAGGTCAGCTATCGAGGCGTCAGTACCGTTATCAGCGTCGTGATCAAGGAGTGGCCGACCGCTACACCGATACTTACCTCAATTGAGGTCAAGGATCTTCAAACCGTATTTCAAATTGACGATTGGAATGAATACAAGTTTGGCAACAGCCCGGATAATGCGCACATAGAATGCACGTACAGCGATGGGCACGTAGAAAATGTTCAACTGTTGAATAAGTATATCTATGGCGTCAAGTGGGTTGACGAGCCGTGTGATCTCGAGATCACTATCTATTATTCCGACGGTGGCGTTGAAGCTCAACAAACTATAACGATCACAATAACCGAATAAAAGAAGCAGGCACGCTTGGCGTGCCTGCGATTTTTATAATGTGGGGTGTTTTTTGCGGTTTGAGGGGACGAGGGTTGCCGGGACGATGAGCTTTGCGTTCGAGGTATCGTTGCCCTCGAGTGCGCTCCGCATCAGGCGCAGCGCCTCACGCCCGATCTCGTAGCTATCCTGCATAATGTACGTCGGGTGCTCGTCGGAAATTATCGTCTCGAAATGCGCCGGGTAGAAATCGAGGTACACCACCTCGAACCGACTCTTATACGGCTCGCCGAGCAGGTCGAGCATTTTCGAGAGGTGTAGTCCGCTCGAATAATCTGCGGTGATTATTGCGCTGATCCAACGGTTTGCGTCGAGAAATTCCCGAAATTCGTCGCAGAACGATGCGGACGTGGGGTCGCTGTCCCCCTCGAACGAATAAAAGTACGGTCTGTAATTGTGCGCACTGTACAGCGTGTTTATAAAGCTTTCCTTCCTCATCGACAGGGAGGAATTTGTTTTTATGTTCGCATTGAAGTACAAAATGCTCTTATGCCCGGCTTCGAGCAGATGGTTCGCCGCAAGGCTGACCATATTGTCGTGGTCGGCGGACACGCAGGGCAGGGAAAGCCCGGGCAGGTATCTGTCGACGAGGATCAGCGGATATTTGACCGTCGACAGCTGGAGCAGCATCGGGTTATAAATGTCGTTGTCGACGGGGTAGAGAATGATTCCGTCGACGCACATTCCGACGTATTTCTCGATCAGCTCCTGCTCACGCTGCAGGGACATCGACGAGTTGTCGATTATGAGCGTTTCGTCGGTGCGGTTGTCGATTATCGCCGCAAGAATGCTCGTAATGTGGTAGCTCTCCATTATGTTTTTGATGGGAAGGATCACGGCGATCGTTTTGCTCTTCGTGATAAATTCCGACGCACTTCGGTCGGAGTGCAGTATCGAGAGCACCGCCTCGCGTGAAAGCTCGTCGTTGATGCGTGTGCCGCCACGCTTCGCACGCTTGACGAGGTTGTGCTCCTCGAGCACCCCGTAGGCTCTGCGCACGGTGATTCGGCTCACGCCGAGCTCCTCACACACCGCCATCTCGGTCGGGAGCTTATAGCCCTCCTCGCCGCAGTGGTCGATGATGAGCTGTGAAAGGTAATCTACTGTCTTTTGATATAAAAAAGTCTCTCTTTTCATAAGGTCTCCTGAAAATTGTATTGCTTTCTCAATGATTATATACCATTATCGAGCGTTTGTCAAGTAATATTTGTAAATTTGGGAAATAAATTCTTGGCGGCGATGAAGCCTCTCCCATACCTCCGATTTTTCACCGAGCCTATGGAAGCCCGTGGTGTGAAAAACACCTCTCGCTCGCTCCGCTGCCCCTCGCAAACGGCGGTTTATACCGCTCTGTAATCCCAAAAATCCGCTCCGATTTCTCGCCCAAATACCGCCTCCGCCGCTCCGAATTTCCATCGGATCGGGAGGCGGCTTTATTTATGATATTGTCATATTACATATTGATAAACACAATAACCAAAAACATCTATGTTTTGTTGTTTATTTTACACGAAATCACTCTGCGTATGTGTAAAATTCACAAATTTATATTGACTTAGACACAAAATCGTGATAATATTTAAGTACAAAGTGTTATGATTTGCTTGCAAAAGTAATACAAAAGTAACAATAATTACAAAAAAGGAGAAATGATGATGAAAAAAACACTCGGAATGCTCGTAAGACTCACCTCACTCGTGATATGCATCGCGACGGTAGCCCTCTGCCTTTTCGCCTGCCCCGTGGTAGACGATCCGGACGATGGCGAGGACTACTCCGATCTCGTGAAGCTGACTATCGACGGAGGCGGTCAGAACGTGCAGTACAACACAACCTCATCCTTGGTCTACGACAAATATCTCAACCCCTACCCCTACAACACGCTTGAAACCCTCGTAAACGCATGGAACAAGGCGAACGCAAGGGAATACGGCTATTACTTCGTGGTAGCGGACAATTCCATCAATATGGACAGAGAGACCATGACGCCCATGCTCTCAAACGGTTCAGCTCCCGAGATTCTTTACTATCTCGGCACGACCATTGCGGAGGATCAGAGCAAGGGATGGTTCTACGACCTTTCCGGCGTTATGGAGACGCCCAACAAGTACTCCAAGACTGGCGAGGCGGGCAGCGTGAAGTGGAAGGACATCTACGACAGCACCTGCTATGCGAGCACGTTCGCTCCCAACGGCGAGAAGTACACCGTCGAGCTTGAACAGAACCCCATAGGCATCATCTATAATAAGACTCTCTTCGAGGCTGCGGGCATCACCGAGGTTCCTACGACCTATAAGGAATTTATGGAAGCTCAGGATAAGATCAACGAGTACGCAAAGAGCGTCGGCAGGGGAGATCCGAGTCAGGATGCGACCTACATCTGCCCCTACTATCATATGTACCCCTGGTACGACAGCTACCTTGAGTCCACGCTCTGGGCAAGCGAGCTTGAATATATGGACGTCATCACGGTCGACGGACTCGTTGACGCAGAGGAATACGCAAGAGCGTATATGCAGAAGGATCCCGTAACGGGCGAGAGACGTTATTCTCCCGAGGACGGGAAGTACGTTGAGCTCTTCCGCCTCATAAAGCAGATGGCGAAGTACTACCCCACGAATTACAGCTCCTACTATGCAGAGCAGCAGTTCCTCGTCGGTAATCTCGTAATGCTCGAGGTTACGGGCGGAAACATCCGTGAGCTCGTCGATTCCGTCGACGGAGATTTCGAGGTCGGCGTTATGCCTTACCCCGTGCTCACACAGCAGCCCGAGGATGAGGAGGCTAACCCCTACTACACGACCTATAACGTTGATAAATACGTTCGCCGCGGCTTCTCCGGCTTGTCGACCGGCTGGGCGATCACGAATTCCGCTATGAATAAGGACACTGCGGCAGGGAACACGAAGTGCGTTGACGCCTGCGTCGATCTCCTTATGTACCTCAGCTGCTACGAAAACAACGATAAGATGGTAAACGACCTCGGCTTTGCGGTACCGCTTTCGGGCAATACGACGAACAGCTACTTCAAATCCCTTGCCGAAACCTATAAGAGCGACCTTGCAAACGAGAACACGGTCGCATGGTCCTGCGCAACCGCAGGTGCTACGATGAACAAGGACTATTACGATGCGGTCTATCTCTTCAGACAGAACGCAATAGGACTTGATATGGATACGGTAGAGAGTAAGCTCTCCGTGCTCAAGAATTCCTTCATCAATGCGGTAAATACGCTTTACAATACGAATAAGTGGGACAGCAAGGCATGGCCCGCATACGGCACGTCCAACGTGGAGGGAAAATAAGCAATGCCCAAAAACAGTACGTCAATTACAAAGAGAGCAAGGAGCTTTCTGCGTAAAAATAAGGAATACAGAGGGCTGCTCTATATACTGCCTGCGCTCATTCTGCTGTGCGTGTTCTGTCTGTATCCTACGGTAATGGCGTTCGTGAATTCCTTTACAAATTGGGACGGCGGCTCGAAGGCCGACTTCATAGGCTTTGAAAATTATACGAAGATATTCAGCGACAGGCTTTTCTGGATCTCTATGCGTAACGTAATCATTCTGACGGTCGTCGGAATGGTGCTCGGTAACGTTGCGAGCATCATTCTTGCGGAGCTGATGTATAATCTGAGATCCAAAATGATGCCGGTGTACAGATTTTTATTCGTCCTTCCTGCGATGATCCCGGGTATCATAGTTCTCCTCCTTTGGCAGAAGCTGATATTCTCGGGATCGTCCTCGGGACTTGCGAACACGATACTCTCGTGGTTCGGTCAACAGCCCCTCGAGTGGTTCTCGAGTAAGGACACGTGGGTGGTCTTTCTGAGTATCTTCCTCTACGGCTTCCCGTGGGTGGGCGGAACGTCGTTCCTCATCTACCTTGCCGGACTGAACGGAATAGACAGGAGTCTGATCGAGGCATCTCGCATCGACGGTCTCTCGTTCTGGGGAAGGGTGTTCAAGATAGACCTTCCGCTGATCAGCGGACAGCTCAAATACTTCCTCGTGATGGGCTTTATAGGCGGACTTCAGAATTATTCGATGCAGTACGCCATCACGAACGGAGCACCGGGTGAGGTCATAGACAGTATGCAATCAGGCACGATGGTTCCGGGCTATTACATCTACCGGCTCATCACCGGCTCGTCCAAGGAGGGCGCATACGGCTACGCCTGCGCTATGGGAGTCGTAATGTTCCTTATCATTATGGTTATTACCGTAGTGAATAATAAGCTCGTCAAGACAAAGGAGTAGGATATGGAAAACGTAAAGATCGCAAAGAGGAGGAAAAAGCTCCACGCAGGGCAGGTGTTCTCACACATTATAATAATCTGCCTGCTTCTTATGGTTCTGTTTCCTTTCTATATACTGCTCATCAACAGCTTCAAAACGCCGTCGGATATACTTAAGGATCCGCTCGCATTCCCCGGCTCGAACGGCTCGGACGTGGTTACGGGAGCTTTTGCGGCGGCGTGGCCCTATATATCGAAATACATATTGAATACCTTCTGGGTTGCGTTCCTCGAGGTTTTCGGCGTTTTGCTCTTCGCAAGCCTTGCCGCATACGGCTTTTCGAGATTTAAGTTCAAGGGCAAGGACACGCTCTTTATGGTATTTCTGGCATTTATGATGATCCCGGGTATTTTGACGCTCGCAACGCAGTATTCTCTCGTGTATTCGACCTTGAATCTCAAGCAGACCTACGCCGGCGTCGTGCTACCTGCAATAGCAGGCGGAATGCCCGTCAACATTTTCCTTATGAAAACATTCTTTGACGGAATACCTGCGGACGTTTACGAGGCGGCGGAGATCGACGGCGCAAGTAAGCTCCGTTGCTACTTCAAAATAGCAATACCGCTCAGCACGCCGATACTCTTTACCGTGGGACTTTCAACTCTCCTCGGTGCTTGGAACGACGTCGTCTGGGCAAGACTCATACTCTACGGAGCGGAGGATCTTTATACGATCGGCGTCGGAGTGTTCACCGTATTCGGCTCGAGTGCGGCGAAAATACCCGATACGGTCATCTACGCAGGCTATTGCCTTGCGTCCCTGCCTCTGCTCGTGGCGTTCTTCTTCACGTCAAAGCAGTTCATTAAGGGACTCACCGACGGTGCGGTGAAAATGTAATACGTCAAAGCTCTGACGCATTAACGCTATGAGGTAAAATTTATGAAAAAAACAGCTTTATTTCTTGCTTTGCTTATGCTGATAACGGCGCTGCCCGGGTGCGATATACTGTTTTCCACGGGTACTACTGTGAAAAAGCAGGAGGACGAGCCGAAGCTCGTCGAAAGGGAGCTCCTTTTCGATAAAAGCTTTGAGCAGGGCATTAAAATATCCAATCTGAATTCCCAACAGGTAGGCTATACGTGGTGGAAATACGGCGAGGCAAACGGCGACGAGCCGTTTTGGCAGCTCGGACAGTATTGCGACCTCGCAACGACGAGAGCGAATTACGATTCCACGCTCAACGACCTCTCCCTCGGCAACGAGCTCTTCGATATCCCGGCATACGGGATCACGGGCACGGACGGCGATTATTTCACGCTGACCAATCAGTCGGGAAGTAAATACATCTCCGTCAATACGAGCACGGGCGAATATAACCTTTGCGTCGATACGACGAAGGAATACGTCGATCAGACGACGGGCGAATGCGTCGTCCGCAGGAGCGGCGAGGACTGGGTGCACATGATAATCCAGCAAACGCCCGGCGTCGTGTATCTCGATAAGGTCGAAGCCTTCATTATGGAGCTTGATTTTACGATAACCGAGAATACGGAGTACGATAATTCCATCGGCGCATCGCAATTTCAGTGGATATTCAGCATTCACGATAAGGCAAGCACGCTCGGCGATTATATGTGGTTCAACGTAACCCTTTTCGATAATCGCTACGAGGTCTTTCCGGGAACTAAGCTATACGACGCCGGCAAAGCCGACGCAACGGGCAAGTTCATATACGCCCCCACGGGAACGGAGCTTTTCCCCGAGAGCGGCGGTAAGGTTGAGATAGGCAAGACCTATCACGTAAAGCTCGATCTTAAGGAATATATGAGAGCGGCGTTCGATATCGCAAAGAATAGCGGTGCTCTTGCCGAATCAGAGTGGGAGAACATGGCTGTAAACGGCTTCAATATCGGCTGGGAGGTCTCGAACCTCGCCCGTGTCGGGGTCAAGATAGAAAATATGTCCTTAAGGGTGATAGAATATGAGAAATGATTTGATTAGAGCCGTCGCTCTGACGCTTGTGGCGGCTACAGGAGTAATTATGCTAAGCGGTTGCGAAATTTTTGACTCCGTCATAGGTACTACTACCACGACGGTGATAACGACAACAACGACCACGACAACTACCACGACGAAAATCGAAGAAAAAGAACCGACGTGGGATACGGTCGAGGAGGGAGCTCTCCTCGAGCGACCGAGGTACGACGACGGAACGGTAGTCGAGCTTCTTCGGGATCTTAACTTCTCACGAGGCTTCTCGGTAACGCTCTTCCATTCCAATTCCTCTAACGGAAATCGCTCCGGAGAGCTTGACTACGCAGGGGACAAGGCGGACGGCGAGTGCGTCTGGACGATGGCGCAGTGGGGCTGTACGCACGATATGGTTTCGGACGGAGAGTTCGAGAGAGACGGCTCGGTAATGACCTATCGGGACGGCGGAAAGCTTCTTCGTGTCGATTCCTCAAGGGCGGGCTGTGTAACGCTCGGAATAAAGGGAAGTGAGGAATATACGAGGGACGAGGACGGCAACGTCCGTGAGCGTACCGATATTACGGAAAACTGGCCTCACATTCTTATCGAGCAGTCGGTCAACTCCGATACAAGCAACTGCGAGCATATCTATATGGAGATCGACTATAAGGTTACGAAGTGCGAGAGCCTCGTCGATAGGGAGCTTTATCCCATAGACACGGAGCTCAACGCCGCACAGTTTCAGTGGTTCATAACGCTCACCGATATGGATCCCGACAGCGAAAGCTACGGAAGCTCGATGTGGTTCGGCTTTTCGATGTTCGATACACGTGCCCTCAACGGCACGCCGAGCGGATTTGCATCCTACGACGGCGGCAAGGAGGACAGCACGGGACTGTTCATCTATATGCTCTCCCTGCAGTCGGCGGCACAGCAGTATCCCGGCTCCGTGAACAGCGTTCCCACCTCAGTCGTGGGTAAGGACGTAAGCGTCAAGGTCGATATTTTGCCCTACATCAAGCAAGCCCTCAAGATCGCCCGTCAGAACGGCGCAATGAAGGGAGCAAGCATTGATAAGCTTAAGATAGGCAGTACGAATATCGGCTGGGAGATCCCCGGCAATTACGACTGCGAGGTGGAAATATCCTACCTCAATATGTACAAATCGAATTAATTATGGCTCGCCATATTAATTAATAAAATTTTTTTGGAGGAAAGTATGAAAAACAGAATCCTGGCACTCTTCCTTGCGACTATGATGCTGATCGTTGCCCTCGGGCAGATCACGGTATTCGCGGAAGATCCGACACAAGAGAACGCAGAATCTCAAGGGACTGCGACTTCCACCATCGTTGGCAGCAACGATACAGACTGGGGTGTTGGCTCAGGCGCACCCACAATGACCTTTGCCGAGAACGGCTACACGAAGACCTCAGGTCTCGACGGTTGGGGAGTAAGATCGTACTACGGTCATTTGGTACAGCTCGACGGGCTTGAATTGAGCTTTAGAGCCACCACCAATTCCGGCGACTGCGTAGGTATCGTTTTGGCAAATAACACAACGAGCTCCTACTTCGGCGACGGTATTTCAATTACCTACTGGAACAACCTTTGGAACAGCTCACAGGCAAGACTTAACTTTGGTACGAATCACAACTATGAGAACGATTCCGTAGTTTACACTCAGCCGAGTCTTGAGTCTTCTCTGGGCTTCGGCATTGCGTCGAGCATGGTCTGCAACCAAGGCGGCACTATGGGCTGGACGCTCAAGTTCGAATCCTACAACGACGAGTTCTATTCCATCAAGATCACGATGACGGACGGCGAGATGTGGGGAGCTAACGCAAACTACAATGACACCGAGAAGAGCTGCACCGTATATCTTCCCAAGTCCACGCTTGAGGGAACTCTCGACGAGAACGGTTGCTGCTATGTTTTGGCGGCGGGCTTCCCCTCCGGTGCAAATCCCGCTCTTTCCATCGAGGTAAAGGTAAACGATAAGCTTTACAGAGATTATATTGCAAGCGAGGACGTAAAGAATACATACACCTTGGTAGAGGCGTATAAGACCGCAGTTGACGCTATCACCGACGCAGATTCCTACGATACCGCTATGGCGGCAAGAGAGGCTGCTCTCGAGGCGGTTGCCAAGAATCTTCGTGCAAGAGAGCTTGCGGAGCTTAACCTCGTTATCTCTGCGGCAGACGCAAAGATCGCAAGCAGCGATGATATCGTTAATATCGTTAAGAGAGCCGTATACGATAAGCTCGATGCGGCAGCGGATGCCTATAAGGCACTCACAACCGATCCCAAGACCAATCTCACGAGCGAATCTCTCGCTGCCGCAAAGGCTCTCAGAGTTGAGGCAAAGGATGAGTACGCAAAGAGAAAGGATATGCTCAGCGAGGAAGTAAAGGCGGATATAGACGAGGCTATTGAAGCTCTCAAATATCAGCATCAGTACTGCACGTCTCTCCTTTGGATAACCGATTACGAGAGAAAGATCGACGCTCTCGACGTAACACAGTCCACGATCGTCGACGATATCGTCGCAGTTAAGGCTTACAGAGAGGGATATGAGTCGAGCACCGCTTACACGAATATCACCACCAAGCTTACCGAGACCGACAAGGCTACGCTTGAGGCTGCTATCGCCGCATGCGATGCGGAGGTAGTTGAGATTGAAACGGTACTCCTTCCCGAGCTTAAGGAAAGCTACGTAAAGGCTATGGAGGATAAGATCGCACTTGATCTTACCATTAAGGCAAATCTTGACGACGCAAAATCCGCATACGCCGATATCGCAACCTACGTTACGATCACCGAAGAGGACGGCGAGCTTTACACCCGTTACGTTGCAGGCTATAACACCATCAAGGCGGCTTGCGAGGCGTTCGTAAAGGCACAGATCACCGAGGTTTCCGGACTTCTCGACGAGAAGTACACGATTCTTGACGACTTTGAGGTCGTTCGTGAAAAATTCAACGCAATAAAGCTCGATTATCTCATGGAAGAGAATTCCGAGATAGCAGAGTCCTTTGCCGCAGTTCAGACGAAGATCTCCGCTAATATCTTCTACTACATCAGCGAAGTACAGATTCCGACAGTTGAATGGAATAAGAAGGGACTTGCAATGGAGTCCACGGTGGAATTTCCCGCCCGTCTTAACTATAACAGAAAGCTCAACCTTAAGGACGGAGTAGAGATCGTAGTCGAGCTTACCAGCGCCGCTTTCTATAACGACGGTAACGTGGCAAATAACCTTTGCTTCAACCTCCTTTCCGCTCCGAACAGCTATAAGTCGATGAGCGACGGTATAAGCGTTGTAATCTGGCTCTTCGCTACGGAATCCAACGTTCAGATATACAACAATAACGACGTTTGCATTGCAAGCGCAGTTATGGCAACTCCTACCGACGGCGGAAATATCACTATCTCCGCTAAGTACGAGGAATACTACAGCTTCGTTGAGGACGCAACCTACTGGGCATACGTTATCAAGGTAAACGAGGCTGAGATCGTTCTCACCGAGGAAGCTCTCACGAGCACCGGATATACCATCTCCGACGACGTTTACTTCTCAATGGGATCGTTCGCAGACGATAAGTCCACTCCCAACATTCTCACTCTCGTGAGCGTGAACGGAACGGAATTCGGCATGCCCGAGGATAAGCCCGTTTGCGACGAGCACGTAGATGAGGACGGCGACGGTAAGTGCGACGTTTGCGGTGAGGATGTCGAGATCAATACTCCCGATGATCCTAATGAGCCCAACGATCCTGTAACTCCCGACGAGCCCACAGAGCCCGACGATAAGGGCGACGATGAGGAGCTTTCCTTCATCCAGAAGGTCGCACGCTTCTTCAGAAGCCTGTTCGATACAGTAAAGAATTTCTTCTCAAAGCTTTTCGGCAAGGTCGAATAAGCTAAAGATCATACGTGATCTCCCCGACGGGCTTGCCCGTCGGGGAGGCGATGGCTTCCGAGTGTTATAAATATGCCCGGAAGCCTTTCTCAAATAAGGAATTTCACGCAAACGAGGTGAAATAATGAAAAATAACAAAATCATAAAAAAAGCACTCGCACTGATCCTTGCGTTTTCACTTGTGATGCCCCTTGCATCCTGTG
The DNA here is from genome assembly GCA_964581025.1 of uncultured Lachnospiraceae bacterium. Classification (GTDB taxonomy): domain Bacteria; phylum Bacillota; class Clostridia; order Oscillospirales; family CAG-272; genus RGIG4608. The sequence continues at coordinate 12,366 of CAZONA010000012.1, forward strand.
AGATATGGAACGAATTTTGGAACGAATTTAACCGCGAGAGCACCACGACGCAAACCACCACAACCACCACCACGACAAGCAAGGGCGGCGATACCGTCGAGCCCGATAAAAACGAAATGAAATTGAATGATTACGCAAATCCCTTCTGGATCGGCGATACGATGTATGACGAGAGCATCATGCTCGTTGCCGAGACCGACGAGAAGGGAAACGTTGTATCCGCACCGCGCGCAAAGCTGCTGTTTGAGGCGGAAAAAATAGAGTCGGTCAAATGGTATTTCCACGAAAACAATAACGGCGAGATCGTCGAATTCGTCGAGGGTGAGGATTTCGTCTACGAGAACGGCTATATCGTCGCAAAGGGAAGCATGGAATACAATTCCATTCTCGAGAGAATGGAATTTTCGAGCGATATGCCCTACGTTACGGATAAGATGCTCACCGGCGAGCAGGCGTTCCCGGGATTGCCCCTCATCTCCGAAATACCCTCGAAAACAGACGGACTTTATCTGCCCTTTACCGAGGGATATCAGATAGTCCAGATGCAGCTTTCCGTTACTTATACGCACGCCGAGAACGTATGGGACGGCTACGTGCCCGAGTACTTCGGCGACACGGAGCTTAAAAACACCTATGCGAAGCTTGAAAACAAGGAGGACGTGAACCTTCTCGTCTACGGCGACAGCATTTCTCTCGGGCACAATTCGTCCGAGGTGCTCGGAATTGCTCCGAATCTCCCGACTTGGCCCGAAATGCTCGCAGAGGAGCTTTCGTCCTACTACGGCGCAAACGTCAAGCTTACGAATGCGAGCGTTGCCGGCTGGACAGCCACAAATGGTGTATACGGCGGAGTCGGATACTATTTCGGCGAGACCATCACGAGAACGGGACTTGAGGATCAGTTTGCCTCTGGCGCACTCGTGGGCTACGTTCCCGATATCGCCGTCATCGGCTTCGGTATGAACGACGCCTCCGCCGATATCAGCATCAATACCTATTGCAACAACATTATGAGCATGATAAGCACCATACGCAAGGTCAACCCCGACTGCGATATCATTCTCGTGGGCACGATACTTGCAAATCCGCTCGCTAAAAATCAGTCGAAGAATCAGGGGGAGTTCACCGAATATCTTAAGAAGATATCGGAAAAATACGACGGCGTCTGCGTCGTCGATATGGGGGAGACGACTCAGGATCTTATGGACTGCGGTAAGTATTATACCGAGATGTCGAGCAATAACGTAAACCACGCAAACGATTTTCTCGCACGCATCTACGTGATGAATCTCCTCTCCGCACTCATAGATTTCGACTGTGAGATGCCGAAGGAGCAGACCGCCTACGAAAGCTATACCGAAAACGGCTACGGCGTCCTCTTTGCCGATCCGTTCCTTGAAAACGGCATCTCCGTCCTCGAAGCGAGCGGAGAAAAATCGGGAAATATCGGCGTGCTCGACGGGAGCAAGGAGCCGAGCTGGACGTTTTCGCAGTGGGGCTCGAAATACGATATCGTTAACTACGCCGACAGAAAATACGAAAACGGCGGCAAGAAATTCACCTATATTTCCGAGGGCAAGACCGTCGACGGCGAAACCCTCCCCAGCAAAATAATCACCGTCGATACCGAAAAGGGCTCGATCTATATGGAGCTCAACGCAGAGGCGGAATACGATTCTCCCCGTAAGGACGGCGAGAGCTGGCCGCACACGCTGCTTTCGCAGGATTTCGGTGAAAATCTCGTCCACGTAAGCGAGCTTGACGATCTCGTGATGAATATGACCTACGAGATAACGAAATTCGAGGACTGCATGGGTGAGGACGCCGATTCCGATATGCACTGCGCACAGCTCGTCTGGTATATCACCCTCCAAAACAGAACGGAGGGACATAAGGACTACGGTCAGTACGTCTGGTTCGGCATTACCCTCTGGGATAATCGCCTCTCCGGCGGAACTTACGGCGGATACGCCGCAGAGGACGCAGGGAAGGACGACGCAACCCACGCATTTATATATCAGAGTCCATCCGCTCTCGTTCAGTCGACGGGAAAGGTGCCGACCGTGAACGAAAAAATGACGGTCGACTTCCACGCTCTTGACGCCGCAAGGACCGCCTTCAAGATCGCAAAGCAGAGAGGATATCTCGGCGATACGACCTGGGAGGATCTCTACATTGGAGGGATGAATTTCGGATTCGAGGTTACGGGAACGTATAACGTTGCCGCAGCGATAGACTCCGTGGGCGTCTATTACAATCAGAAATAATGCACAAAGGAGAGTACGGCTATGAAAATTCAAAAAGCACTCAGCCTTATTATGGCGGCGTTGCTTTGCCTCGGCACAGCACCGCTGTCGGCAATTGCGGAAAGTGAGGTAAGAGTTGTGTCGACTTCAAATTACGCCTTTTGCGAGGACGAGATCGTGTTCACCTTCGCAAATCTTTCAGATCCCCACGTGGGCTACGGAAGCAACGACGAGGTCCTTCGCAACGCTCTTGCGAAGATAAAGAAGTACGCCTCGCACGGCATAGACGCCGTATTGTTCTGCGGCGACCAGACACAGGACGGAACGAGGGAGGACGCAGAGCTCTTCGCCTCGGTGGTCAAGGAAGCCTTTGACGTTACGAAAACGCCCGTGATCCTTGCACACGGCAACCACGACGTTTATTGGTCGGGATGCATGAGCCGCTCGGAATTTGTCGACGCATACGGCTCGGATATGTATCTTTTCGATAAGGATACGGAGAGCATGTACGACGGCAACCGCCACGTCGAGATAGGCGGATATCATTTCCTGACCGTCGATATACAGACGTATATGCCGAATCAGAATACGCTTTCCGCCAAAACGGAGAAGTGGCTCAGAAGCACCCTTGACTCCATAGTGGCGAGCGATCCCGACTCCTATATCTTCGTCGCCTGCCACAGCCCCGCAAAGGATACTGTTTACGGCAGTATGTCCGACGACGTAAAGGAAACGGGCGATTGGGGCGCATCGGTACAGCTTGACGGCGTCCTGAAAAATTATCCGCAGGTCATCCTTTTCAGCGGACATACCCATTATGCAATAAACCTCGAAACGAATATCAATCAGACGACCTATACCCAGATAAATTCGGGAAGCACGAGCGATATTGATTTCGATATCACGACTCTCGAAGCTCGCCGCTCCTACTCGCAGGGAATGCTCGTCGAGGTGGACAAGAGCAACAATATCCGCATCACGAGAATCGATTTCGTAAAGGATAAGACGATAGGCGAGCCTTGGTATATCGACGCATATAAGAGCGACGGCTCGTCCCTTACGAGATATTCAAAGGAAACACGCCTTGCGAATAATACCGCTCCCGAATTTCCCTCGGAGGTCGATATAACGGAGCTCTCCGCATCGGAGATAAGAGTGGATTTCGAGGCGGCGACCGACGACGATATGGTCTACTATTACGAGATAGAGATCAAAAATGCCGCCGGCAAGACCATCGCCTCGAAAACGATCGTCCCCCCGTTCTACGACGCACCGCAGCTTGAAAATATGCCGAGCTCCTATTCCGCAAGCTTCAAGGCAAGCTTTACCTATCCCTATACGGTGAGCGTGAGGGCATACGATTGCTTCTACGTATGCACCGAGCTGAAATATACCGTTGAGGATACGTCAGAGGAGAACGCCGCAGCCGCCGCAAAATACGATAAAATGATCGCCGACCTCGCAAAGCGTGAGCTTACTGCGGAGGATCTTGACGTTATCACGAATGCGCACAAGGAGATAAATAAGCTCGGCTATAAGGTCAAAGAGCTTATGACGAAGCTCGACGAATTCGACGCACTCGAGAGGGAATATTACAATAAATATTTCATCACCGAGTGCTCCGAGAGCTACGCTCCCACGCCAAGCTCCACGTTCAGCACCGCACCCATGACCTCAAGCGGATGGGTAGAGAACAGCGACAACAGAGGCGTAACGCTCAACTGGAAAAACGCCACGAAGAATTACTTCCTCGGCTTTTCGAGCAAATACGACCTCGACGGCTTGCATATAGGCTTTGCAAATCTCAATATCACCTCGGAAAATAAGATCCTCGGCATCATGCTTTCGGGCAAGAGCGAGGATAAATTGCTCTCGAACGAGGGACTGCTCATAACGCTTGACTTCTCAAGCGGAAGCGTCGCTCTCGGCTCGGGAACGGTGCTCGGCAGAAGCGACCTGCTCGTTTATTCCAACGTCGGCGTTATGCCGTTCGATATCAAATTCAATATCAACGATGGCGGCAGCGTGAATATGAATATCACCTCGCCCCTCGGCAGCGATACGTTCACCATTCCGCAAAGAGAGCTTGAGGGACTTGCACATCTTACCGACACCTCCGCCTGCTACGTTTCTGTTTCCCCTTGGGCAACGAGAAGCACGATGAGCGTGGACGTCTGCGCAATACATACGGAGGAAAAGGCAGAGCCGATCACCCCCACGGTGCCCGACGAGCCGACAGAGCCCGACGAGCCCACCGAGCCGACGGAAGAAAAAATGGGATTTTTCGAGTCGATCGCCGCATTTTTCAGAGGAATATTCGAGGCGATAGGCAGATTTTTCACCGAACTTTTCGGAGGATAAAATAAAGGAACTTAAATATGTACGGATTAGATAAAAAGAAAAATTTTTGCGAAAGCAGCTACGATATGGCGGACGAGCCGATCCTCGCTACGCTCTTTACGACCGGCAACGGCTATATGGGCGTCAGAGGAAGCTTTGAGGAATTCGGCTCTCTGCGTATTCAGGGCGCATTCGTGCGAGGCTTTATTGACGAGATAATCGAGGTTACCGAGCCTTTTGCCGATAACGAGTATATGAAAAAATACTATCTCGACGAGGAAAAGCTCAAGAGCTTCTCGAAGCAGGACAGCGGCGTGAATATGCACGACTTTCTCACCGTGAAAATAACGGTCGGCGAGCATACCTTCTACCCATGGGAGGGAAAAATAATAAAATGGACTCGCACCCTCGATTCCCACACCGCTATCTATAAAAGAGAGCTGGTCTGGGACGACGGAGAGGGGAACAGAACGCAGATAAGCTTCGAACGCTTTGCGTCCTTTGCCGACGAGCACCTCTATTGTCAAAGAGTAACCGTAAAGCCGCTCAACCACACCCTCCCCGTCGTTATGATGTCCGGTATCGACACCGCAACGAAAACGGGCGGTCAGTTCATAACCGAAACGGAGCTTTCGGAGCTTTGCGGCACGGATATTCTTCATAAATACCGTGCGACGAATAAGTACGGCTTCTCCGCCTGCTACGGAATAAGAAATATCTTCCCCGAGGGCGAGATTATCGGAAAATACGACGAGAACGGCACGGTCGGTATAAATTACGCCTGCGCCCCGGCTGAGAAATATACCCTTGACAAAATAACGTACATCGTTACCGATAGAGATACCGAGCAAGATATCACGGAATGCGCAAGGGAAAGGCTCGCAGAGCCCACCCCCGATTATTCCGAGCTTCGCAGAGAGCATATAAACGCATATAAAGCCTACTTCTCGACTATGGACGTTGCGATCTGCGGCGACGACGAGGCGGACGGATATCTGAGATTTGCAAGCTACCATACCGCCATCTCCGCTCCGATGCACGACAGCGTCCACGGTATATGCGCCAAGGGACTCACGGGCGAAAGATATAATCAGTTCGTCTGGTGGGACTGTGAAATTCATCAGCTCCCGTACTTTTTGCTCACCGCCCCCGAAACTGCGAAAAACGCACTTATGTACAGATACAGAATGCTTCCGCAGGCAAGGGAAAACGCAAGGGCAAAGGGATACGACGGAGCAATGTTCGCCTTCTGCTCCTCGGTAAACGGAGACGAGCGAGTCTGGCAGTACGCCCGACACCCCTTTATGCAGATCCATATCAATTCCGATATCGCCTACGCCGTGATAAATTATTATCGCTATACGGGAGATAGGGAATTTATGATCCGCTACGGCATGGAGATCGTTCTCGAGTGCGTGAAATTCTGGCTCTCCAGAGTTACGCTCTGCGGGGACAGATACGAGATACGTGAGGTTACCGGCACGGACGAGCACCACCCCTACGTCGATAACGACGCATATACGAATTACTGCGTAAAATTCGTCCTCGAACGCTTCCTTGCGCTTTGCGACGAGCTTTCCTATGAGATAGATCCGTCCCTTGCGAAAAGGATCGGGGACGTTGCCGAGGTGCTCTACCTTCCCGTGAGCGACGGAGGACTCATACCGCAGTTTGACGGATATTTCGACCTCTCAAGATCGCTCGAGGAGCAGGGAAAGGGCACGCTCAAGCAGTTCCAGATGAAAAAGAGCGGACTCTACCATAAGAGCCAAATCATCAAGCAGCCCGACGTCATCCTGCTTTATACCATGGTCGACGTCGGAATGGACAGATCTCACTTTGCGGAGAACTGGGACTATTATTCGAATATGTGCGAGGTCAGCTCGTCGCTCACGTTCCCCGTGCACGCAATGGCTTGTGCGAGAAATAAGCAGCCGCTCTCGTTCCGTAAGAATTTTATGAATACGGTCAGAATGGACGTCGACGATATCCACGGCGTCGCATGGCAGGGCGTGCATAGCGGATGCCTTGCAGGCGGATACCTTGCGATAATTTACGGAATTTTCGGAGTCTCGGTCGATGGCGACGGCACGCTCTGCGTCGATCCCGTGAGAACCCTCTTTAAGAGCGTAAGGGCAAACCTCGTCTTTTGCGGAACGAATATCACCCTCACCCTCGACGGAGATACGCTCACCGTGCACGCAAAGGGCAGAACGAACGTCAAGGTGCGTACACCCGACGGCGAAAAACGCACGCTTTGCGGAACGCTGACGTATAGAATGTGAGGCGGCTATGAAAGGATTCATTTTCGACCTTGACGGCGTCATCGTCTCCACCGACGACCTGCATTACCTTGCGTGGAAGGAGATGGCGGACGGGGAGGGAATATATTTCGATAAAAAAATAAACGACCGCCTCCGCGGAGTCAGCCGTATGGCGAGCCTCGAAATAATACTCGAGCGTGCAGAGAGGGAATATTCCGACGAGGAAAAAATAAACCTCGCCACTCGGAAGAACGAAGCGTATAAAAAGCTCCTCGAGAGCCTCACCCCAGAGGATATACTTCCCGGAGTCGAAAAAACGCTCACCGCCCTCCGAGCGAGAGGATATAAGCTCGCAATCGGCTCGTCGAGTAAAAATACCCCGATAATACTTAAGTATATCGGACTTGACGGATTTTTCGACGCCGTGTCCGACGGAAATAATATCACGCACAGTAAGCCCGATCCCGAGGTCTTTCTGAAGGCGGCAAGCTACCTTGGACTTCCGCCCGAAGATTGCTACGTCGTCGAGGACGCCGTCGCAGGCATCCAAGCCGGCAGAGCAGGGGGCTTTACAACGATCGCCGTCGGAACCGCCGCAGATTGCCCCCTCGCTGACCATAGCGTAAAAAATTTCGAGGATATACTAAGTATAGCAAATTAAAACGGCATACAATGATATAATCCCCTTATCGTAGTCTTGAAAATCTTTGATTTTTCAAGTGTCTGCTCTAAGGGGATTATATTTTTTATATTTTCATTTGATTAAAATTCCATCAATTTTCTCCGTTGGTGAGGTATTCGAGGAACATAACGAGCGTAAGGCAGACGCAGCTCGAGACGAGCGTTGCTGCGCCGAGGCGTGCTCCTCGGACGGTCGCAACCGCACCGGCAAGCGCAAGCGTGGCAAAGACTGCCTTCGCACAGCCGAGCACCTTCTCCGAGCAGACGTGCTCGAGGACGGTATCTATATTCATCGAGCCGAACTCCTCACGCACGGACTCCTCACGGCGCTTCGGCACGTGGATGCGGCAGGTCTTGCCGTCCGTGGCATTTGCGTTCATATAGCTCTTATTCGATCTGTAATAATATGCGGAATTCATATTTGCCTCCATTCCCAAATTGGAATTATCGTAACATAATAATACCACATTCGGCACGGTTTGTCAAGATATTTTTTCAAATTCGGAAAAAATTTTTGAAAAATTGCAAAAAAGGCTTTACAAACGCAAAAAAGTGTGATATAATTTTATCGGTGGAAAACCAATCACGAAACGGAGGTCTTTGTATGGACTATATTGATAGAATAAAGCAGGTAAAAAGCGAGAAAAAGATCACGAACGATGCGCTCAGCGAGATGACGGGCATTCCGCTCGGCACGCTCAGCAAGATACTTGCCGGGATCAGCGATTCGCCGAAGCTCGTGAACATCGTCGCCATCTGCGATGCGCTCGGAATTTCCCTCGAATACGCCGTCAGCGGCATTCCCGAAAATACGAACAATTTCACCCTCGACCGTGGAGAGATTCGCCTTATCGAGAGCTACCGCACGCTCGATACGCACGGCAAGGAGCTCGTTACGCTCGTGCTCGACAAGGAAAAGGAGAGGGCTCTCAAGGCGCAGTATCAGGACGGTGCGGCGGAGTCCGGAGAGCGTTCGGCAAGGGTGCTCGCTCCATCCCCTGCGACCGTGCAGAGATTCGCACGTGCTGCGTCCGCATCGGGTAACCGAGGACTCGGCAAGCGTGCGCTCGCACTTTACGATATGCCCGTTTCCGCCGGAGTCGGCGTGTTTGTCGATACCCCCTCGACCGAGGAAATTATGATCCCCGACAACGACAGAACACGTGAGGCGGATTTCGCTCTGCGTATCAGCGGCAACAGTATGGAGCCTCGCTACCGTGACGGCGACGTGCTGCTCGTTTCCAATTCTGACTACGTTGAGGTCGGCGAGCTGGGTATATTCATTCTCGACGGCAACGGATATTTCAAGGTCTACGGCGGCGATAGGCTCATTTCGCTCAATAGCGAGTACGGCGATATTCTGCTAAAGGATTTCGAGAGCGTCAGCTGCGTCGGCAAGGTCGTCGGCAAGCTGAAGAGAAAGTAAAATCACCCTAACAAAAACTCAAAAGCCCCACGGCAACGCCGTGGGGCTTTAACTAAATCATAAAATGCTTTTATTTAATTACCTTATCGGACAAGCCAGCTTCTACATCCAAATTACCGTTATGCGTGCAAG
>CAZONA010000013.1:0-18719 GCA_964581025.1 uncultured Lachnospiraceae bacterium
AACTCTTTAGCCACTTTTTCTTTGACCAAATAGGCGCACTCCGCCTTGTCTGCCTGACGGCAGCCATTTGCTAACGCAAAATCGGCGGCAGAAAAAGCTTTGCAAAAAGAAAACGGCGGTGGGGGAGTTTCGCCCTCTGCGGAGGGCGACGAGCCTATGCGGCTCGAGCGCATCCGCTTTTTGAAAAAAGCGGAGCAAAAACTTTTAATCGTGCGGCTTCGCCGCAGGCAACACTCATTTAGCATCAAAAAAGAGGCAGTCGCCGACTGCCTCTTTTTTATAGCAACGTCCACGAGACTGCGGACACTGCCTCGATCTCGTTCATTTTATGTATGAGCTCAAGCTCATCCACGGTATGTGTAATATTAAAGTTGACCTTATAGCAGGTACAGCTTTCGGTTTCCTTATGCATTTTAATGGATATTGCCGGGGTTTGCGTGATCTCCGCAAGCTGACTTACGACGTCATTGACGTGTGCGTTATCCGTTATTTTCAGCTCGACGTCGAGGGAATAGTGCGTTTCGATCTTAGCCGAGAAGCTTGCAAGGAGCAGCTGTATCACGATAATGAGGCACGTACTGAACACGGTCAGGGCATACATTCCCGCACCTGCCGCCATTCCGATTCCTGCGGTAGCCCAAATTCCCGTTGCGGTGGTAAGACCTTTAACCGATGCGCCACGCACGAAAATTACGCCTGCGCAGAGGAAGGATACGCCCGTTACGATATTTGCGGCGATACGGGAGGCGTCCGCTTTATATGCGGCGGAAAGCTCGAGGTCGGCAAAGCCGTACTGCGAAACGATCATAAAGAGTGCCGCACCGAGTGCGAGGATTATATGGGTTTTAATGCCGGCGTCCTTTCTTTTTATACTACGCTCAAATCCGATTATCGCTCCCGAAAGGCAGGCGAGGAGCAGGCGGAGGAAGAGCTCATACTGGGACGCAAGTGAATTAAGAATCGTTTCTATCATAAATTTCTCCTATCAAAAATAATTTTTGCGAACTCATAATCCTCATTAAGCGATGGGTGGAGTCCGATATGAAACACGTTTCGCACGACGCCGTAGGCGACGAGCACGACGACCGAGACGATGCCGACGACGGTATGCCAACGCTTGAATTTCCTATCTCCCGTGCGTATATACTCACGGAAATAGGACACAAGCACGGCAAGCCACGGAATCAGCAGGACGAGCACGGCGGCGTTATAATAGAGTGCGCCTCGGAAATCGAGCCTTGACAGTGTGAGGAACATTCTACTGACTCCGCACGTCGGGCAAAGCACGCCGAGGGCGAGATTTACGGGGCATTTGACGCCGATCCCGGTGAGTCTGTAGAAAAGATAGTACGCAACGCCGATCGCAAGCACGATGCCAACGCCCTGCACGACCTCACGCATTCTATTTCTCACAGCATCACCCCATCTCGTCATAGTAGTATATTATACCACAAACTAATTGCAAAATCAATAGAAATGTATGCAAAATCTACAAAAAATCCGCCGAATTTCGAAAATTTTGCACTTTGGGATCAAAATTCGAAAAAGATTTTCGATAATATTGCCGTAGCGTCTTGACAAACGGACGCAAATAAGGTAAAATTGATATGATGAAGAAGTATTTTCCCTACTCGGAGCGATCCGCCACGGGCGAATTTTCAAAATATTTATGTCGCCTCGGCGACGGAACGGAGCTTGATATATGAAAAAAATATTATCTATGGCAATGATCCTCATGGTCGTCCTGCTGACTCTTTGCACGGTGTCTCTTCCCGTTTTTGCGGCGGAGGAGGGCGTCGGGAGCACCACCGAGCAGACGCTCGAGGGGCTCAAGGCGGACCTTAAGGGCGTGATCGACAAGGTTATCGCATTTATCAAGAGCGACGAGACCTACGAGAACGTCGCAACGGTCCTTCTTGCGATCCTGCTCATTCTCTTCGTGCCGATCCTCATCGGTGTATTTTTCCTCGCATACCTCGTAATTGCCGTTATGACGCTTTTCGCAAGCGCACTCGTTGCGGTCATCGAGCTGCTTGCCGGTCTGCTCATCGGAGCGGTCTTTATCTGATATTGCTTATTTTCCCCTCGGTGTGCCGCAAAGCCGTGCTCGCCGAGGGGAATTTTTTCGGAGGTTTTCCAAATGACATCGTTTTATTTGACGTTTTTTATACTCGTCGCATCGGTATTCGCATTTTACGCCGCCCTGCGCCGTTTTTCAGACAGCGGAAAGCTCACATACGCCGTGTCTGCGGCTCTGAAGGTCGCCTCGGTGACCTATTGCGTGCTTGCGATCCTCTCAATTTTGCTTCCCGATGCGTTTTTGCTCTCGTACAACGCAGACGAGCTCATCTCACGCACGCCGCACGAGATTGGGTTCGCATTGCTCAGATGGTTCGCCTCGCTCGCCTTTGCCATACTTCCCCTCTCCGTCTTTTTCGACAGCCGCAAAATAAGGAGCATCGCACTTCTCTTCTGCCTCCCAGTGTCGCTCGTATCGGTCGTGTGCGCACCCGTCTATCTTGAATATTACACGTCCGAGCTCGGGCGTGGACTGCGGAGCGTTTCCGTGCTCTCCGAGGAATTTAAGGCGTTTCTCATCAACCCCGATTTTCGCGGTGCCGTGCTCGGCTTTCAGCTCGCACTCGAGGTCTGTATACCGATCCTGCTTGCTTTGAATGCGAATTTTAAGATCCGCTTTTCGTCTGTAAAGGACGCATTTTCCAACCTCGGAACGCTCTGCCTTTGCCTCCTGTCCTGCGTGCCGATCTACGTGCCTCAGCATCTTTTCGGCTATACCGATATAATTTTCGAGGCGGGAAGCGTCCCCCATATCGCTTGGCTCTGCACAGTGGTACTTGAAATTGTGATCCTCACTCGGATCTTCCGCCGGCGTGAGAGGGGCGACAGACGACTGCTCTGCCTGTTCCTATCGCTCTGCCTTTTGATGCAGTATTGCCAAATGTTCGGCGCAATTTCCGTAAATCTCAAAAGATTACCCCTGCAGCTCTGCAATATCGGCGCATTTTTGATACTCGCCGTGCTCATAAGCGAAAATCGACACCTGTTCAATTTTATGATAATCGTGAACGTCGTCGGCGTCGTCCTCGCACTCGCCGTGCCCGACCTCGCAGGCAAGGGACTGTTCTACCTTTATAATATGCACTACGTTTTCGAGCATACGAACGTTTTGGTCATCCCCGTGCTCTGCCTTACGCTCGACCTCTTCCCGAAGCCAGACCGCAAAACGCTCAGGGATTGCCTTGTCGGCTTTACGGGCTATTTCGTAACAGTCCTGACGCTCGGAACGGCGTTTAACGCCGTCGCCGCCAAAACGGGAAAGAGCTTCTATTCGGCGAATTATATGTTTATGTTCGACCAAAAAACCGCCGCAGGACTCATCAAGCCGCTCGGCGAGCTGTTCGAGGCGCAAATCCACCTCGGCGAGCACGCCGTCCTCTACCCCGTCGCACAGATAACCGTCTACCTCGTGTTCGCCACCCTCTGTATCCTCATGTATTTCGCCCTGCGCCTTGCGTGCAGGGTTGCGGAAAAGGCAAGGAGCAAGTAAAAGACCGCTTGAAATGTCGGGATCTCATAAGGATTAAAATAAAAAATGCAACGCAGACCTCGTCCGTGTTGCATTTTTTGCTTTGGAATAACAGTTCCGTTCAATACGTGATCGTTCTCGTAAATGCGATTTCGTGCCCGGGGAGAAGGGATACAACGCCGTCCCTCTCTCCGAATTCCTTGATCTCATTCGCATAGGACGGTAAGCATTGCCAAGGCTCAAGGCAGAGCATTTTCGAGCCGTGAGGATGCCAAAGAAGCAGATTGGAAAAGCCCTCGAAGACGATCTCGACCGTTTTTTCTCCCGTGCCCCTTCTCCGCAAGGCAACACGCCTTGAATTGATATTGTCCAATATCACCGTTACACTGCCGTCCGTGAATTCTTTCTCAAGCTCAAGCACTCTGCCGCTACCCAAATTTCCTCTTTCCCCCGTGAGAAATCCGTTTGAGTCGTGGAGCAGAGGCTCAAATTTTTCATCCTTTTCAAATTCAACGTAATACTCACACACGTCGCCCTCAAGAGCAAACGCCTCGTGCCCTCCGCACGCAAACGGAAGTGTCCTATCGTCCGTGTTTTTGATCCTGTAGGATATCTCGTATCCGCCCTCCGTAAGCGTGTATCTCACGAAAAATTCAAAGCTGTACGGATAGATCATTCGTGTTCTGTCGTTTGATTTGAGCAAAAATTCGATATGATCCTCCCCACGATCAACCGCTTCAAATTCCTCGTTCCTGCAAAAGCCGTGCTTTTGCACGCCGTAATCAATGCCATCAAATATAAGTCTGTTAAAGCCGGCAAACGGAAAAAGCAATATCGCACATCCCGACCATTCGCCCGTTTCGTTCTGCCACGCACGTTCCCTGCCCTTGTGAACGGCACTTCTGAGCTCGGCACCGAGCGAATTTATTTTCAACTTGGTCGTAGCATTTTTTACGGAATAGATCATAGGTCCTCCCCTTCGTGATCTCGGGAATCGTATTTCACAATACCCCCGATGATCGTTTTTTTAACGTTAAATTCATCGTCGAGCACGACGAGATCCGCATCCTTGCCGATCGAGATCGAGCCCTTTCTGTCCGCAAGCCCCAAGACCGTTGCGGGATTTAATGACGCACACCTTACGCATTCGCAAAGCGAAACGGATGAATTTCGGTATACGTTCCAAATTCCTCGATTGAGCCTCAGCACGCTCCCGGCAATTGTGCCGTACTCGAGCCTGCAAAGCTCATCACTGCAAATTATCTTGCTTCCGCCGAGGGTATATTCGCCCTCACCGAGTCCGCCTGCAGAAAGGCAATCGGTGATAAAGCAAAGCCTATCTCCCTTTAATCTGTATACTATATCATACAGTGCCGGATCGACGTGATGATCGTCAACTATCAGCTCACACGACACGTCCGAATTGAAAACCGCACCGACGACTCCGGGGGCACGGTGAGTCATGGGCGTCATAGCATTGAAAAGGTGCGTTGCGTGCGATACGCCGTTTTCGGTGCTTTCCAAAGCCGTTTTATAGTCGGCGGCGGTGTGCCCCATGGAGATAACGATATTCGTTTCATTCGCTATTTTCTTTATTATCTCAAAGCCCTCGTCCTCCTCGGGAGCGAGGGTTATGATCTTTATTATGTCCGAGTTTGCTATAATAAGATCCGCATCGGGCTTCAGAATAAATTTCCCGTCCTGTGCGCCACGCTTGGCGGCGGAAATGAACGGTCCTTCCATGTGAACTCCGAGCACCTCGGCACCGTAATATTCATTGCCGTGAGCAACCTCCCTGCAGGCTTGAAGTGCACGCCTCAAGGTAGGAATATCCACGGTCATTGTGGTCGGCAAAAAGCCCACTACGCCGTTTTCCGCAAGTCCACGTGCGATTGCCCTGATGCCGTCTGCGTCTCCGTCGCAGACGTCGTGCCCGAGGTAGCCGTGAATATGCAGATCTATAAAGCCCGGCGAAACGTATCCACCCTCAGCGTCGATCGTCTCCACGTCCCCTGAGATGTCGCACATATCCGCAAGACCTCTTATTTTGTCGTCAAAAATCAGCACTTTGTCGCTCACTATTTCATTTTCAAGTATTATTTTTGCGTTTTTTATTGCCCTCATAGCTTACACCGTTTTATTTATCCAAGAAAATGCCCGATCTATCCAGTCCTGACACGAGGGGACTATTTGCGAAGCGTCCGCCGCAGTAGCTTCGTTTGCAAGAGCCAGCCCGTGCTTGCCCTCGGGGTATACGTGCAGCTCAACAGGAATCCCCGCATCTTCGAGAGCTGCGGCGAAAAGCCTTGAGTTCTCACACGGCACAGCCTCGTCGCTCTCCGTGTGCCAGATAAACGTGGGAGGATTTTTCGAATTGACGCAGTACTCGAGAGACATTTTCTCAATCAGCTCGTCGTACTTCTCCCCCAAAAGATTTACAAATGAATATCTGCTCGCATATTTTCCCGACGTTATCACGGGATAGCCGAGTATCAAGCCGTTAGGCTTTAATATTTCCTCATCGCACCCGAGAAGTCCTGCGACCTCATTGCTCCAAAAGCACCCATACGACGCCGCAAGATGTCCGCCGGCAGAAAAGCCCACAAGTATTATGCGATCCTTGTCGATCAGCCATTCTTTTGCGTGCTCACGCAAAAATCCGACGGCAGTACCGAGCTCCAAAAGTGCTCTCGGATACGTGGCAAACGGATATACCGAATAATTCAACACCGCCGCATGATATCCCTGCGCCGCAAAGCGCAAAGCGACCGGCTCACCCTCTCTGTGTGAAACGGACATATAAGCACCGCCCGGGCAAATGAGCACGATCGGTCGCTCCCTTTTGGGCATTTCGGGATTTTCTTCTATGATGTAGGTCGTCAAAAATGCATTTTCCGAGCCCGACACGTCAAGCTTTATCGTTTTATGAAGCATATCTCTCCCCCCCGACGCTCACACGTAGAGCGTGTGTATTCTCTGCCAATTCGTCCACAAAAGCATATCAAGCTCCGACTCCTCACTTTCCGAGAGTAGCTCCTCCTCAAGCTCCTCAAGCTTGTCAACCTCTCCTCGAATATAGTCGTCGAGCAGGATGCGTGTAGTATTCAACCGCTCAACGAGTCCGCCGAGACGGATATCGTGAGCTCCGAAGCCGTTGGTTTTATTCTCACTCATCCAACGCAGGCGAAACGCATCCTTAAATTCGGATATCCTGCTTATCAGCTCGGGGATCTCGTTATCAACGGTATTTTTTAAGGAGGAGATATCCCCTTGCCGATAAGCAGTTCTTATTCTTATTCCCAAATTCCATTTTATTTTCAATACGTCGCACAAAAGCGCAAGTATTTCAAATTCTCTTCTCTCCCTCTCACCGCTCGGTGCGACGGTGCGAAGCCTTTTTGCGTATTCTTCGATTTTCGAGGTGATATCGTACTCACGGAGCACGCCGTCGTAATACGGGGAGAGCGGATCGTTATACAAAAGTATCTTCGGAAGCGTGCCGAAAAGGTACGGCTCTTCCCTTTGCCCCTCAAAAAAGCTCAGATCGAGCGTTCGGTATTCGTCAAGTGAGACACCGATCCATCTTTTCAAAATATCGTCCACAGCCGCATCATCGGTATCTTGACCGTAAGCGTGCTGTGAATACAGTATCATCTGCGGCAGAGTCGAAAACAGGGACGCTTCCGCACCGTCGTCGCTCCAAGCCGTAAGTATTATCCTATTAACACCGTGTCTGTCGCAGGCATTCAGCATTTTTCTTCCCACGACAAGAGCCATTTCCACGGAGGGATTCCAGCCCGTCCATTTCCACGCACCGCCGGCAAAGGTTATTTCCTTGCCCGTCCTTATATGGTTTTCGAGCATATTTTCGATAACTCTCTCGTCTCGATTCCAATAGTCCCAATAAACCAAGCCGACGTTCTCGGGTATTGCCGTGCGTATATCCTCGGGAAGTGTTTCCGAAGCGGTATAGTACGTACCGAACGCCTCGCGAAAATACATATCGCTCCACATCTCCACGCAAAAGCCGTATTTGCTCGCAAGCTCCGAAACCCTTTTTATATGACGGAAAAGCAAGCTATGCTTTTCCTCGTATCCGTAAATATCCGCATGCCTTCCACGCCCTACAAGATACGCCTCGTCCATACCGATATGAATACGCCTTGACCGAAAGCAAGAGCTCACGCTCGAAAGAACATTATCTATCAGCCGGTACGTTCTGTCAAGATCGACGAGCAATATGTCGGCGGTATCTCTGCACTGCGCATATTCGTTCCATTTGAAAAGGCAGTTCAAATGTGCGAGAGTCTGAATGCAGGGAACGACCTCAATACCGAGCAAAAAGGCGTAATCGTCGATCTGACGAAGCTCCTTCTCCGAATATCTGCCACGCAGATGACCGAAAAACGGCTCGTTCTTCACTTCCATTACGTCCTCGCAGTAAAAATAAAGTCGATCGTATCCGAGAACGGCAAGGCGGATCAAAAGCTCCTTAAGAGTTTCAACTTTCGGAACGGCGTTTCGTGCCGTGTCGACGAGATAACCGAGAGAAGCAGTCTTTTTCCTTTGCGAAGCTCCCATTGCCTCATCGCCGTGAAAAGCAATAATCCCGAGGGCTCGGAAAAGCTCCGAGAGCTTTCCGTATTCAACGAAAAATCCCTCTCCCCTCCTGCTTATTTCAAATCCGTCCTCGGCACGCTCGCAAAAAGATACGTCAAGCTCCTCGATACCGAGATATTTCTTTACATCGTTAATTACGTCAAGCACGCTACCCTCCTTGAAAACGAATATTAAGCGATCTCGCCGCTCGGCACGGGCATCTCCTCGTTTATTGCAACGGGCTTGCCCATCACGGGATAATCGTTTTCATCAAATGTAATTTTCTGAATACAGGTATGGCGATCCATCTCCCTAAGCTCCGGATTCGAGCGAAGCAGGCAATGGTATGCACACCACGTTTCGCTTCCGTCGGGGGACGAAAAGAACGACGCATGACCCACGCCCCAAACTCCGTTTCCCTTGACGAAAAGCGGATCGGGGTGCTTTATCCAATTGCTTGCGTCGCATATTTCACCGCCCGTATGCTCAAGGACGCCAAGGCAGTAATCGTCCGACCAGCATCCGTTAGCTGAATATATTATATACGATCTTTTCCCTTTTTGCAAGAAGTAACCGCCCTCATTTATCGGATATTCTCTGTATCCCTCCGCAAGCTCCCACTCGAGAGTTGCACGGGATATCTCCGCTCTGTTTTGCGTAAAGGTGAGCGGATCGCTCATCTCACGCACGACGAGCACCTGCTGAGCATCAACGACCTGAGAATAGCATATATACTGCCTGCCGTCGATCACGGCGCACGAGGGATCTATCGCAAACACGGAGGGATCCGGCTTCGAGCCGAATTCAAAGCCGTCGAACGGATCGTCCGTTTTCGATCTCAATATCAAGGGCTGCTTCTTCACGGCGAAGAGATTATCGTCCCACTCCTCCCTGCAGCTCGTATAGATATACCATCTATCCCCTAACTTATACATCTCGGGTGCCCAGAGCGGACCGTAGGTAGAGCCGTCGCCGCACTCATATACCACCTTATGCTCTCCCGATCTCAAAATATTGCCCACGTGCCTTGAACGGTACAGAGTGAGCTCGTTACACTGACAGGATGCAAGAAAATAATAATATCCTCTCCTATCATCGTAAACAATGAAGGGATCTGAAAAATTATTTGTCGATAACGGGTTAGAAAGCATTATTACCTCCTACTTTTCTACATGGATCAATGATCGGTCAATAAATATATATAAAATCTATATTTTACAGATCAAATTTCAAATTCGGTGTCCTCCCGCTCCCGATGGGAGCGGGAGGATCTATTAATTAAAGTCAAATTATTTTACGGCGTATACGTGGGATACGTAAATGCATTCTCCCACAGCCATCGTACCCACAATACGAACCGAAAAGCCGGTCAGATCCGTGAGTGTAACGTCCGCACCCGAGAGTGCGTCAACCTTGCCGCTCTCAAATTCGGAGCGATCTACCTTTATCTCCGTCCATTCGCCTGCCTTGCATACCGTATCACAGCACCACATCGTGCCTACTGTTATCTCGTGATCGGTCGGGTTGTAGACTCTGAACACAACGTATTTTGCATCCTTTGCGTTTTTGTTTGTGGGTGCGGTAACGGCTATATACATTTCAGCCGTCGCCTTTGCCGTTATTTTGAGCGAGCCGTCCTCGGCGTCGTACTTAATATCCGTCGCATACTCCACGCTTGCACAGCCGTTGAAGGGATTCAGACCTGCGTCCGAATCGAGCTTGGAAACGAGGATATTCTCGGTCTCGGGAGCGGTTGTGCCGCCGTTCTGCTCCTTTACTGCGACCACGCTCGAAACGTAGAGGCTGTCTCCCACGGTCATAGTACCGACTATGCGAACCGCAAAGCCGGTTACGTCCGTCGGAAGAACGTCTGCACCCGAGAGTGCATCGACGCTGCCTCCCTCAAAGTAGGAGAGAGCAACCTTGATTTCGGTCCATTCCCCTGCCTTGCACAGCGTATCACAGCACCACATCGTTCCCACCGTAACTTCGTAGCTGTTGGGATTGTATACTCTGAGCGCAACGTATTCATAGGAAGAAATGTCCTTTATTTCGGTGGACGTTATCGCAATGTAAAGCTCTGCGCTCTTATTTGCCACAATCTTAAGAGAGCCCGTCTCGCTTCCGTATTTAACGTCGGTTACGTATTCGAGCTTAGCACAGCTCTGAAACGGATTGAGCTTAGAAGTGTCATCAAGCTTGGAAATAACGTCCTCGGTCTTTTGAGGCACTTCGGGACTGCCGTGTCCCTCGCATTTATCCGAGCACGCCGCATCCGTGCATTCGGAATTAAGGCACTTGCCGCATTCCGAGCATACGCTCTCACAGGTGTGTGCAGGCGCAGGAGGAGTTTCTTCTTTCATAGCAAAGACGGAGGAAACGTAAACGCATTCGCCGGCATTAAGCCCCGAGAAAACTCTGAGTGAAATTCCCTTTATATCGGTTGCGGAAAGTGCAGCGGCAAAATCGGTAACCTTACCCTCTCCAAAGTAGGAAACGGGAATCTTGACCTCCGTCCACTCCCCTGCCTTACATACGGTATCCGCACACCAAAGCAGTCCTGCGGTGATTTCTTTGTCCGTATAGACTCTGAATACAAGGTAATCATAGCCCGAAACGTCGGTAATACGGGGATCGAGTATCGACACGTAGTGCTCGCCCGTTCCGTTTGCGGTGATCTTAAGAGATCCCTTTTCCTCGCCGTACTTAACGTCGGTTACGTATTCGACGGACGACGTGCCGTTGAAGGGATTGAGCCCCGTAGCACCGTCAAAATTCGTAACGAGATTTTCGGGAAGCTCCTCGGGATAATATCCGCCCCTCATCTCGGAGAAGTAGAAGCACGATCCCTTGAGCATATCCGTCGTCCAGATGCACATCGTGAGATTTGTAATATCCGTTGCGGGAATAGTAGCTCCGCTCACGTCGGTTACGCCGCCCGTGATAAGAGATACGGGGAATTGGATGTGCGTCCACTCGCCTGCCTTACAGGTCGTGTCTCCGCCCCAAAGCAATTGAATGAGGAAATCCTTTTCGTTCGGATTGTATACGTAAAATTCAATAAAATCGTATTTCGTTACGTCCTTGATTGCAGGCTGTTTAAGAATATAGTAGTTCCAGCCCTGATTGTCCTTGAGGCAGGTGATCTTGAGCGATCCCTTTTCCTCGCCGTGCTTGACGTCGGTTACGAATTCCTGCTTGTTGCAGTCAGTCCAGTAAAAGCCGCCCTGCATCGAACCCCAGATCTCATCGTAATAGCCGATAACGTCATCCTTGACCTCCGACGGACCCGTGATCTCGTTTTTTCTCGCATACATTGCGGAAATATAGACCTCGCTTCCTGCCTTCAGGGTGTTCTTCTCATAATCCGTCCAGAAACGGAGCGAAAGGTTTTCAAGATCCTCCGAGCTCGGCTTGAGCCCTGAGACCGCAGGGTGCGAGCCCTTCTCGTTAAGATCGTCAAGCGAGAACACGACCTCGGTCCATGCGTTTGCCTCAAGCACCGTATCGCCGAACCACGCACATCCCGTATAGATCTCGTAGTCGTTGGCATTGTATATTCTAAGCACAAGCTCATCGTAATCGGAAACGTCTCTCTGTATAAGCTTCGAAAGAATAAGATAATCCGTGGAATCGGACGAGGCTACGACCTTTATCGAGCCTGCCTCCTTGTCCCAAGCCCTTTCGGTGCTGTAGGACATCGTCCACACGTTCCAAAGGAATGAAAGCTGAGATACGCCGAACTGCTCGTCCGCATAGATTATCTTGCCCTCAACCTTCTCCGACGGACCTGTTGCCTCAATATTAAAGGTATATTCTTTAACGTTTCCTGCGGCATCCTCCGCATGAATGAGTATCTGATAAACGCCCGTGTTGTGCTCGACCGTGAAATATCCGTCGCTCAGAGCGACCTCGGTTTTTTCACCGTCGGGTGTTGCCACGTAATAAACCTTTACGTAGCAAGCGTCATAATCGGGCTCGCCCGAAAGAGAGTACACCGGCAGACTGTACTTCATTCCCTGAATATAATATTTGGGAAGAGCGTCCTCGTCCATATCGAGCGTGGGAGCGGTGCGATCCGCAAAGTCCACCTTGAGCTCTGCGTCCTTGACCTTACCGTCCGCCACGCCGTAGGTAATCGTATAGATTCCGGGAACGGTAGCATTTATCTTGTTGTATGCCACCTTCACCTCATTCCCGTTCGGATCTACGACCTGCTTTACAATAACCTCATAGCCCGCTTTAATAAGGTTATCCGCATCAACGACGTCGAATTTGGGCAGATCGTAGCTGCCGAGCTCCGCTTGGATCGTCTCCTGCGGAACGTTGATCCTGAGATCCGATCCGAAGAGCCCCTCCAAAAACGAGCATGCGGTAAATGACGTAATCACCAATATCGCCGTGAGAATAAGGGCTAAGCTGCGTTTCATATTGTATTTACCTCCTAAAAATATTTTATTTTTTCAAGGAAAATTTATTTTTCCTTAAAAGCCAACATAATTTCGTCCCAGCTTGCAAGCAGAGTCGTTCTCGTGTCGTTGACGATCCACTCCGCAGAGCTGCCGTTGTAGAGAATTCCGTCAAGCCCCACGCCGTTACCCGTCGTATACGCCGTGTGCCCCTGTCTGTAAACGAGAGGAGACGACGAGTCAAGGCAGATCGGGATCATATTTTCGGTTATCTCGTATCTGGAGCGCACGAAGGAGGACAGCTCTCCGCTCGGCTGATAGCCGTATGCCATCGACAAGCCGTTGAGATGCTTTGCATATATTGCCTGTCCCATATCGGACGCCATAAACTTAAGAAATTCCTTTGCAAGCTCCTTGTTCTTTGCCCTCGCCGGAATACCGACGCAATGGTCAAAGGTTGCGCTGTAGATCATTCTTCTTGCCTCTGTGAGCCTGTCAAAATCCTTCTGCGAAACTCCGCTGTACGACGTTGCGCCGCTGTCGATGGCGTCTATAATCGCACTGAGCTCGGCGTCGGTCATATTTTTGTTTTCAAGCGTATCGACTATCGAGCTGATAACCGGAGGTTTGATCATAACGAGCTCCTGATTTTTGCCGATAAGGTAGCTCTGTACCTCATTCTGAAGCCAGTCGCCGTTGACCATCATAGCACACTCCGTCATATCGCGTCCGGCATAGCCCTGACCGACAAATGCGATCTGGGACTCCTGCCACGTCATTGAATTTGCATATTTGTGCAGATATCCGTTTTCCTTTTTAAGCAACGTCTCCGCAACCTTAAGCGCCTCGAGTCTGCCTTGGCTGTCAAGCACCTTTCCCTCGGTATCCTTGACTCTCGTTACGGAGCCGTCCTCATTTTCCTTGTGGTAGATGCCGTAATAATAATCGGTATATTTTTCATATCCGTCGTACTGTGCCCACCATACCCAATGAAGATAGTCCCAGTAGGATATGGACGTGCTGATCGAGAAGGGATATACTCCCTCGGCTTTAATGGCGTCGGCGAAGGCAATAAGCTCATCCGTCGTGTTCGGGATCTTATATCCGTCGGGGAAGATCCTATCCAAAACAGTCTTGTTAAGAACGATGCTGCTCACGGAATGCGACCAGTTCATCTGATAAATCTTACCGTCATCGGTGAGAAGCTTATCGTAGACCGACTGTACCATCTTGTCCTTAATTGCCTCATTCTCACCCTCGGGAATCGCATTGTAAACGTCCGAAAGATCCACGAGCAATCCCCTGTCCTGTGCACTGTCCATCGAGCCGAGAGCCATTACGATGTCGTCGCCGACGGAATTATCGTTGAGCAGGGCGATGAGCTCGCCGTTTATGTAGCTCTTTTTTACGACCACTCTGCAATCGTAGGCGCTCTCGAATTCCTTTGCCATTTCCTCGAGCCACTTCGTTCCGAAGCCTGCCTCGTAACAAACGATCGTAAGCGTTTTTCCCTTGCCCGTTCCGTTTCCGTCGCCCCAGTCGTCATCGTCATCCACAGGGCAAGCGGTCAGCGGAAGCACCATCGAAACAACGAGGAGCATGAGCAAAATAAATTTCAACCTTTTCATTTTATTCCCCTTTCTTTACTATCGATAATCAATCGATCAATGAACCAAAATAATGAACACGCCCTCTCCGGGCTCAAGCTCGAGATCGAACCTGTTGTTTACCACCTCGTAATCGTAAGCGACTCCGCCACGGTAAACTCTGATCTTGCTGACGTCCTTGAAATCAAATCTCACAAGGTTGTCCTTTCTGAGTGCGGGATCGGTGAAGTTCGTAACTATAAGTCCGTCGTTCCCGTCTCCGTCCTTGAAAACGCCCACGAGCGCATCCTCGGTCGCATCCCATCTGTTGCACACCTCAAGCGTCTCGAGCGGTGATGAGAGCCCGTCGAAATTGAGATTATATCCGTCCTCGTTATTTTTTCCGATCACGGGAAGCGTTCCCTGCCATTCGTAATTGAGATAAACGTGATCGAATTTCTTTATCTCGCCATTCACCGTCTGCGCCATATAATACGTATCGTGGAGCTTTCCGCTCTCGGTTCTCGAAACGCAGGAATAATCGAAGTCCGCAAGGACGGAATCACCGTATGTAAAGTAAGAGAACGCCCTGACGCCGAACGCCATATTCACGTAAAATTGGAATCGAATGTCCTCTTCATTGACTGCTCTGTAATTGTAATGCTTCGTGGATTGGATAAAGAAATGCGTGATCGCCTTCGATTCCTTCGCCTGCAACGCCGCAGTTTCAATGCATCCGAGCCAATTCGATCTTATACGGGGCTCTCCGTTTCTTATCTCAAGGGGATATATGTCGACCGACAGATATCTCTGTCCCTCGGGAAACTGCTCAAGCACGTCCACAGCCCATTTGCGAACGTACTCCTTATAGGAATTGCCCTCAAAGGTGCTCGTCGCCGAATTGGGATAGAGATTTCCGAAAAACATCACCCCGTCTCCGTATTTTTCTATGTGCTCCGCCGCAAGCTCCGCAACTCTGTCTATGGTCGAATAATACGGCTCATCCCAATAATTGATATGAGTTACGGCAGGAAACTGCGAATAGTCCGTATTATCCTCGATCACTGCCTCGGTCCTCGATGCGTTGCTCGTCTGCACAATAACGTTAAGCCCCACCTGCTCGTAGAGCCTAAGTGCGTTTTCGTACGCCTCCGTCCCCCTCTTTACGTGAAGCTCGTCGAGGAAAATATGCGTAAGCCCCATATCCTTTGCGATTTGAATATCCTCGAGCGTGCTGAGGGGAGCGTCCCATCCGCCTATCATCATTTCCCTGTCGTCCTCATACTCAGGGAAGCTCTTTTTTTGAGTACCGAAGCAGGCGCTCAAGGAAACGAGCACCGCTCCTGCGAGGATTAAGGCAAATAATCTCGCCACGCATTTGATCCTTTGTTTTTTCATAGCTTTCTCCTTTTTTCTTGAAATTTTATTATCCCTTGATTCCGCCCTCAAGCGAAATGTTCATTATCTTATTGGAAAAGATTGCGTACAGTATCAAAACCGGCACTGCGGTAAGCAATATCCCCGCAAAAAGCACGGGCATATCGAGTATTCTCGTGTTGATCACCTGATACATATAGATTCCCGAGGAAAGCGTCGGATACTCCTTGAGAAACAGCAGAGGCGTGTTATAATCGTTCCAAAAGCCGATCGCACTCACGATGCTGAGTGCCATAATGGGCGATTTTGCCTGAGGAAGCATCACCCTCCAAAAGCAGGAGAAATGTCCGCATCCGTCGATGAACGCCGCCTCCATATAGCTCCTCGGCAACGTTTCGAAATACGAATGCAAAACGAGGAAGTTAAATCCAAAGCCGTTCATAAACGCAAGAAGCAGCCACGGCGTTTCGATTATCCCGAGTGCGCTGTAGACCTTATACTGAGACGGAAGTGCTCCGACTATCGGTATCATCATCGAAACGATCGCCGTCCAATATATCAGCTTGCTTCCCGGGAAGCGGTATTTTGCCACCGCATACGCAGTCATACAGGACACGCCGACTCCTGCCAGCGTTCCGCCGACGGTGAACCAGATCGAGTTGAAGAGCATATCGAACATATTTTTACCGTCGATGTTCAACCCATCAAGTGCTCTAAGGTAATTGATAAATAGCCATTCCCTCGGAAGCTCGGTCTTGCTGTGAGTCATATACTCCGTCGCCTCCTTCAGCGACGAAAGAAACGCCCACACCAGCGGATAGATCAAGCTCACCGCATAAAACGTAAAGCCTATGAATATCAAAATGCGAGTCAGCTTAGGCTTCTTGTGCTTTTTTGCCTGTATCCTCATCAGTATTCCACCCCCGGATCAATTCGTTTGAATATTCTTCTCACTATCACCACGATGGGTATGCTCACCAGCGTAAAGAATACGCCTATCGCCGCAGGGTATTCAAGTGCTCCGCCCTGCTGTGTTTTTTGAAATATGTAAAATGCGATCGTGGTCGTATCGTTTCCTCCGGGTACCGTACCCGCCTCGCTGAAGAGAAGTATCGGTCCGGAGCTTACGAACAATCCCGTAATTGCCAATATTATCGTCGTGGAGAGCGTCGGCCAAACAAGCGGAGTGATAATGTGAAAGAGCTCGTGATACCAAGAGCCGCCGTCTATCATACACGATTCTATAAGCTCCTTCGGCACACGTCGCATCGCACCCTCGTAAAGTATCATATTGATTCCGAGCCCCGTCCATATCGTATACGCTATAATGGTTGAGGTCGCCGTTTCCGGGCTGTTCAACAGTGCCGGCAGCTTGTAGCCGAACGCCGAAAGTATCACGTCAAGAGGTCCGAACACGGAAATAAAGTTCTTGAACACCGTTACGTACACAGCCGCAGATATCACGGACGGCAGGAAGAATATGAATCTGAACGCCCGATATCCCTTGACCTTTTTGAAAAGGAGGTAGGACACGAAATACGAGGCGGGTATTGTGATCAGAACATTGGCAAGAAAGTATTTCAGCGTATTCTTGAGTGCCACGGCGATCGTGGAATTCGGAAGCTGTATCTCCTTGAAGAATCTTTCGAAATTCGCAAACGACCATCTGTAAAGCTCGTTGTAATTCTCGTCGTAGCCCGTAAATTCCTTGAACGCCATTACGATCGAATTGAAATTGACCACAACGTAAAAAACGATAAAATTAATAACTGCCAAGGATACCATCGCATAGCAAAACGGCAGCATTCCCTTTCTCAACGGCTTCGGCATATCAATGGATTTTTCAAGCCGCTTTTTCAGTTTTTCCCTCATCTGAAATTCACCCCTTCGTAAATCAAGCTTTCCCAAGGTGCTCTCTGTCATTAATGACAATTTATAAGTCTGTTCTTTGTGCAATTTATACAAAGTATTGCTCTTTTCAATTGAATTATATCACAAATATGTGCAAAAGTCCATAGTTTTGACCTCCCCACTGTTTGGTATTTTCATCCGTGATAGCAACCGTTTTTTGAACACTGTTTTCAAAAGTATTGACATCCGCCGCCCTTTGTGATAAGATAAGGGTGCAGGAGATAAAAAAATCCGCCTGCATCGGAGGTAGCTATGAGTGATTATTTGTTTTTGGACAAGACGCCCGTCATCAATCTCGACGACGATGCGGAGTCAAAGTATATAGAACGCATCGCCTACGCTCTTTCAAACCCGGAGCGTATCGCAATAATGAAGTATCTCACCGACGCCAATAAGCCCCTTGCGGCGATATCCAAGGAATTAAACATTCCGATCACGACCGTAACTCGCCATATCAACGCACTTGCGGAGGCAGGGCTCATCGTCGTTAATTATCAGCCGGGAATCAAGGGGCACGCAAAATACTGCGCCCACGCACTGACCTCCTTCACGATCAATCTCTCAAGCAAAAACGAAAGTGCGGATCAAAGATCGTATTCCGTAGAAATGCCCATAGGTATGTTCGCACACTGCCACATCTCTGCTCCGTGCGGCTTGCTCGGGCGAACGCAGCCTCTCATCAAATACGACGATCCGAAGCAGTTTTTCACGCCGAGCCGTGCCGAAGCGGAGCTGTTGTGGTTCAACATCGGGCACGTCTCGTATAATTTTCCCACCGAGCCCCTCTATCATCACAAATGCAGCAGCATATCCTTTTCCTTTGAGTGTTGTTCCGAAACGGAATATTATAACGAGCGTTGGCCGTCCGATCTGACGGTATCCGTCAACGGTATCGAGCTTTTAACGACCACGCTTCCGGGAGATTTCGGAGGCAGACGCGGAAAATATTCGCCGGAATATTGGTCGATAAACAGCACGCAGTACGGAATACTCAAAAGCATTAAGGTAACGGAAAAGGGCGTTTACGAGGATAACGTGCTCGTAAACAGCGGCATAAAATTCGACGACCTCGACCTATATTCCGGAAACGCCGTCCAGCTGCAGCTCGAAATAAAAAAAGACGCCCCTCATCGCGGCGGAATCAATATTTTCGGCAAAAATTTCGGCGATTACGATCAAGCCATCGTTATGACGGTCGAATGACCGATTTTCAAGAACGTAAGGCAAATATAAAAAATCCAACTCTGCGAGTTGGATTTTTTATATTCAAGTCAAATTTATTTTTCGGTA
>CAZONA010000014.1:0-18050 GCA_964581025.1 uncultured Lachnospiraceae bacterium
GGTGGTGGAGATAGCAAGACTTTTTAGCCACTTTTTCTTTGGCACTATAGGCGCACTCCGCCTTGTCTGCCTTACGGCAGCCATTTGCTGCGCAAAATCGGCGGCAGAAAAAGCTTTGCAAAAGAGAAACGCCGATTTGCGCTCACGCCGCGCAGGCGCAAGCCTTTTGAAAAAAGCGGAGCAAAAACTTTTATCGTGCGGCTAACGCCGCAGGCGACATTCGGTTAGTACGGCGAAAAAGCACGGCGGAGTATCTGCCGTGCTTTTTCAGATCAAGCTATTATTTCGTTTAAGCTTAAGCACTGCGGCGACGGTATTTATTGCGCAATTTTCAAGCTGCTCGTGCGAGAGCTTTCCGCTTTTAAGTGCGTCAAGTATTTCCCGAAGATCGTCCTCGCCGCCGGGC
Source organism: uncultured Lachnospiraceae bacterium (assembly GCA_964581025.1). Taxonomy (GTDB): domain Bacteria; phylum Bacillota; class Clostridia; order Oscillospirales; family CAG-272; genus RGIG4608. The sequence goes on from CAZONA010000014.1 coordinate 407, forward strand.
ATCAGTAGGTCATTCCCTGCTTTGATGCTTTTTGCCGTCGAGGTATAGGGATATTTTTTCGGCGTTTTCGAAAGTCTTGTGATCCAATCGGACACGACTAGTCCGCCATAGCCCCACTCCCCACGCAAAATTCCCCGTATGAGGTCCTCTCTCTCGGACGTGTGCTTACCGTTAAGTAAATTATACGACGTCATAACTGCGACGGGATCGGCGTTTTTCACGCATATTTCAAAGCCCTTAAGATATATTTCACGCAGTGCACGCTCGGACAGGATGCTATTCGAGCGGAAGCGGTTAGTTTCCTGATTATTGCAGCAAAAATGCTTAATTGCGACTCCGCAGCCCCTATGCGATTGGACTCCACGGGTGATCGAGGCGGAGATGATTCCGCTGAGTGTGGGATCCTCGGATGCGTATTCGAAATTTCGTCCGCACCGTATATCCCTTTGGATATTCAGAGCCGGTGCGAGCCAGATTTGAATGCCGAAGCGTTCCATTTCCTCTCCGACGACGTCGCCGCAGGCTCTTGCGACCTCGGGGTTAAAGCTCTGCGCTATGGCAGTTCCCACGGGGATCGCAGTGCAATACTGGCAGAGCACCCGGGACGATATTCTTTTTTTATTTTCCTTGCCGTCGAGTCCCATTACCTTTATAAGATCCTCATCCACCCATTCGGCGATTGCCGGGGGGACGGAATCTCCTATCGGGAACGCTCCGCACTCGTCCACTCCGTATTCTTGCTGAAGGCGAAGCCCTGCAGGACCGTCCGCCATTACGACGTAAGGTATTTCGGGGAATGCGTCGGTCGTTTCCCCTGCCGCACCCACGACGTGCTTACCGGATGCGCCGACGAAGCTTGCGCCCGTGTCGTTTTCAAATTTTCCGATACAGATCCGTGCAAGCTCCTCGTCCGAAAGGTTCGATATGAGCTCTCTTGCCCTTATCGCACGGACGGACGTATCGAATGCGTTTCTCGACACGGAATACATCGGTGTATCCCTGAAATCCGCAACCTCGTAAAACGCACCTCGAGATATTTTGAGCGTCGGAAGTCCCTCGGGAATTTCCGCTTTTCGTTTGTTTTCGGGCTTCCAATCCTCAAAATCCGCCTTGCCGTGCAGTCGGCCGACCTTTTTGAGTCTGACCGTGCGTGAAAGCTCGACGACGGCGACGGGCGAAGCGGTTGCGCTCGACGTGCCGACGTGGATTGTGTATTTTCCGCCCTCGAGGATCATTGACGAGCTTTTTTTGTCAAAGGACGCAAGGTCCTTGAAATCAAAATCCGCCACCGCCGTCTGCTCGCTCTGCGGCGTTAGCTCGTCGGTTTTTGCGAATGCGGCGAGCACCTTGGTCGGCTGATCGAGCCGCCCCTCGGGCACGGAAACGTAGACCTGCACGGTCTCCCTACCGGGGCGATCTCCGATATTCGACACGGGCGTGCTCACCCTCACTCTCGTTCCGTTTATTTCTATCTTCGGTGTGCCGAGTGAAAAATCGGTATACCCCAGCCCGTGCCCGAAGGCAAAGAGCGGACTTTTTCCGACGGAATCGAAATAGCGGTAGCCGACGTAGATTCCCTCACGGTAGCGAGTGTCGTCCTCGTCTCCGAAGTCTCCCACGTCGCAGTAGTCAAAAGCACCGCTCCACGTGGCGGAGAGCTTGCCGCTCGGGTATGCTCTGCCGAGCAAGAGGTCGCAGAGCGTCTCGCCCGTTACCGCACCGAGCTGGGAGAGCAGGAGGATATTTTCAACCTCGGGTATTGGCGAAAGATCCACCACGCCGCCGACGTTGAGCACGAGCATGAATTTTTCAAATTTTCGATTCAGCTCCGAAATGTCCCGAATCTCGCTGTCGGTGAGCAAAACGTCGCCCTTGACCTTATTCCTGTCCGAGCCCTCGCCCGAGATGCGTGAGAGCACGTATATTGCCGCCTCGCCCTCAAAGGAAAGGGGGATTTCGTACTCCGGCTCGGGCATTACCGCACCCATTCCGATAAAGAGCGCAGGCACGCCGAGCGACCTTGCTTTTGCTTTTACGGCGTTTACGAAATTTTCGTGCGCCGCAGCTCTTGCTCTGTCGTAGGCGTCGAGCCACGCCCCCGTGGTTATCTCAAAGCCGCCCGATATGAGTGCGTCCTCAATGCTCGGGAAGTATCGGGAATTGACGTCTCCCGAGCCCGTGCCGCCCTTGAGCGTTTTTCTCGCTCCGCTGCCGAAAAGGGCGATTTTCCCCGGCTCGTCAAGCGGAAATTTGCCGTTGCTCCTCAAGAGCACCGTGCATTCGGGGGCGATCCCACGCATTTTTTCAAGGTGCTCCGCCTCGTATGAATACAGCTCCATAGCCTTCCTCCGTTTCGTGATTTTATTTTCCCATAATGACAAGAATACTTGCGTCCGTGCCCTCTCCGAGCTGCTTTTCGGTGATGAGTCCGCCGCCGATCTCCTTGCCGTTTACGTAGATATTTTTTATTCCGTGCTCGATATGCTCGGGGTTTTTGACCGAAATATCAAGGCTGTGTCCTCGCCAGAGGCGTTTTACCGAATATCCGTCCCACTCGGACGGGATCGAGGGATCGATCGAGAGTCCGCCGGGCGTCGAGCGTATGCCGAGAATGTATTGCGTTGCCGCAACATCCATCCAAGCCGCCGTGCCCGTTACCTGCGACACCACTCCCCTGCCGAAATCCTTGCTCTCCCTGCCGAGCAGAGTCGAGCAGTAGGCGTAGACCTCGGAGCGATACGTTTCAAGCCCCACTCTTTCGATCACGGAATAGGGCTGAATTTGTGAGTAGAGTCGCCACGCCTCGTTTCCGTGCCCGAGAAGAGCCTCGGCGATTATCGCCCAGCAGTTAGCCTGACAGAAGATGCCGCCGTTCTCGGAGTATCCGGCAGGCAAGCCGTTTGCCTTGTCCGCCTCACGTGAGGGCCAGCCGGGAAGGCTCGGGGCGTTCAGCATCAGCCCGAGTCCCGTGTCAAGCTCCGCTACGGTGTTTTTCATGGCGGCGGAGCATTTTTCCTCGCTCTCCGCACCCGAAATCACCATCCAGCTCTGCGGATTTATCCAAGCACGCATATATTTCGCACTCTGCGAGCCGATCGGCGCACCGTCGTCGTCAAAGCCACGAAGAAACCATTTTCCGTCCCACGCATATTTTGAAATCGCCTCCCTCTGCCGTGCGGCGAGAGAGCTGAATTTTTCAAGGCTTTTTTCATCGCCCAAGAGCCGTGCAAGCTCACTCATCTGAGTGAGGGCGTAGACGAGCTGCTCCGCAACCATGACGCTCTCGCCCCTTCCCCGTCTGCCGAACGGACCGAGATGGTCGTTCCAGTCGCTGAAGAGTATCAGGGGCAGACCGTGCTCGCCGAGGTGATTTTCGGTGAATTCTATCCCTCTCAAAAGGTGCTCCCAAAGCGTTCCGCCGCCCACATGAGTCAAAAGATCGGGCGAGAGATAGGGAATTTCACGGTTAAGAATTGAAGCATCGCCCGTCTCCGCAACGATCGCATAGGCAAGATAGATCATCCAAAGATGATTGTCCGATCGGGTTATATCCTGTGCCGGGCGGTTCTCCTCGGGCCACATTATGTGGACGGGATGACCGTCGGGCAGCTGCTGTGAGGCGAGATATTCAAGCATCTCGAGTGCCCATTCGGGCTTTCTGTATGCCTGCGCCAGCATATCCTGCGCACTGTCACGGAAGCCTATTCCTCGCACGCCCGAGGCGGATGAGCTTATCGAGCGTGAATAGCGAGCCGTCTGAACGCACTGAAGCGGCGTCCAAATGTTTATCGCACGCTCTGCATTCTTGTCGGGAATATTGCACCTGAACGCTCCGAGCTGATCACGCCACCAAGCCCTGCATTTTTCAAGCTGACGGTCGACCTCGCCCTCACGCCTGAGGAGATCAAGCGATTTTCTTGCCCCCTCCACCGCACCGTCGTAGTCCGAAAGCGCACCTCGCTCAACGCCGAGGAAGTAGGATATTTGCCTCTTTTGATGCGGCGAAAGCTTTATTTTCGTATGTAAAGCACCGCACGGCTCGCCGCCGCCAAGCTCGGTGCTTGAAAGCCTTCCGCTCACCACCTCGCACGGCTCGCTCTCGTCCCCGTAATCTCCGCAAAAGCGATCGCGGTCGCAGCAGAAGGAATCCACCTTGTCAGAGGAAGCAAAGTATATCAGCGGAGCGTCCTCGGCTCTCGGATGCATCCAAGCGGTGTAGGCGTAGCTTATTGCGTCAAGATTTTCGTCCCACACGGCACGTGTGTTCCATTTCAGGTAGTAGCCGAGCGTGTTTTCCTCTCTTGCAAGAAGCTGGGAAAGCTCGACGTAGGCAAAGGCGTCAAGACTGACGGGTGAGTCGGTCGTGTTTTCGATATCAAGCCTCCAAACGAGCGTGTCGCAGTCCGTCGCCGCAAAAAGCGTCAGGACGGCTCGCACGCCGCCCCTCTCCGCCTCAAAAACGGAATGCCCGGGAGCGTGGTACGATGATCTTGCGTCGACGGGCGTTTTGCACGGGCGGAAGGTGGGCGACCAGATCTTGCCCTCCCCGTCCCTTAGGTAGATATAAAAGCCCGGGGAGTCCTTCGGCAGATTGTAAAAGCGGTAGCGTGATATTCTGAACGTCATCGGCGAGAGCCACCAGCACATTCCGCCGCCCGCTTGCGAAACGAAGGCATGGAGCTTGCCGTTTGAAAGGTAATTTATCCAAGGCTCGGGCAGATCGAAGCGGTCAAACGCTATCCTCTCCTCGCCCTCGGTATCAATAAATCCGTATGGCAGATTTTTCATTCGTCCTCATTCCCCTCTCTTTTCGCAACGTTCTTTTCAACAAAAGCAAGGATTTTTTCAAAGCATTTCCTTGCGTATTCGTTATCCGCAAACGCCGAGACGAATCCGTGGGGCAGATCCCCCGCCTCTTCCCTCGGTCGATAATATTCCTCGCATGCTATGCCGCACGCTCGGAGCTTTTCGTACATTTCGACCTCATCAAGCCTAAACGGCGGCTCGACGTTGCTCGCAACGAGAAACGAGGGCGGATATTTGCCGCCGAAATTCGCCGCAACGTTGATAAGTCGGGACCTTTCCCCACGCAGCATATTTCGCTCGCCGACCCAGCCGGAGAGCATTATTTTGATGCCGAGGCTCATATTGGCGGCGTTGAGAGACATCTCGTCAATGACGAGTGCGCAAACGTCCGCCTCGCTTATCGGGGGCGTGATGCCGAGTTTTGCCGCATAATCCGCATTCGAGAGGGCAAGCCCGTAAATTGCCGTAATATCCGCACCGGCACTGCCACCCGATATTACGATCCTTGTCATATCGAGCCCGTATTCCGGGTGCTCGACGAGATGGCGAATCAGGTCGTTCGCTTGATGTATCTGCACGGGAAAGCGGTGCTCGGGGGCAAAGGCGTAATTCGCACTGACCACGTTGTAGCCGTGTGAGCAGATCTCGGAGAGCAGAGCACTCACGCCGCCCTTGCCGATCGCAAGCGGATCGCCGTCGCTTTTATCCCCGAAAAGAAAGCCTCCGCCGTGAAAATACACGACTGTCGGACGGCTCACGTCCGTTCTTTCGTCGGGATAAAGTATGTCAAAAAAGCTGTTCGGATATTTTTCGCCGTAGCAAAGATTGCTAAGATAAAGCTGCCCCCTGCCGTTAACGATACGGCTCTGCTCGCCCCACGGCTCAAAGGAATTTACCTCCCTGCCGCCGTGGATCGCCGCAAAGACCTTTTTCTGAAGCCTTTTGTCGATAAAATCGTATAGGATACTTCTCATTTTTTCTCTTATCAATAGCCGAAATAGGTTTTCAAATATTCGAGCATCGCATCGTTATAGTCCGAGGCAATGCTCGGGTTATTTCCGCAAACGTGCCCCGAATTCGGAAGCATAAACACCTCGTTTGCAACGTCGAAGGAATCGAGCGCTTCCTTTAGTGCTATGCCGTTGTACCAGTCGATAAGGGACTCGTCGAGCATGGCGTATGCCACGACCGAGGGAACGGCGTCGCCACGCTTTGCAAAGGCGAGGGGCGAGATTTGATCGATCAGGCGGTCAAACGTCTCCTTGTCGTAGGGATTTTCCCTGTCGGCGAGCCTTGCGTCGTTAAGACCGAGAGCGGCAACTCCCGGACCGTCCGTGCCGACGTTTTTCCAATATTCCTCACGGAAATCCATGCATCCCACCATTCCGAATACAGCCTTGACGGGAATCGGAGCGTCCGCCTCGTTGCCGTCGCTGTAAGCGTAGAGATACGCAATATGACAGCCCGAGGAATAACCCGAGATCGCCGCCTGCGTAATGCTCCAGCCGTTTTCGTCCGAGAGCTCGGCGAGCTTGGCAAACGCTCTGCCCACCTCCTCGTTTATCGTCAAAAGCGTCGCCTGCGAGCCGTCGGAGAGCGTGGACATGGCGTAGCTGTGATTTATGCTTGCCGTGAAGTAGCCCATTTTGGCGTATTTCTTGCAAAGATTCGCCACATCCTCCTTGCCTCCGCTCACCCAGCTTCCGCCGTGAACGAAGAGGATAACGCCGTTCTCACCGTTCGGGTCGTACCCTGCCGGAACGTAGATATCCATCAGATTTCGCTCCTCGTTGCCGTAAACGACGTCGGTAAGCACCGTGCCGTCCGCATCGCTCCAGTCCTCCGTCTTATAGCCTGCGCCCGAATTTGCGAACAGCTCCTCGGTGGTGAAAACGGAGAACGGCTCGTTGCCGAGCACGGTCGTGCGATAGAGCGTGCCGCTGTCGGCGTCGATAAAGAACTCCGCATTTCCGTCCTCCGAGACGACGGAAATTTTATAGTATCCGTTCTCGCCGCTCGGCATTTTGTCGACGGTGTACGTGCCGACCGTTATTTTCTCACAGATGCCGAAAATGCTCGCTCCGAGCTCGGTGTAGCGATCGGTAATGACCGCCTTTCCCGATTCCGTGAACGACACGACCGCCTCACGATAAGCGTCCGCAAGCGTTTCGACGCCCGAAACGCCCCCGACCGCCGTGTCGAGCTCCGCACGATAATCCGTTTTCGCCGCCTCGACCGAGTTTTTCTTAAAATATCCCTCGGCGGTCAAATAGTCCGAAATGCTTCTCTTTTGCATATTTATGTTTTCCGTCCTTTCGTAGATCTCGTCGTTAAATATCTGCTCGCCACGCATAGATCCGCCGTGCGTGTCGAAGCGAAACGCAAGCACCGTTCCGCCCTCCGCCGTGAGCGTGATGGCGTAAAGCCCGTCCGCATCCGGCTCGCTTGATATTTCGTACCTGCCTCGGATTATCTCCGTTTTGAGCGTGCTCTCCTCTGCAGTGGAAAAGGTCATCTTCGCCTCGACCATGAGCGAGGTGTAGTGATTTTCAAGGTACGCAGAGCCGTCGGAGAGGAAAACGACCGCAGACGATTCAAATATCTCGTCGATGCGATCGACCCCGGCAAGCCTTGCTCTTATCTCGGCATCTCCCACAAGCCAATCGAACACGAGCTGAACGGACGAGGTAAACCCTCCGCCCTCTGCGTCGGTCAAAAGTGCGACGGTGTAATCCTCCTTGAATTTTCCGTCCTTTACGTAGTCGTCAAGAGTGGCTCTCTGCCAAAAAAGCTCCTCGAGAGCCGCATCGGCGACGCCTTGAATTATTTTCTTGTTTTCGTCAAGGCTCAGGTCGGAGTCGTATTCCGTGCTGCGAATTTTTGCCTGCGCCTCCCAAATTATCATCGTCTCGGCACTCGTCGCACCGTCAAGCTCCGCAGAGAGAGCCGAGATCAGCTCCTCACGGAAGCTTTCGTATTTCTCCCCGTCGCTCGCAACGCACGAGCCGAGAGTCAGAAGCGCAAATATCATTGCGATCGCAAGAATTGCGGATAGCGTTTTTTTCATAGCTTTTTCCTCACAGGGACAGATATTTTTCGAGCCAATTATCGGCAAGCTCAAGCCACCTTGCAGTCGTGGGATTTATCTCAAGCGGCGTGGACGCCGAATCGACCGTTCCCTTCGAGAGCCCGTGTCCGCCACGCTCGAAAACGTGGAGCTCAACGGGCACACGGTGGTGCAGGAGCGCACTTGCGTAGTCGATAGAGCATGCGGCGTCCACCATATAATCGTCCGCAGCGGTCCAAAGGAACGTCGGCGGAGTCCTTTCGTCCACCTCGTCGACCGTGCGAAGAAGCCTCAGCTGCTCCTCGCTCGGCGTTTCCGTGCCGAAAAAGGTGCGGCTCATCGCCGTCTCCATTGCAGAGAGAAGATATTCGTAGGGCTTTAGCGGCTCGGGAATCTCGGGACGCTCGTTTCCACCCTCGATAAACGTTTTTTCCTTTGTCAGCGGATAGCAGAGCACGGCGCAGGTGGGCTTGAAGACCTCGCCGTCCTCAACTCCGAATTTTTCACGCAAAAGGCTTGAGTGCCACCTCGTCGAGAGGATACTGCAAAGATTTCCTCCGGCGGAAAAGCCCATAACACCGACCTTTTCGGGATCGATTCCCCACTCATCCGCATTTTTGCGCACGGTGAGAATGAGCTTTGCTATATCGTAAAGCGGCGAGGGGTAGACCGTGTCGCCGCCCGTCGATTTCGTGTGATAATGCAGGACGAACACCTGATATCCGAGGTTTAAGAAGTGCATTGCCACCGGCTCGCCCTCCCGATATTCCGTGGAAAGATAGCCGCCGCCGGGACAGATTATCATCGCCGGACGCTTTTTTACCATCGGGGGATTTTCCGCTTTGTCGAAAAGGTACGAAACGTACCTCGCACCCGAGCCGTCATTCCAAAGATTTACCGTTTCTGTTTTCATACGCTTATCTCCTTTAATTTTTCGTCTATAGTATCAAGCTTCGCGCCGAGTGCGGACAGAAAATCAAGCCCCGAGAGTGCTCTCAGGCTCTCGCCGCCGAGTCCCATATCGGATTCGGACAGGAAATGATACGCCGCCGGGGAAATTTCCTCAAGCACTGCGGCGGCTCGCTTGTCCGCAATCAGCTCGCAGACGGGCATATCCACCGAAAACGGATGCACCATCTCGACCGGGGAGTCGAAAATCCTCTCGTACCGTCCGCCGCTCAAGGTCTCGCACCCACACGGCAGGCGAAGCTCCGCCGTTGCGCCGTCGGGTATTTCAAGATACAAACGTATCTTATTTTCTTCCGTGTGATACTTTATTTTGTAAGTTCCCGAGGGGGAATCAAATTCAAAATCGAGTCTTCCGAGGCGGTAGTTGAATTTCGGCTCTATCACGGCACGCTTAAAGCCGGGATTTAGCGGTCTCAAACCGACGACGTAGGCGTAGAACGCCTCCGCCACCGCACCGAACGAGTAGTGGTTTAAGGAATTCATTCCGCTTCCGCTGACGCTTCCGTCGGGATTTAAGGAATTCCACCTCTCCCAAATCGTCGTTGCGCCGAGATTTACGCAGTAGAGCCAGCTCGGGAAGTGCTCCGCATAGAGCATTGCGAACGCTTCGTCCGTAAGATCCGCTCGTATGAGGGCTTGGATCAGCTGTGTCGCCCCGACGAAGCCGCCTCGAACCTTGTAGCCGTCCTTCCTTATGCGGCTGCGAAAGCCCTCGGTGAGCCTTTCACGATCCCTGTATATATCGAACGCAACGCAGAGCACGTAGGCGGTCTGCGTGTCGATCGAAAGCCTGCCGCTCGGCGTAAAGTATTCCGCAAGGATCGCTTCGTATATCTCGTCGGCGAGTTTTTCGTATTTTTTCGCCTTTTCCGTCTCGCCGATAACGCTCGCCGCACGGGAGGTGAGGCGTGCGCTGTTGTAATAATAGGCGGACGCTATGAAATATTCGTCCGTCGCTCCCTTAAGTGCGCTCGGGCTTGCGCCGTCCTGCGAGAGCCAGTCGCCGAGATGAAAGCCGAAATCGTACAGGCGGTGCTTGTCGTTCTTCAAGATCGAGAGAAGATACCCCTCCATTATCGGAAAGTGCTTTTTGAGCAGTGCGGAGTCGCCGTATATCTCGTAAAGATTCCAAGGCATCACCGTCGCCGCATCGCCCCAGACGCTGAATGCGTCCTCCGCCTCGTCAAGAGAGGGCGAATACACGGGCAGGGCTCCCCCACGCTTAGCCTGATCCGTTGCGAGATCGCAAAGGTACTTGTCGAAAAATGCCTTGCAGTCCATCTGATAGCAAGCCGTGCGTGAGAACACCTGCGCATCCCCCGTCCATCCGAGCCGCTCGTCCCTTTGCGGACAGTCGGTCGGAACGTCGATAAAATTGCTCCTCTGCCCCCAAAGGCAGTTGGCGAGCAGGCGGTTCATTTTTTCGTTGTCCGTGGAAATGCGGACGGTTTGTTGCATATCGGAATACAGAACGTTTCCGCAAAAATCCTCGGCTCTTACGTTCTCAATGCCCTCGACGAGCATATAGCGAAAGCCGAAAAAGGTGAATTTCGGGCTGACCTCCCTCTCGATCCCGTCCGAAACGTAGGAAAATTCCGCTCGGGCGGTTCTGTAATTATCCCGATAAAAGCACCCGTCCTGCAGGACCTCTGCGGCGGTGAGCTTTACCCTCTGACCGTGGGAGAGGGGCGTTTTGAACGACACGAAGCCGGCAAAATTCTGCCCGAAATCGAGTATCCTCTCGCTGCGTGGGCTTACGATGAGCGTCGGGGTGAGCGTGTGCTTTATCCTGACGGGCAGACTGCGTCGGGGGATGACGTGAAAGCCTTTCCCGAGGGGCACGCAGTCGCAGACCTCCGATACGTCCGCCGTCGCATCCTGCACCTCGCCGTCGTAAATCCCACTCTCCGAAACGTCGGAGCGGTGTGCTCGCCACCCCTCTCCCGTGCGTATCTCACGCACCGTGCCGTCGGCATAGAAAAGCGTCAGGCTTGCCGAGGCGGCGTAGCGGTCGCCGAAGATATTTTCCCTGTGTCCGAGTCCGAATCTGCCCATATACCAGCCCTGTCCGAGAGCGATCTCTATGCGGTTTTGCTTCCTTAGCATATAGCCGACCTCGTAGGTCTGGTATTGCAGATAATAGTTATAATCCGTAAAATACGGCGTCAGATATTCGTCGCCGACACGGACGCCGTTGATATAAGCGGTATAAAGCCCCACACCCGTAATACGCAGCCGTGCACGCACGACTCCTTTCTTTGCTTCGAAGTCGTAAAAGAGCACGGGGTGAGAGATCCTCTCGCTCGGGGTGATGAACGGAGCGTCGAGCTCTCCACCCCTCTCGAAGCTCGCCTCGCACGAGCACTCACCCGAGCGCAGCACGAGCCTGTACGGCACGAGGGGCGTGGGGACAAAATCCACGTCCGTGGCATACGAGCGTGAGGGATCGAGAGTCTGCGTGTATAGGGGAGTGTCCTCACCGTCCACGTAGATTTCAAGCTCTATATCCCCATCAACTCCCTCCGCAAGATACGAAAGCGTGATATGGGAGAGGTCAAAGCCGACGGGATTTTCTATTCCGTTTATGCGAATGTTGTGAATTTTCATAAATCAACCCTTAACGCCGCCCTGCGTGAGTCCGGCGACGAAATATTTCTGGAAGAAGGGGTATGCGATCATAACGGGAAGCGTTCCCACGATCGCTATCGCCATGCGCACCGAGGCGGTCGGCAGACCGACATTTCCGAACTGCGCCGCAATATTCGGGTTTTGAGCGAGAAATTCCACGCTCTGATTCATACGGTTGAGCAGGAGCTGTATTGAATACAGCTCGGAATGCTCCGAGGTGATGTAGTAAAGTCCGTTCGTCCAGTCGCCCCAATATGCGAGTGCGGACATAAGTCCCACGGTCGCAAGTATGGGCTTTGAGAGGGGCATCATTATCTTGAGGAAGATCCTCATCTCGCTGGCGCCGTCGATCCTCGCCGCCTCGATTATCTCCTTTGAGATCCCCTTGAAATAGCTCATAACGAGAATGACGCTGAAGCCGTTCATCAGGAGATTGGGGAGGATCAGGGCAAAGATCGTGTTCTTTATGTGGAACAGATTCGTCCAAATAATATAGCTTGCGACGATTCCGCCGTTGAACAAAAGCGTAACTATGAGCATAACGGAGATGAGCTTTTGCCCGGGGACGCCCTTTTGTATGAGCGAATAGGCGAGCATCGAGGTAATGAGCACGGAGAGCGTCGTTCCGACGAGTGTAACGAGTATAGTTATAAGGTACGCCCTGCCTATCGTGTCCCGAGCCGCCCAGATGTATTCGTATGCCTCAAGCGAAAATTCCTCCGGAATGAACTTGTAGCCGTTGTTCGTAAGGGACTCCTCCGAGGAAAAGGATGCGCTAAACAGCAGAACTATCGGGGCGAGGGCGCATATCGCAAGAAAGGTCATAACTATGTACGCTATTACACGCACGACCTCCTCGTCCCTTGCACGAATGCGGTTCTTTTTCGGGGTCTTGTATTTTTTCTTTCCTAACATTTCAACACCGCCTCTCACTTAAAATATCGCACGCTCGGGATCTATCTTCTTGACGATCGCATTTGCGCCGACGATCATCACAAAGCCCACGAGCGACTGGAATGCGCTCACCGCAGAGGAGCTCGTGATGTCCACGCTGTTCATAAGGGTATTGTAAACGTAAACGTCGAGCGTTTGCGTTGCCGGATACAGATCGCCGATATTCTTCGTAACCTGATAAAAGAGTCCGAAATCGGATCTCACGATCCCGGCAAGGCTCATAATGAACATTGTGATTATCATGGTTTTCATGCCGGGGAGCGTGATCCACCTCGTTGACTGCCACCAGTTCGCACCGTCGATCTTCGCCGCCTCGTAGAGATTCGTGTCGATTCCCGAGAGTGCGGAGAGGTAGAAAACAAGTCCGAAGCCGACGCTCTTCCAAATGTGCACGATCGTCAGTATGAACGGCCAATATTTCGGCTCGGTGTAAAAGCTCACCGTCGTTCCGAAAAGGGGCTGGAGTATACTTTGGTTAATAAATCCCGTCTCCGTGGAGAGAAATGCGTAGGCTATGTAGGAAATGATAACGTAGCTGAGCACGTAGGGGAAAAGGATCGCCGTTTGATAGACCTTTTTCGCCGTTTTGCTGCGTATTGTGTTAAAGAGTATCGCCACCGTTACTGGAATGAGCACGTCGAGCACGATAAAGAGCACGTTGTACCCTATCGTGTTGCGGAGCAGCTTCCAAATTGACGGATTCTTGAAGAGTATCTCGAAATTATCAAGCCCGTTGAAGGGACTGTTGAGTATTCCGAGGGAGTAATCGAGATCCCTGAACGCTATCGTAAGACCGTAGAGGGGCAGGATGTTGTTTACAAAAAGGTATGCGACGCCGGGGAGCATCATCAGCCACACGGGAATGCAATGCTTGAGGTCGAATTTTTTCTTTTTGCTTCCCGCAGGAGTGCCGAGCGTGTCGGGCAAAAGCTCGTCGCTCTTGGTTTTTCTGTGCTTAAACATAATTTTTTCCTCATTAAGATTTGAGGACTGCCCGATTCGGAGCGAGGCGTTTTATGCTCTCTGCCGATCGGGCAGTCCTCTGTTCTTTATTTCGATGCGAGATATGCATCAAGCTGAGCTTGCTTGTCAGCGATTATCTTGTCTATTCCGGCTTTCTTAAGAGCGGAGATAAATTCATCGTAGCTCTTGCTCTGACCGATTCCTATGGACGCCGCATACTGTGCGACGACGTTATCGACTGCGGCGATCTCCGCCTTGACGTTCGAGTTGTCCCACGTGAATCCGGTTACGGGCGTGCATTTTTTCCTTGCCTTTTCGCAAAGGTCCTCGATCATTTTATCTCTTGCGAGCTTATCCGCAACGGTCTGACCGGGAGTCAGGTGAGTGTATATCTTGCTCTTGTCGCCGTAAAGACCGAGGGTGTTGTAAAAGCCGCTCGTGGAGGCGTTGAGTCCGTTTGCAAACTCGATAACGCCGGCTTCCTTATCTATAACGTTGTAATGCGTGCCCTCGATTCCCCACTGGAACATATTCATAAGCTCAACGTCGACCATCATCGCATTGAGAAGTCGAAGAGCGGCTGCGGGATTTTTCGACGTGCCGCAAATGCACCACGTGATTCCCGAGCCTGCGGAGAGGGGCATTTCAAAGGGATCCATTACCTGAAGCTGAACGACCTCCTCGCCGCAACGGGTTACGTATTCATCACGAAGATTGGGCCAGCAGTCGAGGTACGTTCCGCGGAACTTGCCCGACGCAAAGAGGCTGATGGAGTTATCCGAGGTGGTGAGTGCGTCGGGGTAAACGTAGCCCTTTTCGTACCATCTCTGCATCCACGAAAGATATTCCTTGTATTCGTCGGTTTCGTAGTAGTTGACCACGGTGGTGCTCTCGGTGCTTGCCTCAAGGTTAAGGACGCCGTACTGCTTCGACGCAAGACCGCCGAGAGCGTCCGTGGCTATAAAGTTGCCCGATACGTCGGAGAGGTTTCCACTCGGATAAGAATCGGGGAATTGTGCCTTGAGCTTGGAGAAGATAAGATCAAGATCCTCGTAGGTTACACGCTTCTGGTCGGTGTAGACGTCCGCAAGTCCGACTGCTTCAAGGTCGGATTTTCTCACGACGTAGCTTCCACCGTAGCCGTTTGCAATCTCCTTCGTGCCTATGCCGATGATGTTGCCCTTGGGATCGTAGACGTAAAGGGAGTTGCCCTCGTCAACGAGCCTTGCAATATCGGGAGCGTAGGTGCGGATGTCCTCCTCGGTAAGCTTCCTTATCATACCCACGGACGCATATTCCGCAGGATCGGTGAAGCTTACGCACATAAGGTCGAGAGTCTCGCCGCCGCCGATGATGGTGGTGTATTTCGACTGCTCGAGAATGCTGAGGGGATAAAAATCAACGCTGATCCCGAGCTCGTCGCTCGTCTTTTTGCTGATCGCCGCCTCAACCATGCCGAGATCCGCAGGCTCGGTGAGCATCGTTATGTAGGTCATAACGACCTTGCCCGTTCCGTCGCCCTCAATGCTTCCCTGCGGTGTGGGAGAGGGACAGCCCGCAAGACAGCAGAGCATCGTAACGCACGCTAAAATAATACAAATGATTCTTTTCATAGTGGATTCCTCCGAAAAATATTTTTTGTATCTTTATTGTGCCACATTTTTGTCTGTCTGTCAATATAGCCAAAGCTATGCGGCACAAATCGGGCTTTTTGTTTCGTTTTGAACAAAGAAATAACTTTCCTGTTGACAAAATCGCTGCCTTACTGTATAATAAAAAGCAACAAATGTATCTTAAAATCCGACGGAGGCGAGACTATATAATGAGGAAAAAGGATCAAAGCACCAAATTCATAAAAACCTGCCTTGCCGATGCGCTCATCAAGCTTATGGAGCAGGGCAACGGCTTCGAGGAGATAAACGTGGGCGAGATCTGCGATCTCGCCGGCTTCGGTCGCTCCACCTACTACCGCCATTTTGACAAAAAGAGCGGCAAGAGCAATCTCATCCTTTTCAGAGTCTACTGCAAGTGGGAGGAGTACTGCCGCTGCAGAGAGCAGGAGATCGAGAAGAGCCGCATGCGTGCGCTTATCAACTTTTTCTACGAGGAGAGGGAGCTTTTTCTCCTGCTCGACCGCAACGGACTCACGAGGAGCATAATCTTTGACATTCTATATCTCGCAATATGCTCGGTGGAGGGCGAATCGAAGGATATGAGCTATTGGCGTTCTTTTATGGCGTGCGGTATCTTCGGATTTATCTACAATTGGATACGCAGCGGCTTCACCGATAGTCCGGAGTACGTTTACAAGCTGGCGTCCAAGGTTTTTCCAAATTAAATCCTTGTAAAAAAAGCACAAAAATGCTTCTTTGTACCGCTAAAAATCCGTCATATTGACTTTGGCGCATTTTTTCCTTATAATCAAATCAGGAAACAGAGATTTCCGAAGAATTTTTTTATAAGGAGAAAAAACTATGAAGAAGATCCTGACAATCGTGCTGACTCTGACGATGGTGTTCTGCCTCTCGTCCTGCTTCCTTTTCGATGATAAGGAAGACGACGTGGTACATCCCGAGGGCGTTCTGCTGAATAAGGAGGAGCTTACACTTGAAGTAGGTGCGGAGGAAGTCCTCACCGCAATAGTCGACCTCAACGCAACCGACCGCTCGGTAGCTTGGTCGTCATCCGATACGTCCGTTGCCACCGTTGACGCAAACGGTAAGGTAGTCGGCGTCGGCGTGGGCACGGCTACCGTAACCGTTACCACAAACGACGGCGGAAAGACCGCCACCTGCGCCGTTACAGTCGTTCCCGCACCCGCAAAGGCGGTTCTTACCGTAAATGGCACAAACGCACTCGGCGATGAAACCGATTACGTCGTGTTCCGCTCCGACGGAACGTATACCGCTTACGGAAAGTTCCTCGGTGCAGTCGAATTTACTTATGAATCCACCTACGAGGTCAAGGACGGAGTTCTTACCGTTCCGAATCCCGGTCCTAACGTAACGACCACGTTCGGCGAGTTCCCCACCTATCCCACGGTTGAGGTTTGGGGCGATACCGTTCGCTTCAGCATTCTCAGTAATAACGGCAGCGAGATCACGCTTGCCGCATTCGTGCTCACCAAGGAGCAGGCAACGACTCTCGGCGTAACCGTCGGAGAGCCCATTGAGGAGATCGCAGTTACGGGCGTTTCGCTCAAGCAAACGAGCGTCGACCTCCTCTCCGGTAAAAAGCTCGACCTTAGCGATATCGTTACCGTTGAGCCCGAAAACGCCACGAATAAGAACTATACCGTTACTATCAAATCCGAGAGTAACGGCGATAAATGCCTTGTCGTCGATAACGGCATCCTCGGTCTGAATGCAGGCTCGGCAGTCGTTGTCGTAACCACCGAGGACGGCGGCTTCACGGCGGAGTGCACCGTTACCGTTTCCTATCCCGAAAGAGCCGAGTCCGTGAGCGGCGAAAACTATTTCTCCGAAACGACTACCTTCTCGGGCACGCAGGATCTGACGGCGTTCGGCGGAACGACGCATAGCCTCGTTTATATCTTTAATGCCGACGGAACTCTTGAAATTTATCAGGATAACGCAATCGCACAGCGAGGATATTATTCGCTCGTCGGCGAGAGCGGCAGCTATACCGAGGTCAAATTCCAAGCATTCTTTGACGGCGAGTCCGCAAAAACGCTCACAACGACCGACGGAAAGCTCAGCTTTAATGCGGGTATCGAGGGAGTTCTTGATATTATTATGACGGAATCCGAGAGAACTCGGGAGTATTTCGAGAGCGAAAAGACCTTTGCAGGTCAGCTTGACCTCTCCGCATTCGTCCCCGGACTCGTTCAGCAAAAGGTCTGGACATTCGGTACGGACGGAACGCTTACCGGCACGACTAACGGTGCGGACGACGGCGAAACGTATTCGTACTACGTCCTCAATGCCGATAATACCTCGAGCGTCGTCCTTGAGCTCGGCTCGAACGGTACGTTCACCTGTGCCCTCGCCGAGACGGACGGGAAGCTCTCGTTCACCATCGACGCCCTCGCACTTACTATGACGGAGCAGTGAAATCCGCCGTGGCAAAATAAAAAAAGCACCCCCCGGGGTGCTTTTTTGTTAATACTCATAAACTAACTCTCGTGGGGACTGTAAAATTTGCGGTGAACAAAATCTCTGTTGTATGAAGCTTGACCCTTGGAAAGGCTCCCTTGCCTAAAGGGAGCTGGCTCGGCGAAGCCGAGACTGAAGGATT
>CAZONA010000015.1:0-18046 GCA_964581025.1 uncultured Lachnospiraceae bacterium
TGATAAACTGTCCCGGCTCTGCCTTCTTGGCAATGAGGGGAGCCTCAACGTCCATCAGGGTTACTGTGGGATTGAGGACTTTCTTTCTGAGAATCTTGTACATTTTTCTTTACCTCTTTTTTATTGTGAATTTATAAAAAATAGATTTTGCGAACGAATTAAATTTTGAATTTCGGCACACGTGCCTCAAGAGCCCACGCCGCAAGCCCGACGATCACCCCGGCAACACAGCCCGAGATCACGAGCACGGGAAGATAGTACGCTATCTGGGGCGTCGAGGTCAAAAGGCAGGCTACGATTATCTGTCCGACGTTGTGGAGCACGCCGCCGACCACGCTCACCGAAATTTTTGAAAAATCCGTAAAGCGTGCCATAAGTATCATCGCCGCCGTGCTGAGCGCAGCACCTGCAAGGCTGAAGAGTGCGGTCTCGACGTTTCCGAAAAGGAGGGATGCGAGCATCACCCGAACGAAATTCACCGCCGCCGCCTCGGCAGAGCCGATTCTGTATAGCAGAAACACCGTTACGATGTTCGAAAGTCCCATTTTTACGCCCGGGAGCAGGGCACTTATCGGCGGTAGCAGGCTCTCAACGAAGGAGAGCACGAGGGCGAGGGCACAAAAAACGCCTAAGACCGTGATTTTTCGTGCTTTCATCCGCCACCTCCGAGTTTATTTTTGCGTTTTGAAGCTAATTTCTTATGTCAACGTCGCCCACGTCCGAGCCGACGACCGTTACCGTGATCCTGTTCGGCAAGCACACGATGCTCTCGCCGACCTTGCTTATTCTGCCTCGCTTGACGCAGAGCAGATCGGGACAGGTCGCACCCGAGAGATACGCCTCGCCCCCCTCGATAACGAGAATGTTCGTGCCGCCGCAAAGCTCGTAAGTCGCATCGACGGAGAGGGAATACCTTGCGATCTCCTCGCCCCCGAGCCGCACCGAAACCTCCGAGCCGTCCTCCGCAAGAACGAAAACGGCAAGCAAAACGGCAAGAGCCGTGGCAAGTATCGCACCTATCAAAATCAGATCCTGTTTTTTCATATTTCGATCTCCGAGCTACTTAAGCGGTGCACCGTCAGTTGAATATATCACGCCGTCGTGATCTATCCACACGACCTCGACCTTTTCGTCAAGGGAGGAAACGAGCGCAAGACCGTCCTTGTGGCTCATACAAAAGAGAGCCGTCGAGAGTGCGTCGGCAAGCGCACTGTCCTTACAAATGACCGTAACGGACGAAAAATATTCGGCAGGCATCAGTGTTTCCGTATCTATTATGTGGTGATACCTCGTACCGTTAAGGGTGAAATATCTTTGATAATCCCCACTCGTAACGCAGGAAAGCTCCGAGATGAGCACCGTCGCCGCAGTTTTCGACACATCTCGGGGATCCGTTATCCCGATGCTCCAATCACTGCCGTCGGGCTTTTGACCAACCGTGCGTATATTGCCCCCAATGTTGAGAACGTAAGACGTAACGCCCCTACCTTCAAGCAGCTGCGCCGCCGCCTCGGTTGCGTAGCCCTTGCCGAGAGCACCTACGTCGATCCGTGCTCTTGAATCCGTGATCCTCGCCGTGCAGGCGACCTCGTCGATCTCGAGCAGCTCGATTCCGATATGCTCCGCCGCAGCCTCAAGCTCCGCCGCATCGGGTACGTATCCGCCCCCCTCACGTGCGTCGTGCCAAAGGCTCGTCAGCGCACCGATCATAACGTTCGTTTTGCCGCCCGTCAGAGCGTACACTTCCTTTGCGTAGAGCAGAAAATCAATCAGCTCCCGATCGAGCACCACCGCATCTCCCCCGGCATTTTCGTTGAGGGTGCAGAGGTTGTTCATTCCCGAATATTCGTTGTAGATATCAAGGAGTCTGTGATAGCGCAAAAGCACGTCCCATACCGCCCTACAGCTTTCCTCAAACTCGTCGTCCGAGCAATCGGCGTAGCAATATATACGGGAAACGGTGTCGAAGCAGGTCGTGTTCTCGTCGTACCGCACACCGTCGGAATGCGGAATCAGAGCCGGAACGAGCGCAACGATCACTACGAGCGCACAGATACAGACCGTAATGCCAATACTGCTCTTTTTCAAAAATAGTATCTCCGTGTCCTTGAATTTTGCCCATTGCGGCATATACCGCAATGCAACATCTTATTATATCACACATCTCGGACAAAAGTCAACAGTTTTCGTTAGATTTTTAACGGAAGGGGAGTGATTTACCCTTGCGTTTTTCGGGGAAGGGACGAGGGGGATTTTTCATTGTGCAAATTTCACAAAATGCAGGCACATTTTCTCCGCTTTATGCCGAAATTAACGAAAACCACTTGAAAAATTTCGCGTTGTGGAATATAATTAAAGTACGAAAATTTCGCCCTGTGGGGCAGAAAGGTGTAACGGTATGAAAAAATTTTTAATTCTTATCACGGTGTGCTGTCTTTTGACGCTCACACTCACATCCTGCCAGCTGATAGATTATATCGGCGGCTTGCTTACTCCCGAGCCGGACCATGCGGAGTGCGTCGACGAAAACCACGACCACAAGTGCGATGTTTGCGGCGAAGTGCTTAGCGAATGCATCGACGTGAACGGCGACTTTGTTTGCGATGTTTGCGGTGCGGAGCTTGAACGCCCCGAGCCGGATCACACGGAGTGCGTCGACGAAAACCACGACCACAAGTGCGACGTTTGCGGCGAGGTGCTCAGCGAATGCATCGACGTGAACGGCGACTTCATCTGCGACATCTGCGGTGCGGATTTTGAGCATGAAGTTCCTCCCGAGCTTGACCACACGGAGTGCATCGACGACGATCACGACCACAAATGCGACGTCTGCGAAAAGGTTCTCAGCGAATGTGCAGACGGGGACAAAGACCATAAGTGCGACATTTGCGGCGAGGTGCTCAGCGAATGCACAGACGGGGACAAGGATCACAAATGCGACGTTTGCGGCGAGGTGCTCAGCGAATGCGCAGACGGGGACAAAGACCACAAATGCGACGTTTGCGGTGCGGATATGATCCCCGAGGGCTATGAGGTCGTAAAATACTACCTCAACATAAGCGATTTCACGGCGGAAAAGCTTGCTTCCGACAAGGTAAGCGGACCGTTTACCATCGTTTCGGGAACTGAAATAAGAAACAGAACGAGGACATTCACCGATTCCGAAACGGGCGAGTCGACGACCTTTACCGTTTCCGCTAAGCTCGGCGGTAGCTCAAACGCCATTAAAATTAAGGTGAACGGCACGGGCACGCTGTCGTTCATCATTCAGAACGGCTCGAGCGGTGCAAATACGCAGAAGGTCAAGATCACAGCCCCCGACGGCACGACGCAGGAGATCGAATTTGACGGAGCGAACAAGTCAAGTCCCCTTGTAGTGATATCCGTTGACGTAACCGAGGGCGAGTGGAAGATCAACCGTGTTTCCGGAACGATAGATATTTACGAGCTGAGCCTCGAATGCCTCGTCGAAAAATCCGAGGAAAGCGGCTTTGAGCTTGTCTCGACGGGCAAGGTGGAATACCTCCTCGGTGGCACTCTCGACCTTAGCGAGCTCACGCTCAACAAGAAATTCGAAAACGGCAAGACCGAAGCTCTTGACCTTGAGCTTGTAACGGTCGATCAGAGCGGAGTTGATTTCACGAAGAGCGGAAAATACCCCGTCGTCGTAAGCTACAAGGATTACGATCCCATAACCTACTACGTAAGCGTTTATGCGCCCGAGTCGGTAACGCTCGGCGTTGATGCGATAGAAAAGCTCGATAAGAACACGAGCGCAGGCAACGGCGTTTACTTCAACCACAGCTTCCGTGAGGTCTACGGCGTCGGCGATACGCTTGACACCAAGGGACTTACCGTCGTTGTAGGTGCAAAATGCGGCGACGACGAGAAGGAATTTATAGTTAAGAATTACGAGATATCCGGCTTTGATTCCACGAGCGCAGGTAAGAAGACTCTTACCGTAAAATATCTCGGCTCTGTGAGCGGCGAGACGGCTCTTACGGCAAGCTTCGATGTTTACGTGGTCGATACCGAGCCCTCCGTTGTCAACGGAGTATATCAGGTAAGGGTAGACAAGACTTATGAAGGCACGGTCGGTGCGGTAGTTGACGGCTACAACACCTTTACGACCATCCAGCAGGCTCTCGATTTCCTTGAGGACGCCCCTGCGGAGTCGAATAAGCTCATCAGAATCTCGAATCATACCTATTATGAAAAGATCGAGATAACGATCCCCAATCTCGGCATTCTCGGAGAGGGAGGGAACAGTGCGATAATTTGGAATTCTCTCTACGGTCAGAACGACGAGAGCGGATTTTCGCACGTAACCGACTCCACGGCAACCGTTGCGATCCGTGAGAGCGCATATAACTGCAAGATCAATAATCTTATCATCGCAAACTATTGGAATTCCAAGGATGTTTTCGATTCCGCATTCGGAGAGGGAAAGCACGACGAGCACAGAGCACTCGCACTTCTCGTTCAGGCAGACCGCTTCACTATGGAAAACGGCGCACTTCTCGGATATCAGGACACCGTTGAATTCTTCACGGGACGTCAGTTCCTTTACGGCGTTTTCATTTCCGGAACGACCGACTTCATATTCGGAACGAATAATACGACGGTATTCCTCGGCTGTCAGATCCATTCCATCTCGAGCGGCAAGACCGATGGCGGCTACATCACCGCCTTCAAGGGCTGCAATAAGGGCGACGACGACTACGTTCAGTACGGCGCAGTATTCCTTAAGTGCAGCTTCACCGCCGACGAGGACGTCGTTGCGAACGGCAATACGGCAATCGGTCGTTGCTGGGGCAAATACGCATCAGTGGCTCTTATCGCATGCGATATCGACGGACACGTTTCGACGAAGGGCTTTAGCGGCTCGTCGAAGAACGAGAGATACGTTTCCATGAACGCAAAGCCCACCGAGTCCACCGTCAATTTCGTTGAATACAATAACGCCGGTGCCGGTGCAATCACCGAGGCGGTAGCCGGAATGAGATTCCTCACGGACGAGGAATATGAGGCGTATAGCAATATCGCCAACGTATTCGGAAAGACAAACGGCAAGGTAAGCTATGCGTTTGATTGGGATCCCAACAGCTCCGAGGTTCAGGTCGACACGAACGTTTACTACTTCTTCAACGGTCAGTCAAGCCCCACGGGCACGAGCTACACCTACGATCAGAAGCTCGAAGGCAAGACCGGCACAGTCGGCGATATCGCAATCGACGCTACTACCGGTAAGGTAAGCGCAAGAGGCAGCGACACGCAGATCAATGCTACCTCCACTCTCACCTTCACGGTAAAGGCAGGCTCGAAGGTTACTATCGCAACTTACCCCGGCTACCACGATTACAGCATCAACGGTACGGCGGCAAGCGAGGATACGCAGGAGTGGACGTTTGATGCGGACACGACGGTCGTATTTACGGCGAACGCTCAGGTATACCTTTACTCGATAATTATTTCGAAGTAAATAAAATTTCTGCTCGGCACTCCTCGGAGTGCCGAGCTTTTATTTTGCACCCACAGTAAAAATAAAGCGTCCCATTTTGCACTTTTCACCCTTTTCAAGCACGATCCTGTGTGCTATAATGGTATCACAAGGAGGGAAGAGAATGATTTTTTTAGTACTTATCACCGTGCTTTTCGTAATACCGATAGGCGTTATATTCGAGCTGAGCAAAAGATATAAGTAACGATTGACAATTTCCCGATTTTGTGATAATATATGAATGTAATTGAGGTTACATATAAAAATGAAAAAGGAGAAACAATATGGCATTTTTAATCATTGTATTGGTACTTGTAGCGATAATTCTTATATCGTGCATTAAGGTAGTACCCCACACCGAGTCCTACGTAATCGAGCGTCTCGGTAAATTTCACGACATCTGGGAGCCCGGTCTGCATTTCCTGCTCCCCTTCGGCATAGACAAGGTAGTTGCGAGAGCGACGACGAAGGAGAAGGTGCTTGACACGCCTCCCCAGTCCGTGATCACAAGCGATAACGTTCCGATCACGATCGATGCGGTCGTTTATCATAAGACCTTCGATCCCAAGCTCTACGCATACGGTGCGGCAACTCCCGTTGAGGCACTTGCAAACCTCACCGCAACGACGCTCCGTAACATCGTCGGCGAGCTCACTCTCGACGGCGCACTCACCTCCCGTGATTCCATCAACGCCAAGATGACAGAAAGCATCGACCGTGCGACGGACGAGTGGGGTATTAAGGTTACGAGAGTCGAGATACGCAACATCACGCCCTCTGCGGACATCCGTGAATCAATGGAGAAGCAGATGAAGGCTGAGCGTGCAAGACGTGAGACCTTGCTTGAGGCTGAGGGACATAAGCAGGCGGTCATTACCCGTGCACAGGGTGATAAGGAGGCTATGATACTTGAGGCAGAGGGTGAACGCGACGCGCGTATCGCTCGTGCCGAGGGTGAAGCTAAGGCACTTCTGCTTCAAAAGCAGGCAGAGGCTGATGGTCTGCGTGCCGTTATGGCGGCTTGCCCCAGCCCCGAGGTGATTGAGCTTAAGAGATACGAGGCTCTCGTTGAGATGGCTAACGGAACGGCGGCTAAGCTCATAATCCCCACCGATACGGTCGAGATGACGAAGAGAAACGTCGTATTTTCCGAAACGACCGGTCTTGGCGACGCTACCGACAGCGCACCGAAGCCCGTAGCTCCTCCCAAAAAGGACGTCTGCTGCGACGACTGATAACTGATAAAAAATAAAGGGACTTCCTCGGAAGTCCCTTTTTTCTTTGTAATTATTCCTCGATGATAACGAGAGGCTTGATAAGATCACGAGGCTTGTCCTTCATGAGCATGAGCGCAGGCTCAACGTTCTCAAGACCGACAAATCTGTGCGTTACGAGCTTCTCGGGATGAATGCGTCCCGTCATAACGAGCCTTGCGAGCTTCTCCATACGGAGTCTGCCGCCGGGCATCAAGCCGCCGCGGATCTGCTTGTGTCCCATTCCGCAGCCCCAATCGGCTCTCGGGATTTTGATGTAGTCGCCCTCGCCGAGATAGTTGACGTTGCCGATGATTCCGCCGGGCTTAAGCATACGGATAGCCTGATCGAACGTGTCGTTGTCGCCGCCGGCGATAACGATCTTGTCAACGCCCTTTCCGTCCGTCTTTGCAAGGATCTGCTCGACGATGTCGCCCTCCTTGTAGTTGATGATCTCGGTAGCACCGAATTCAAGCGCAAGATCTGCGCAATTTTTTCTCGAGCCGACCGCATAGATCGTGGATGCGCCCCTTATTGCCGCACCTGCAACAGCCATAAGACCGACAGGACCTATTCCGATAACGGCAACGGTATCGCCGAACTGAATGTCCGCAAGCTCTACGCCGTGGAAGCCCGTGGGCACCATGTCCGCAAGCATGCACGCAGCCGCAATATCCATTCCCTCGGGAAGATGAGCAAGGTTGCCGTCCGCATCGTTTACGTGGAAGAACTCACCGAATACGCCGTCCTTGAAGTTGGAGAATTTCCAGCCGGAAAGCATACCGCCGGAGTGCATTGCAAATCCGCCCTGTGCCTCAAGAGAATTCCAGTCGGGCGTGATAGCCGCAATAAGAACTCTGTCGCCGGGCTTGAAATCCTTAACCTCGGAGCCGACCTCAACGACCTCTCCGACTGCCTCGTGTCCGAGGATCATCTCGTGGCGATCACCGATAGCACCTGCCCAGACTGTGTGAACGTCCGAGGTGCAGGGAGCAAGCGCAAGCGGCTTGCAGATAGCGTCGAACGGACCGCAAGCCGGTCTTTCCTTTTCTACCCAACCGGTCTCACCGATTTTTAACATTGCAAAACCCTTCATAAATAACAAACCTCCTGAAATAAATTTTTTGTTTGTATGTGCCGCCCGAGACGAACGTAAGGTG
Source organism: uncultured Lachnospiraceae bacterium (assembly GCA_964581025.1). GTDB lineage: Bacteria > Bacillota > Clostridia > Oscillospirales > CAG-272 > RGIG4608. Next base: position 7,914 of record CAZONA010000015.1, read on the forward strand.
GTTCCGGAGCGTTCGCCGATGGCAAGAGCCCTGCGGCACAGACTTAAAGTGTATGCAAATACGAATATAGTATATCATACAAAAAGAACTTTGTCAATAATCAAATTAACGCACCGTTTTATTATAAATCCTCAAAAAATCAAAAATGTAAACAAAACGTTAACATTTGTGTGCTACAATGACGAAAAAGAAGTGCGGAGGTAGAGATGTTTAAGATTTTGATAGTTGAGGACGACGCAGAGCTTAATCGGAGCGTGTGCGCTTTTTTGAGGGGCAACGGCTACGAGGCGATCGGGTGCTTGAATGCGACGGACGCTTACGACGCAATGTACGAAAACGTTTTCGATTTGATAATTTCCGACGTGATGATGCCCGTGGTGGACGGCTTTGAATTTGCCGCTACCGTGCGCTCGATAAACGAGGACGTTCCGATCCTCTTTATGACCGCACGGGACGATATCGCCTCGAAGCAGAGGGGATACCGTGTGGGGATAGACGATTATATGGTAAAGCCGGTCGACCTTGAGGAGCTGCTCCTCCGTATCGGCGCACTGCTTCGCCGTGCTCGCATCGCCTCGATGCGAAAGCTGGAGCTCGGGCGATTTGCAATGGACGTCGACGAGCACACGGCGACGCTCGACGGCGAGGAGATAGTGCTGACAAGACGGGAATTTGACCTGCTCTATAAGCTCCTCTCCTACCCGAAAAAGACCTTCACTCGCCGACAGCTGATGGACGAATTTTGGGATGCGGACACCGAATCCTCCACGAGAACCGTGGACGTTTATATGACGAAGCTCCGCTCAAAGCTCGCCGACTGCGACGAATTTGAAATAGTAACCGTGCACGGGCTCGGCTATAAGGCGGTAATAAAATGAGGGACGATAGGCTTGCAAAAGTAATTCGGGAGATCAGCGGATTTTTCACCTTTTTCGCCGCCGTTGCCGTTGTGGTAACGCTCTCCGTAACCGTTTTCCTCGGCGTGATGGCGGAATCGGCGGAGATCGAATATACACGTGAAAACATAAGCGACGCCGCCAAGGCGACGATGCTCTGCACCGTGGTCATCACGGCGGTTTTTTACGCTGTCGACCGAATAAGAAGATACTACACCGTAAAAAAGCCTGCGCAGAGGATAATCGACGCCTCGGACAGAATAATGAGGGGCGATTTTTCATACAGGATCGAAACGGGGCACCCCTTTGAGCCGAAGAATGAGTTCGACCTCATCGCCGAGAGGATAAACGAAATGGCAAAAGCCCTCTCCGCCACCGAAACGCTGCGTGTGGATTTCGTTTCCAACGTTTCCCACGAGATAAAAACGCCGCTCGCCGTGATGAAAAATTATGCGACTCTGCTCCGCTCGGGAAACATCACGGAAGCCGAGAGGGAGGAGTATACCCGTGCCATCGAGGATGCGGCGACGAGGCTCTCGACGCTCGTAACGAACATTTTGCGCCTTAATAAGCTTGAAAATCAACAGCTCTCCCCGAGGCTTGAAAAATTCGACCTCGCCGAGCAGGTCTGCACCTGCCTTTTGCAGTTTGAGGATGTCTGGGAGAAGAAAAATATCACCGTCTCACTTGACGCAGAGGACGAGGTCGCCGTGCTCGGCGACGCCGATATGATGGAGCTCGTCTGGTCAAATCTCATCTCCAACGCACTCAAATTCACGCACGAGGGCGGTGAGGTCGCCGTTTCCGTCCGCTCCGTCGGCGAATACGCCGTCGTCGGCGTCAGAGATACGGGAGAGGGAATGAGTCGAGAAACCGGCGCACACATTTTCGAAAAATTTTATCAGGGCGACACCTCGCACTCCGGGGGCGGAAACGGGCTCGGGCTTGCGCTCGTCAAGCGAGTGATAGATATAACCGGAAGCAGCGTGAGCGTCGAGAGTGAGCTCGGCGTCGGCAGCACATTTACCGTCAAAATGAGGAAGAATTTATGAAAAAGCAAAGATCAAAAAAGCTTCTTAATACCCTGATCCGACCGCCGCTTGCGCTGATAGTGCTCCTAACTCTCATAAGTGCCGCAGGGCTGGTCTACGCCTTTTGCGGCGAGGGGGGAGGGGCGGAGGTCTACGCAATATATACACTCTCCTTCTATACGCTCTGCGTGCTCACCGTCTACGCCGTAACCGAGCTCCCGAGCCGTATAAGAAAGATCAAAGCCGCCGTCTATTCCACGAAATACGGCTCGAAATACAGAAATGACCTCAATTTCAGAACGAGAGTGAGCCTCTATCTCTCCCTCGCCATAAATTTGGGAAACGTCGCCCTGAACGTCCTCTGGGGCGTGCTCAACTCGACCTATTGGTTCTTCCTGCTCGCATTTTATTATGCAACGCTTACCGCTATGCGATTCATCCTCTCGCTTTACTCGAGGGGGAACGATATAGGCGAAAATTTGCTCTCGGAATGGGTTCGCACACGCATCTGTGCGTTCGTTATGCTGCTCATAAACCTCTCCCTTTCGGGCGTCGTGCTAATGATGATGTATCAGAGCCGAAGCTTCAGATACGAGGGAAACCTCATCTACGTGATGGCGGCGTATTCGTTTTACCATATCATAAAAACGGTCGTCGATTTCGTAAGACTCAGGAAATTCAAAAGTCCCCTGCTCACGATAATCAAGGAGATCAGCCTCGCCTCCGCCCTCGTTTCAATGCTCTCGCTTGAGGGTGCAATGTTTGCCGCCTTCGGAGCGGAAATGTCGGCGAGTGATCAAAGGATCTTCCTCGCCGCAACGGGTGCTGTAATATGCATCGCAGTGAGCGCAATGTGCGCATATACGGTCGCAACCGCAACGAAAAATATAAAGGAGCTTAAGAAAAATAAATATGGAAGATAAAAATACCTTTGAATATACCTATACCGCCGAGGAGCACGACGAGGTTGAAAGGATTCGCCAAAAGTACGTCGGCGAGATTGCAAACGGTGAGGGGGGCGACCTTCAAAAGCTCGTCGCACTTGACAAAAGCGTAACGCACAGGGCGAGCGCCCCGGCAATCGTCCTCGGCATCGTCGGAATTTTGATACTCGGGCTCGGAATGAGCACCGTTATGACGACGTTCGCCGACGGATTCGTATCACGGCTCGGAATTGATAAAAACGCCCTCGGCATCGCCGTCGGCATCGTCGGAATGATACTTGCCGCACTTGCCTATCCGACCTATACCGCCATCCTCTCGCACGAGCGTAAAAAGGTCGCCCCGAGGATAATGGAGCTCAGCGACAGACTTATGAAATAAAGTGCGAAAAAGTCCTTGACATCTCGAGGACTTTTTGTTATCATATAGTATATTAATGATAGAAAAGAGAAGAAATATGCCGAAGGTATCGACCAAACGAAATAAAAATATATATCAGCAAACGAGGGAAAAGCTCGACCTTTCCCGTGAGAGCGCAAGCGAGCTGCTCGAATGGATATCCCCCGAGAGGATCGAGCGAATAGAGAACGAAAAATCCGCCCCGAACCCCGACGAGGTCCTGCAAATGGCGGATAAATATAAGCTCCCGAGACTTTGTAATTACTATTGCGCCAACCAGTGCCCCATCGGGCAGGAGTACGTCCCCGAGGTCAAAACGAAGGAGCTCTCGCAGATCGTGCTTGAAATGATCGCCTCGCTCAATTCGATGAATAAGAAGAAGGACAGACTCATCGAGATCACCGCCGACGGCGAGATCGGAGAGGACGAGATCGAGGACTTCATCAATATCCAGGAGGAGCTTGAGCGCATCTCGATAACCGTCGAAACCCTCCAGCTCTGGAGCGAGCGTATGATCGCCGACGGCACCATCGACGCCAAAAAATATAACGAGTATAAGCAAAAACGCCAAAAATAAACGCAAAAATAAATGCAAAAAGGACTCACCGACCGTGAGTCCTTTATTTTTCTTTCGGTTCAAATTCCTTGCCGTTGACGAGAAAATCAATGGAAACGTCGAAATATTCGGAGAGCCGGCGGAGCATCCAAATGTCCGGTGAACGCTTGCCGTTTTCGTAGTGCGAGAGCGCCTCACGGCTGATGCAAAGGTCCATTCCAAGCTTGACCTGACTGCATTTTCGCTGCTTTCTGATCATCTTCAACCCAATAAGCCCCTCGTTTTCCTTCATCTCTCCCGCTTTCCCAAAAACCCCAAAAATTCGACTTTTTGTAAATTTTCTATTGACAACATTGTAACAAAATGTTACAATAAAGATGTTACAATTTGTAACAAAATTTTTAATTTTTTGAAGGAGAAAGAAAAAATGAATTGTCCCGTATGTAAATCAACCATCAGTGATGACGCATTAGTGTGTCAGGATTGCGGCACGGAGGTCGCAAAAAAGCTTCAGCTCGAAAAGCGTGATCGGGCAAAACAGAAGATAGACGATGCTATTCACAGCTCGCACCGCTCCGTTCTTACCTTGATTTGTGCAATACTTTTGATAATTAACTGCGTAGTTCAGTTGGTTGTCGGATTTACGAGTATTTTCACACTTCCCGTTACTCTTATCACCGTGATCACGTCAATAATTTCGATAGTTGCCATCTTTAAGCTCAGATCCAAAGATCCGATCGATACGAGCAAAATGAAATCGGTTACGTCATACCTCAATTGGCTCTATATATCGAGCTGCATAACTGTGGCGGTAGTTATGATTTTGGCAATTTTGATAGTGATCGCCTGTGTTGCAGGAGCTTCCGCTCTTGAGGAGATAGGCGGAGGTATTTCCGATTTGGTCGGCTCGCTCGGAGGAGACGTTGATCCTTCGTTCGACGAGACTCTTAACGGCTTGGTGGGAACAGGCGGCGGAACTCTTATAATTATCGGTGTCGTTATATCGGGAATTATGATATCCGTATCTCTTTGGATAACGAACGTTTACTACAAAGCTAAAAATTATTATGCTATCGACCTCGTTTCATTTGTTTCCGGCAAAACGAACACAATCGCTAAGCCCTCCGTTATCGGTCTGTATATAATCGGCGGATTGAACGTCATTACCCTTACCAATGCAGGTGTCGGAATATATCTCATTCTTCTCGGCGTATGGTATCGTTCTATGTATAAGAGCATAGTAAAAGAAAAAGCCGCCTACGACGAGGAATGCCGCAAGCTCACGGAAATAGAAGCAAAGACCGCCGAATATAATGCACGCTTGGAGAAGGAGAGACGCCAGCTGCAAATAGAGGAGGACAGACGCAGACAGGAAAAGGAGCGTCAGGAAAAGGACAAAAACGATCAGCAGCAGATGATGATGCAGCAGATGATGATGCAGATGATGGCTAATATGCAGCAGAATCAAAATAATCAGAATAATTCTGCGGAGAAGAAGGATTCTGACGAAGCAAAGCCCGAATAATAATTGCTGTTGAATTTTCGGAGGCGTTATTATGAAGAAAAACGCTAAAACGGTGTTTGCCGTATGCGGCGTATTGCTTGTTAGTGCGATAGCCGTAATCGTTATTTTGAAAAATAAAAAATAATCGAGTACTGCGTTTGCCGATTATTATATTTCCGATTGATTTGTTGAGCTTAATGAATTGCAATTCTTCGGACGTATCAAAAAGCACCCCCTCGGGGGTGCTTTTTGTGGGTTGGGGTTTACTTTTCGAGAATTTTATCGCTGAGCTTGACGATCTCGTCGGCGAATTTTGCTTTACGTGCGGCGAGGATTTTTGTATAGATGGGATAATTTGCGATGGAGAGGACAAGACCTACGACGCCGATGATGACGCCTGCGGGCATTGCGTCCGCAAGTCCGACGAATTCGCCGATGTCGGTCATAATAAGGCTCATTCCGATGCCGAGGATGAGTGCGGCGAGAGTGCCGAAGGTGATTGCGAACACGGTCGCCGGCTTTTTGACCTTGCGATCGAGCGCCTTAAGCTCATCAAGCTCCGTGATCTGCTTTTCCGTGTACTGTGCACGAATGTTCTGCGCTATAAATTTCTTATCGTTTGTGTTCATAATAATTTCCTTTCATTCGGTTGATTTATTTTACGAATGAATTATACCGCCCCCGTGTTTGCGAAATTTTTAGGAAATGTTTACGTTTTGTTAATTTTGAAAAAATATTTCGGCGGTATTCGTATTCTGTGGCGTAAATTTTAGTGAAATATGACGAAATTATTAACTTTTTGTAACCGAGGGATTGACAAGGGGGCAAAATCGGAGTAAAATAATAATAGTAACGCTATGCGTTAAGTACTTATTTGAAAGGATAACACTTATGAAAACTCTTGAAAAGGTATTTATCATTCTCGGAATGATCTTCGGATGTGCAGCGATCTATCCCATCGTTCTCGGTCTGATAGTTCTTCACAAAATGAAGGAAGGACCGCTTTCTACGGGCTGGAAGGTTGTTACTCTTCTTTTTGTAAACCTTATAGCCGGCATTTTGCTCCTTTGCGACAAGGACGCATAAGCCCAAAACGAGATAAAGAAAACCGCCGGCACGGCGGTTTTCTTGCTTTATTTTACTTTTCGTGCTTCTCCAAGATCGCCATGGCGGTGTGGACGCCGTCGAGGGCGGAGGAAATTATTCCGCCGGCGTAGCCTGCGCCCTCGCCTGCCGGGTAAAGCCCGTCGCACGACGGCGTCATTCTCGTTTTGGCGTCTCGGACTATTCGAATGGGCGAGGTCGTTCGTGTTTCCGCACCCGTAAGCACTGCATCCTCTCTGAAAAATCCGGGCATCCACGCATCAAATTCCCCGAACGCCTCGGCGAGCGAGCCGACGACGTAGTCGGGAAGGTATTGCCTCGGATCGACCGGGGCTGTTCCGCAGGGGTAGGACGGCTTGACCTCTCCTATCTCGGCACGGGGGGCTCTGCCTCTTAAAAGCTCTCCCATTGAGATCCTCGGAGCGACGAATCCGCCTCCTGCGGCAAGGTATGCGGCGTGCTCTATTCTTTCCTGAAGCTCGATTCCGGCGAGCGCATCGCTCCCCTGAAAATCATCGGGCGTCAGGGAAACGAGCAGGGCGGAATTGGAATTTTCGCCGTCCCTGCCGTGAACGCTCATTCCGTTCGTTACCGTACCGTGCGGATCGCTCGTCGCAGGGACGACCGTGCCGCCGGGGCACATGCAAAAGCTGTAAACGCTCCGCCCGTTCCCGAGGTGCGTAACGAGATGGTAGCTTGCGGTCTCAAGCCTTTTGTCGTAATTTTTGCCGTAAACGAGCTCGTTTATGTATTCACGGGGGTGCTCGATCCTCATTCCGATTCCAAATCCGTGGGGGATCATCTCGACGCCGCAAGAGTGCAGGGCTCTTACCGTGTCCCGCGCGCTGTGTCCCGTGGCGAGAATCAGCTCGGTGCAGGGAAGCGTGAACGTCTCGCCGCCCATCTCGTAGCTTATTTCGTGGATTTTGCCGTCCCCCTCGGAAAAGGAAACGAATTTCGCACCCCAAATGAACTCGCCGCCGTGGGCGATTATTTTTTTTCGAAGATTTCGAACTATTCCGCCGAGCCTGTCCGTGCCGAGATGTGCGGTTGCGGAATAAACGATGTCGGGCTCAGCGCCAGCGGCGATAAATTCACGAAGAATCTTGTATTTGTATTTATCGAGCGAGCCGACCTTGAGCTTTCCGTCGGAATAAGTGCCCGCTCCGCCCTCGCCGAACTGAACGTTGCATTCGGGATCGAGCACACCGAGCGTCCGCATAAGCTCCACCTTCCTGTCCCTTTTCTCAATCGGCAGACCACGCTCGAGAATTATCGGGCGTGCTCCGCCCTCGGCGAGAATCAGTGCGGCGAAAAGTCCGCACGGTCCTGCGCCCACGACGACGGGACGGGAATTCCCGAAATCGTACCTCCCGAGAGTGAACTCAAGCTCGGGCATTTTCGAGCATACCTTCGTGCGCTTTGCGAATTTTTCCTCAAGCTCGGGATCGAACGAAACCCCGATCGCCGCCTTGCGATATGGCGCACCCGACGAAAGCTCGAGCGAGAGCTTTACGAGCATCAGAGAGCGAATGTCTCCCTCACTTACGGGAAAAATCTCGCAGATTTTGCTTTTTATATCGTTTTCGCTGAAATTCAGCGGTAATTTGACGTCTATCCTGAGCATTTTTTGCCCTCCGTAGTGTATTTACGATAATAGTATACCATAGTTTTTGTGGAAAAGAAACAAAAATTTTTATAATCGTAAAAAAATATATCGTAAGGTATTGATTTTTGAAATTAATAGTGATAAAATTATGACTAACAAATATAATAAGCTTGATTTTATTATGCTTGAATCAAATCACGGAGGACAATTATGAAAAAGTTAAAGCTTGTGGCGCTTTTCCTTGCTATGGTCATCTGCCTGTCGTCCTGCTCTTTCTCGATAAACGAGATACTTGTGCAGCTCGGTGTGGTTACTACCACCACGACGACCGTAACGACGACCACCACCAAGAAGAAGACCACCACTACCACCACAACAACACAGAAGCAGGACAAATTCGAAGCCGAGGATCATTCGCTTACTAAGGCACAGATCCTTAAGCGATACACTCTTACGCAGGAAGAGGTCGATGCGGCACTCGCCATGCTTGACGAGATGGTCGAGATATCCAAGACCGCAACGTCCGCAGATGAGATTGATGCGATCTACGATGAGTTTGAAACCGCCTTCTACCACATCGCACAGCAGATGACTATCGCAAGCATCGTCTACTACTGCAATATGTCCGACAAGACCGCAACGGAGCGTCATCTTAATACGACGGATATGTTCTACAGCGTTCAGGACAAATATATGCAGTCCTGCAGAACGATGTATCTCGAATCCCCCGTCGCCGAGGAGATCTTCGCCGACTGGTCGGAGGAGGATATCCGAGAGATGCTCGATTACGATCCCGCAGTAGTTGAGCTTAAGAGCGAGATCGAGGCACTTCAGGCGGAGTACAACGATCTTGGCAACAGCGATTTTACCGACGGCTCTGCGAAGATCTACGCAAAGATCGTCGCAAAGAACAACGAGCTTGCAAAGCTCCATAACTACGATAATTACTACGATTACGCAAGTGCGAACGTTTACGGCAGAGATTATTCGAGAGAGGATCTTGAAGCATTCCGTGCATACGTTAAGCAGTATATAATGCCTTGCTATAAGTCCCTTTACAGCGGCTGGAGCGTATATTCCAAATTCTCCGATTACAATAAGAATCTTTTCATTGATTATCTTACCTCGGGATTTGATACGATGAAGAAGAATTACGTCGTCGAATACCTTAATTCCCTTGAGGGAACGATGGGTGAGGCGATGAGAGATCCGTTTGAAAATAAAAATTGCGTGTTCTCTTACAATTCCAACTCCCACCCCACCGCATTCTGCACGTATCTCTATGAGGACGAAACGCCCTTCTGCCTCTTCGGCTTTTCGGGGCAGAGCTCGAGCACGATCGTGCACGAGTTCGGACACTACTACGCATCCTATGTGAACAACGATCTCAATAACTACGATCTTTGCGAAACTCATTCGCAGGGCAATGAGTTTATATTCCTTAAGTATTGCGAAGGCATGATCAACGGCGAGGTATACGATGCGGTAAAGGCGTATAATCTTTTCAATGCATACTATACCATAATTATGGCAACGATCATGGACGAGTTCGAGCAGAAGGTTTATGATCTCGAAAGCGTTGAGGGATATACCTCGGCTGATTTTGATGCAATAATGGATGAAGTCATCGCAGGCTACGGCGAATCTGCATCGTGGTTTGAGGATAGCCTCAGCGACGTTTACAGCTATTGGAGAAGCACGGTTATTGATAACCCCGTGTACTACATAAGCTACGCAGTATCCGCAGTTGCGGCGGTCGAAATCTTTGCGATCGCGGATGAGGATTACGATGCGGCGATCACCGCATATACAACGCTCGTCGAGGGCGTAACCCACGAGGACGGCTTCATCGGCGCACTGAAGAAGGCAGGGCTCGGCACACCGTTCGAGGAAGAAACCTTCGTCAAGGTCGCAAATACAATGAAAACAAGATAAAATAAAAAACGGGACTGAGCCGCCGGCTCAGTCCCGTTTTTTGCTTTATCTTATAAAATTCGTTCTTTGCGAGGGCTCTTTTTCGGGGAGGGGGTACATTTCCTTACCGAGTGCGATGCTACGCATGAGGAAGGTCATATTCTCGGCGAGGGCACGC
>CAZONA010000016.1:0-17831 GCA_964581025.1 uncultured Lachnospiraceae bacterium
GCATATCGTCAAGATCCACCTCGTCTACGGAGAATTTTATGCCGACCTTATCCTCGTGCTCCTCGAAATCCACCTTTCCGAAGCGAGCGATGATATCCTCCCGATCGACGTTGGCGTCTTTGGGCACAAAGACGGTCTTGGTATTCCCGAAGCGATATTTTATATTCGTAAGGCTTCCGTCGTAGAGTATTCTTCCCTTGTCAATAATGATTATTCTGTTGCAAAGCTCCTCGATATCCTTCATATCGTGAGTGGTCAGGATCACCGTCGTGTTATACTTTTTGTTAAGCTCCTTTATTGCGCTCCTTATTTTATCCTTAACGAGCACGTCAAGACCTATCGTGGGCTCGTCGAGATAAACGATCTTCGGCGAGTGGATGAGTGCTGCGGCAAAGTCCGCTCTCATTCTCTGACCGAGGGAGAGGGACCTTACGTTTTGGGTAAGGAACGGCTTCATATCGAGCAGGTCGCAAAGATATTCGAATCTTTCGTTGTACTCGTCGTCGGGCACTTCGTAAATGCTCTTGAGTATCTTAAAGGTCTCGATAAGCGGAATGTCCCACCAGAGCTGTGTTTTTTGCCCGAATACGACGCCCATTTCCTTATTGATGAGCTGTCTGTTGTCTGTGAAATTCATTCCGTTTACGGTAACGCTTCCGCTCGTCGGATAGAGTATTCCGCACATCATTTTTATCGTTGTCGATTTACCTGCGCCGTTTGCGCCGATATAGCCGACGATCTCACCCTGCTCGATATCGAAGGATATGTCGTCGACCGCCTTTACCTCCTCGTATTCCCTCGAAAAAAGGGATTTGACCATTCCGCCGAGTCCCTCTTTTCTCAGGGGCTTTTTGAATGTCTTGGAGAGATTTTTTACACTGATTATATTCATTTACTTGTTTCCTCCCGATTTTAAGAGCAGCATCATCGCTTTGAAATCCTGCGTCAGCATAGCGGATATCTGCTCGTATGAAAAATTACACGTTCCCGTAGCGCACATAGTTCCTATTCCGAAGGTGTGTATCCACACGTGTTCAAAAAGAGTCCTTGCGTCAGAGCTCGAAAGCCCGTAGTCGTGCTCAATCGTGTCAAGGCATTCCACGGCGACCTCTCCGAGCTTTGCATAGATATCCTCAAACGATCTCACGCCGCTGTTTGCCGACATAAATAACAATGCGTAAAGCTTCGGCTCTTCCTTGGCAAATACTATCGTCTGCATTCCGACCTGCTTGAAGGGCGGCATATCTGTGCCTATCTTGTGGGCGTAGGATTCAAAGCGTGCCATTGCGGCATCTCTTACCTCCTCTTGAAGCTCCTGCATCGTGTCAAATACCGTGAATATCGGGCTTGTGGACGTGCCGAGCGCCGATGCGAGCTCCTTTGCGGTGAGCCCTTCCATTCCTTTCTTTGACGCTACCTCAAGTGCGATGTTTACTATTTCCTCCTTGGAATATCTTGCTTTTGGTGGCATTGCTACTCTCCTTTATACCGTAATTGTCGTTACATAACGCAACTTGCATTATACTACTCCCCTGGGTAATTGTCAAGTGGATAGAGCAAAAAAATATTGATTTTTTCAAAAAAAGAGAGCTCCTCGGAGCTCTCTTTCGGTTATTGTTTGTTTTTTGCGGTGATCTTAAAGGTCAGATTGATCATCACCGTGAGCGTCAGCAAAAATATGAGCATATATTCGGGATAAAATTCAAAGCCGATATACTTTGCGATAACGCCGAACAGCGGCGAGATAAACGTCGTGCCGACGTATGCGCTTGCCATTTGTATGCCGATTATTGCACCCGAGTTCTCCGCTCCGAAATTGTCGGGAGTCGAATTTATTATGCAGGGATACACGGGGGCGCATCCGAGTCCGAGAATTCCGAGTCCCATCACCGAGAGAATGCGGTTATCTCCGGAGAAGATAAGTATCAAAATACCGATTATAGCTATGAGCGTTCCGAGTCGTATCATTTTGAGATTTCCGAGCTTATCCATAAGAAATCCGCCGAGAAACCTTCCGACAGTTATACCGAGAAACACGAGCGCACCGAGGGCTGCGGAGCTTGCCTCGTCAAAGCCCTTAGCCTCGACAAGATAGGTTGCCGCCCAGTTCGTTGCGGTGGATTCCGCCGCACAGTAGCCGAAAAACGCAAGCAGAAGGCTCGGTACGCCGCAAATCTTGAGTGCCTGTATTATGCCTATCGAGCTTCCCTTTTCGCTTTCTTCGGTAGCTTTGTTTGAATTTGCCTTCCAGAGGGGGAGCGTGAACAGCAGTATCGCACCTATGATGAGCTGAATTATCGCAACGATCCTGTAACCCGTCGACCACGAATAGCTTGTCAGAGCAAAGCTCATAATCGAGGGGCTGATGATAGTTCCGATCCCCCAAAAGCAATGAAGCCAGCTCATGTGCTTTGCGGAGTAGTGGTTGGCAACGTAATTGTTGAGTGCGGCGTCTATCGCACCGGCACCGAGTCCGTAGGGGATGGAGAGAATGATCAGAGCGGTAAAGCTGTTTGCAAACGAGTATCCAAGGAGTGCGAACGCAGTGAGAAAAACGCTTATTACCGTTACTCTGCTCGTCCCGAGCTTTTTTGTGAGCCTGTCGGACATAAGGCTCGAGAGTATAGTGCATCCCGAAACTATCATGGTGAGTATGCCCATGTATGAGAGTGGGACGCTTATATCGTTGTATATTGCGGGCCACGCCGAGCCGAGAAGCGAATCGGGCAGTCCGAGACTGATGAATGCGAGATAAATTATTGCTATAAGTAGAGTGTACATTTGGATTCTCCTGTGGTTTTTTTCTTGAGTATTATACCACAAAATCAGGGATTGTCAAGGGATTGTAATAGACTTATTGTTAGCTTGTGATTTGGTTAAATTGAATGAAAAAACGAATGTCTGCGATACCCACGTGCCATTATAGGAAAGAAATCGGTATTCAAGCTTTATATTATGTTTGATTCCTACCTGTAAATTATCAAATTGAATATAATAATGCCCATCCTTGCATTTGATTTCAAGTTCTTCTCCATCGCAGATTATTTTTAATCTATTGGATTCGATTATTTCTTTTTGAATATCCTTGTTGTTGCCTTTATCTCCGTCAAGAATTTCCGTGTATTCTTTGGAAGAAACACTCGAATAGTCATTTAAATTTAATCCGCCAAATACATGAATTAATACGCCTGATGTCTTGAGTTCGTCGTTATAACCTGATGTATTTGTGGATGGACTTCCGCTTGTTGATAAAGATGCTGCCGCAGTGAGAGTGGAGTTTATAACATTAACCGTTACGGTTTGTTCCGTGCCTCTGCAAGATATCTGTAATTCGTACATGCCGGGGCAATAGAAGATTAGAGTGCTACCGGAAGCGTCGTATTTCTTTGAATAACCGTAATCAACAGTAGATATTGGAGTACATTGGACTTCTTCGATATCGTCATTGACGTTTTCCAATATATCTGCGATATTCAGTTTTATACAATCGCTTGAATTTTGTATAGCATTGCTTATATAGATCTCGCCGTCGATCATCTTAATATTATCGCTATTGAATTCGGTTTTTATCGAAATCTGCGGTGTCGGCTCTTTCTTCTCTGTTTCATCCGTCTGCTCCTTGTTTCCCTCTGTCTCGTCCGATTTCCCGTTGTCATCCTTGGTCTCGGTTGGAGTGAGCATATCGCCGGTTATTGGGGTATAGTTGCTGTCGTCGCTTGCGGGGGCATCGTCATCATCTATCCAGACAAAGCAGCCCTTTATATTGTCGTAATACAAATGTCTATTGGTCGACGAGGGCGTGATTTGGTCAAACGTAACGCCGCCATCCCGAAGGATCTGTGATATCTCGTCGCCCGTGGGCAGCTCGCCGGTTTCGATTTTGTGAGCGGTTATCAAAAGGTTCAACTGCTCCGTTATGGAGTCATCGGCAGCGATGCGTGCCCTGTCGATAAAGTTCACGTAGCTCACGACGACGACCGTAGCCAAAATCGAGAGTATCGCAAGTGTTATCAAAAATTCGGGCAGTGCCATTCCGGGTTTTGTGTGCCTGCGTTGAGTCGTCATAGTCCTTCTCCTTAATTTCGTATCGTTGAAATAATTGTATAAAAATCCTCGAAAATTGTCAAGTATTTTCGGCAAATTTTTTTATAATTTTGATAATTTTAAGAAAAAAAGAGCGTGAATAGCGAAATGACATTGGGAAAAAATGAAATAGATCCACATTTTTTGAAAGATATAAATCCCCTGCCGAATTGGCAGGGGATTTATATTCGTTAGTACAGTATTATTTTATTATCTTTACTGTAATACCATCATTAGTGGTGTTCGCTGCATTAAGTTTAGCATCTTTAGCAGTATCACCATTATTATCAGTATAAAGAACTCCGACAATTGCTTGTGTTTCGTGCTTTCCTGCCACGTTAACGTTTTCAAAAATAACGTCGGTCAAATTAACTGTCGATCCCGGAGAAGCCATACCGGCAACAGCACCAACTTTTTGAAAGCCAGTTACGGAAGAGTTCGTGAATTTTACATTCTCCAAATTCAGAGTTCCGCTGACATTACCGGCAATTAAACCATACTTAGTGCCCCCGACTGACATATCAGGATCACCTACGCTTACGCCGTCGAAGGTAACATTTTTAATTGTTACTGTTTGATTGCGTCCAACGCTTGCAATAAATCCGAATTCTTGTTTTCTGCCGCCGGTACCGCCTTCACCCTCTACTGTAAGTTTAGAATTGGTAGCTACTCTTAAACCGTAAATGGTATGACCTTGACCGTCAATTTCCCAGCTGGCTTTGTCCTGATTGAAAAAAACTTCTCCGCCGTCCAAATAAATATCATCAGTCAAAACTATCTTATTGACTGTATCCTTGATACCATTTGTGTTGTTAGAAAAATCCTCTACAAATTGTGCAAATTGACCGGCATTTGCGATGTTTAACGAGCCGTTTGCATCAACAGCGGTATTGTAATCAATATTTTCCTTTTTGATACTGCCGTCTAATACGAACCAGTTGCCGGGAACATATTGCAAATCAACGTATTTCTCGGGATAAGCGACATTCTTTGCGTCATCGACATATATGATGCGGTTTTCGCTCTTGACCCAATAGAACTGCATTCCGCTCTTAAGAGGTTTATAATCTCCGAGATCAAGATCCATATCGTTGAGCTTTTGAATCAGCTGCGTGAGATCTCCGGGCTTCTCGTCCGTTATTTCAAACGCTTCGAGTGCGGTATTGATCTGCGTAACAGCCTGCTCGTCGACGCTCTGGTTTGCCTTATCGATAAAGCTCGTATAGCCGACGATGGCGACGGTTGCGAGAATTGCGAGAATTGCTATGACGATGAGCAATTCCACGAGTGTGAATCCTTTCTTACTTCTCATAAGAAAATTTCTCCTTTGTTGTATGTATTTTTTGTGGTTTGCGAGGCTGTTAAACGGCGACGGGCTTGCCGCCTTTCGCCGTTAGAATTTTTTGAAAATTCAAAGGAAGCTCGCTCTGCCGACCGATTGACAGCGTCGCAAATTTGTGCAAAAAGACGACTTTTATTGCCGTCCCGCACGAAAAAACGACATACTATATCATATAGGATGTCGTTTTTTTGCGATTTCGGAGAAATATTTTTCCGATTTTATGACATTTTTTGAATTATTTTCGAAAAAGCTATTGACATTCTGCACAAAAAGTAGTACAATACTCTCGGAAAAAGGACATCCTATATGATATAGGATGTCCCTAACATTCGTCAAATTTGTCGACAAAAAGCACAAATTTTTCGAAATTTTATGAAGAAATTTTGAAAAAGGTATTGACAAATTTGTGATTATATGTTAACATTTAGTTAACAAAAATAATCTACGGAGGAGAATATATGCCGACAAAAGATGGCAAAAATCTTCACGAAGGACACCGAAAGCGAGTTAAACACCGTTATATTGAGTCCGGAGACAACGGTTTCGGTGATCACGAGCTGCTTGAGCTCCTTCTTTTTTACTCCATTCCGAGAGAAAACACGAACGAAACGGCGCACCGCCTAATAGAGCGATTCGGCAACATATCCGGCATCGCCGAGGCGACGATCGACGAGCTCGTTCTTGTGGACGGAGTGGGTGAAAATTCCGCAATTTTGATTAAATTGGTGCTATCCCTTGCAAAGCGTTATGCGTTCGAAAAACGGGACATCGGTCGCCGGATCGACACTGTCGAAAAGGCTGTTCAGCTTGCCGAGCAACACACGATGGGTGCTGTTTGCGAGATGGTCTATGCGATATATCTTGATCCTTCGCTCAAGATAATTGACAACTGTCTTATATCGAGCGGTACGGTCAACGAATCTCGTCCGATGCTCAGAACCGTGCTTGAGCTGTGTTTGCTGAAGCGTGCGTCATCCGTTATTCTTTATCACAATCATCCCGGCGGCTCGGTAGAGCCTTCTTTAGAGGATCTTGAGTTCACTTCTCTGCTTAAGCGTGAGCTTCGCCTCATCGGCTCGGAGCTTTCGGAGCACATAATAGTTAACGGCAAGGAATATTTCCCCATTTTGAAATACATCAACGATCCCGATAGCAAATACTACGGGCGTTTTTAATTTATATTATCGAGAGGTTTTTATATGCACGTTAAGGGAGGTTTCTTTAACGGCGACGAAGTGCCGTTTTGCGAAGATATTTATTTGCTTGATGCCGACGGTGTCTCAATTGCCCGTCGAGAAGCTAAGAAAAGCAAGATGTTTTCTCTTTACGATATGCTTGAGCTGAAGGAGAGAGAATTTATCACTTATAACAGAGCCTATCTTTATCCACACAAGCTTCTTCTCGTCATTACATGCGACGGTCGTCCGATATTGATAGATTGTATACTATATCCGTACTATCAAATGTTGACTGCGATAGTTCCCCGTTTCAAGCTTGGCGTTTTGAAATCCTTGATAGAGGAAGGGCTTGGGCAGCAGCTTATGATCAGCCCCGGGGCGAGTGCCGCTCTTGCCGAATGCAAGAAGCTCCAATTCGGTGAGTCGGAACGTGAATTCGCACAAAGAATATCTCGCTCGCATCCGATATTTGCTGCGTATGATACGGATAATATGACTAATCAGGAGCTTGTCGACACCGTGCTCGCCCTGACGTACAACTATTCGCATCTCTACGGTTGCTGTGTAAATGCGATAGCTGCCTGGGACGGCGAATTTGATATGAACAGTTATTTTTCTCCCCATGCATACGGCTTTGTTTTAGCTACGCTTTGCCTTCTGGCGAGAAAATATTCGCAGGACTGCTCAATGAATGTTCAGATCAGCTTTTCGAGCGTCGGTATCTATTGCGATTTTGAATTTTGGGTGCATAAAAAGTTCAGAAACAGAGATGTTTTCAAGGGCTACATGTTCCCTCACCTTAACGCTATATGCTCCATAAATGGAACATATATGGATTTTCTGGATAAGGATATACCGTCCGGACACGTCAAATTGCGGCTCTCGCCCCTGAAAAATATACCGAATTCGAGCGATATCAAGCAGAATATAAAGAAACTACAGTACTGATATTGTTAAGTATTAAATGAATTTTTGAAGATCCGACCTGTATTGCAGGTCGGATCAAAATTTTTTATTGACAGCTTGGAGAAATTGGGGTATAATTATATAGTTAAGGCTTTAGGAAAGGAGAGAGATATGATACTGATTATTGCGGAGAAGCCGAGTCTTGCGAGAAATATTGCCGCCGCCATCGGAAAAATGGCTAACAAAAACGGTTATCTCGAGGGCGAGGGCTATCTCATTACATGGGCATTCGGGCATCTCTTTTCCCTTGCCGACGTGGAGCATTACAATCCCTCGCCCGACGGAAGCGGGCGATGGACTATGCAGAATCTTCCCTGCTTTCCCGAAAAATTCGATTTTGAACTGAGAAAGGATGCGAAAAAGCAGGTAGACAGCGGAGTCGCAAAGCAATTCTCGGTCATCAAATACCTGTGCAACCGTCCCGACGTTGACATGATCGTCAATGCCGGAGACGCAGACCGAGAGGGTGAGATCATCGTTCGCCTTTGCATACAGAACGCTCTCGAATCGCAAAAGGACATTCGCAGGCTTTGGCTTCCCGACCAAACTCCGCAGACGGTGCGTGCGGCACTTGCCGAGCTTCTGCCCGATTCCGATTATGACAGGCTTGCGGACGAGGGCTTTGCGAGGACATATATAGATTGGCTCTACGGCGTAAATCTTACACGCTATGCGACGCTAAAAACGGGTACGCTTCTTAGAGTTGGGCGTGTGATCGTGCCCATTGTAAAGGCTATATACGACAGGGATATGGCGATACGGAATTTTGTTCCCGAAAAATATTACATTATCGCCAGCAAGGAGCAGACGAACGGCGAGGTTATTGAACTCAACGGCAAGGAGAAGTTTTCCTCCGATATGCTGAACAAGGCGCAGGAGCTTTGCGAAAAATACAATGCGTCCGAGGCCGTGGTTACCTCCGTGAAGCGTAAAAAGGACAAGCTCGCGCCGGGCAAGCTCTATTCCCTTTCCAAGCTGCAGAATGTGCTCGGCAAAAAATACAAGATGTCGATGAAGGACAGTCTTGACATAATTCAGAGGCTGTACGAGAGCGGATATCTTACTTATCCGAGAACGAACTCCGAATATCTTGCCACAAGTGAGCAAGGTAAGGTCAAGACGATACTCGAAAACTGCAAGAAGCTGGGATATCCCGTTGAATTCAAATTTTCAAAGCGTATCTTCGACGATTCGAAGATAGAATCCCACTCGGCACTCACGCCCACCTACAAGATACCCGATGCGTCGAAGCTTTCGCCCGACGAGATGAAGGTCTATTCCACGGTATTCAGACGGTTTGTGGCGGTGTTCTGCTCCGAGGAATGCATAATCGAAAAGAGCGAAATAACGATAAAGGTCGGCGAATACGAGGAGTTTTCCATAAAGGGCACGGTGATAGTTCAAAAGGGCTGGACGAAATACGACGACTACACGCAGAAGGACAAGATACTCCCCAAGCTTTCTAAGGGGGATACCGTGGTGATAAATTTCAAGCCCGTTGAAAAGGAGACCGCACCACCGAAGCACTACACCATTGAAACGCTGAACAATTATCTTAAAAATCCCTTTAAGGAGGATAAGGCACTTAAAGAGGAGCGTCAGCCGTCGGAGGACGTTGAAAATGCGGACGATGCTGAGGACTATCGGGCTATTTTCGAGGGACTTGAGCTTGGCACGGAGGCAACTCGCACGGGCATAATAGACAATGCTCGTAACAGCGGCTACATTGCTCTTAACAAGGACGTTTACACGATACTTCCCGGGGGAATTTTTATGATCGAATCCCTCATTAAGATGAATATCAACATGGACAAATACAAGACTAGCCAGCTCGGTCAGGCGCTTAAGCGTGTATACCACGGTCAGATAGCGGTTGATGATGCGGTGCGTCTTACACGTAACGAGCTTTCGGAGATTTTTGCAAGCCGAGACGTGCCGATCGAGCTTGATACGGACAACGGATTTCTCGGGGACGTTGTAGGCGTGTGCCCTCTGTGCGGAGGAAGCATCAAACGGACAAAATTCGGATACGGCTGCTCCAATTACCGTGAGCTCGGATGCAAATTCACCGTCGGTGCATACATTCTCGGCAGATCCATTTCAAAATCCAATATGAAAATGCTTCTTGAGACGGGCAGAACCTCGAAAATACAGGGCTTCACCTCGAAAAACGGCAAAAAATTCGACGCCTACCTCAAGCTTTCGGACGGCAAGATCGTATTCGACTTTTAATTACATATCTCCTCATTTTAACACAATTTACGTCGCAAAATATACTGTTAGCAGAACTGTTTTGTCGGTATAATAATTTTCCCTTTCTTTTTTCGCTTTGATGATTAAAGTGTTATGGAATATGGAAAAAATATACCTGTAGGCAGATGGTCTTGGGCAATCTGTAATGGAGGTATTTTGGGTATGAGTGTAAAAAGAGGAGATATTTTTTATGCCGATCTCAGCCCCGTGGTCGGCTCGGAGCAAGGCGGCTTGCGCCCTGTTCTTATAGTTCAGAATGATGTCGGAAACAGATACAGCCCGACGGTGATTGCCGCGGCTATAACCTCTCGGATGAGCAAAACGGCACTCCCTACGCATATAAGCGTACACGCCGGGGGCGTGGGGCTTGCGAGGGATTCGGTGATACTGCTTGAACAGATAAGGACTATTGACAAGCAACGCCTTAAGGAAAAAATGGGGCATCTCGACGATGCGGTCATGAGTGAGGTCAATTCCGCCATTGCGGTAAGCTTCGGTCTTACTCAGCCGGATACGAGAGAATAAAAATTAACAATATCCACTTGAAAAATTCGGTGATATGATGTAAAATATCCGCAGGATCAAAATGTCGGAGGAAAATATGAAATTCAGCTGTGATTACAGTATAAGATGGCATGACACGAATGCAAACCGGGAGATCACGCCCTCGGCGGTGCTGACTCTTATGCAGGAAACTACGAATAAACATATACAGTGCTATTATCCCAACATAGAGTATGTTCGTGATGAGCTTCATCAGGCGTTTATACTCTCAAAGCTGTATATGAGATTTTACAGACCTGCTTATGCATACGAGAACGTAAGGGTTGAAACGTGGACGGGCACGGAATCCCGAGGCTTTACATTTTGGCGAAGCTTCAGAGTTATGCGTGGCGACGAGGTTATTGCCGATGCGCTCACGCTCTGGGCACTTCTCGATACGGAAACGCACAGGCTTCTTCCCGTCAACCGATTTGAATGCAATTTCGTGGATGAGCCGTCAATAGATATAAAAATGCCCCGACGCATTGCTTATCCCACGGATGCCGAGCTCGGTTGCGTGGGCACGAGGAAGATCGTATACGGGGATATAGATTACAATCTTCACATGAACAACACGCATTATCCCAATATGCTCGTTGATAATCTTCCCTGTCCCGAGCATT
This sequence comes from uncultured Lachnospiraceae bacterium, assembly GCA_964581025.1. Lineage (GTDB taxonomy): Bacteria > Bacillota > Clostridia > Oscillospirales > CAG-272 > RGIG4608. The sequence goes on from CAZONA010000016.1 coordinate 10,989, forward strand.
TGAGGGTTAAGGAGATGGTACTCTCGTTTCTTCGAGGAGCACAGTACAACGATGAGATAAAGCTCCTTCGTGCGTGCCGTGGAGATGAATTTTACTTCAAGACCTTGGACGGTGCGGGAAACGCTTGCCTTGAAGCGTATCTCTTGACTGAGCCTCGCACGTCCGAAATTAAATAAGCAGGAATATTTGACCTCCGTTTTTCATATAGTTAAGTAACTATAAAAAAACGGAGGTTTAATTTATGCGAAATTTTAATCCCATTTCCCTGCTGCTGCTCGTGTGCGCAGTGCTAATAACGGTATTTCTCGGAGGACGGGAGATAAACGAAAAGATCGAGGAGACGATCAAAAGCAATTATCAAACGGAGATCGACGCACTCAAGGAAAAGCTTAATAAGCAGGGCGAGCTGATAAATTCGATGATAAACAATGCCACCTCGGGCGGCTCTTCGTCGGGTGAGGACAATTCGAACGGTAATTCAAGCGACAATTCAAGCGGAAGCTCGGGTAGCACCGGATCGAATTCAAATTCGGTCTCGGATAACACCTCGGATGCGTCGGGCGGATTTACCTACATAAAGGAAAACGGAGGAATAACCGTAACGGGCTACACGGGAAAGCTTACCTCCCCCACCGTTCCCGAGCGTATCGAGGGGCTTCCCGTTCTTAAAATAGGCAAGCGTGCCTTTGCGGAGACCTCGATTCGCAGTATAACGCTTCCCTCGTGCTGTGAGGAGATAGATTGGTTCGCTTTTTACGGCTGTTACGCTTTGAATACGGTCTATATTTCGGGAAACGTCGAGACGATCGGCTACGGTGCGTTTGAATCGTGCTCAAAGGCACTCGTGATCTATTGCGAATCGGATTCCTATGCCGAGAAATATGCACGGAGCTTTGGAATTGCGTATGAGCATATAAGTTAAATATTTTGAAATACAAAAACCGCCGATTTCGGCGGTTTTGCTTTGTGGGTTGAGATTATGCAACAACCCTTGATTTTTTGAAATATTTCACGGCGTAATGCACGCCGAGACCGATGACGGCGGCAACAGCGCCGATGCCTACGGTGTACAACGAATTTAGGAGAATGCTTCCGAGATCAACGCCCTGATTATGCGTGTAGCGGATTATTCCCCAAGTAACGAGGTCGCACACCGTTGCCCCGACTCCGAATATAAGAGGCAGAACGTAGGTGAACACGGACGATCCTCTGGCTATGGCGTTAATAAGACAAAGTCCGCCCGAGATCAAAATAGTTCTGAATCCAATCATATATACGATCGAATAATCCAAAGCGTCGCCGCTGTCCATCGTCCAGAAGGTCGTGATCAGTATCGCAAGCGCAAGTGCGTATATTACGCCCGTACAGATCGTAAGCTTTTTGTGATCTTTCATAAAAATACCTCCAAATTCTTATTTTGCAATTTTATGATATCATATTTTGCGGAATTTGTCAAGTAATTCAGGCGTTTTTTTCAATGGGGACGATTTTTGTGCGAAAAGCACAGTAAATGGAATACAGAGAATAAAGCAATCCCCCACCGATTGTGAGGTGGGGGTAATATTAGCTTATTTTTCGAAATGCTCCTTATAGTCGTCGATCGCCTTTTGAATTATTTCGATCGCACGATCTCTGTCGTAGAGGGATTTTACTGCGGTCCTCTTATTTTCGAGCTGCTTATACACCTTGAAAAAGTGCATTATTTCATCGAATATATGCGAGGGTAGGTCGTTTATCGAGTGATAATCCTTTGACGTGGGATCGTTGACGAGAACGCCGAGTATCTTATCGTCGATATCTCCGCCGTCCACCATTCGAACGACACCGATAGGTCTGACCTTACAGAGCGTAAGCGGTGCGATCTCCGGTGAGAAGAGGACGAGCACGTCGAGGGGGTCCTTATCCTCCGAATACGTTCTCGGGATAAATCCGTAATTCGCCGGATAGTGCGTCGACGTGTAGAGGACTCTGTCAAGCTTGATGAGTCCGGTGTTTTTATCAAGCTCGTATTTACATTGCGAGTTTTTCGGTATTTCGATCACTGCGGTGAATTCCTCCGGTGTGATCTCGCATGGATCTATATCGTGCCAAATATTCATATTCTGCCTCCGATGCTTTAATTATTTAATAAAATCGAATTCGAAATCGTAAATCGAAACGGTGTCGCCGTCCTTGCAGCCGTTTTGCTCAAGCAGCTCGAAAACTCCGCTTCTGTAAAGGATACGCTGGAAGTAGTTCAGGGATTCGTTGTCGGAAAAGTTGATCTGCCCCATAAGGTTGAAGAGCCAATCTCCCTCGACGACATAAACGCCGTCCTCCCTGCGCACGGTGGTATCCTTAGAGCCGCCGACGTATGCGTCCTCGGGCTCGTATTCGCTCTCGTATACCGTCATTGGCGGAAGTGCGCTAAGCTCCTCGGCTGTCATTGCGATAAGGGCATCAAGTCCCTCTCCCGTTGCTGCGGAAACATATATAAGTTCCCTGCCGGTCTCCGCTACGAATTTTTCGAATGCTTCCACGTCGACCGACTCTCTGTCGAGCACATCCGTCTTGTTCGCAACGACGATCTGCTTACGCTCCGCAAGCTCGGGGCTGTATTTGAGAAGCTCAGTGTCTATTGCGACCATGTCGTCAACGGGATCTCTGCCCTCAAAGCAAGAAATATCGACGACGTGCCAAAGCAGTCTGCAGCGGTCTATATGCCGCAAAAATGCGTGTCCGAGTCCTGCACCGTCTGCCGCACCCTCTATGAGCCCGGGGATATCTGCGGCGACAAATCCGCTTTCCCCGCCGCTCGATACAACTCCGAGATTGGGAGAAAGTGTGGTGAAATGGTAATCGGCGATCTTCGGCCTTGCGGAGCTTATGCGTGCGAGTATTGAGGACTTTCCGACGCTCGGATATCCTATGATACCGACGTCTGCGAGCATTTTAAGCTCGAGAAGAAGCTCCTTTTCCTCGCCTTTAGTGCCGTTTTTCGCAAAATTCGGAACTTGGCGCGTGGGGGTTGCGAAGTGCTTATTTCCCCATCCGCCCCTGCCGCCACGGCAGCAGACAAAATCCTCATCGTCCGACATATCCTTTATTATTCTGCCGGTCGAGGCGTCCTTAATTATAGTTCCTCTCGGAACGAGTATCACCGTATCCTCTGCGGTCGCACCGTGAAATTTCGCGCCCTTGCCGTTACCGCCGTCGCCGGCGACGAATTTTCTCTTATAACGGAATGCGAGCAGAGTGTTCGAGCCCTCGTCGATACGGAAAACTATATTTCCGCCGTGTCCTCCGTCTCCCCCGTCGGGACCGCCCTTGGCGACGTATTTTTCACGCCTGAAGGAGATTGCGCCGTTGCCGCCGTCCCCTGCCTTGACGTATATTTTTATGTTATCTATAAACATTATTTATCATCTCCCTTCGCACGTATGATGATGTGGATGGGAGTGCCCTTGAAGCCGAAGGTCTCACGTATGCAATTTTCTATATAACGCCTGTAGGAGAAATGGAACAGCTCGACGTCGTTGCAGAAAATCACAAACGTCGGCGGTGCTACGCTCACCTGCGTCATATAGTATATCTTGAGCCTTCTTCCCTTGTCGGACGGGGGCTGAACACGCATGGTCGCCTCGCCGAGGACATCGTTGAGCATACCCGTTGATATGCGTGTATTGGTTTGAGTATACACATATTGAATGTGCTTGTATATATCCCTGACACGCTGTCCCGTTTTTGCCGAAACAAAGAGGATGGGTGCATAGGTCATATATGCGAGTGCGGTATTTATTCTTCTTGTGAACTCATTGACGGTGCTGTTATCCTTTTCGACGGAATCCCATTTGTTTACGATAACAATTGACGCCTTGCCTGCCTCGTGGGCTATACCGGCGATCTTTTCGTCCTGCTCGGTGATTCCCTCGTTTGCGTCGATGAGGATAAGGCACACGTCCGCCCTCTCCACTGCCATGTGAGCACGGAGGACGCTGTATTTTTCTATTTTGTCATTGATCTTTGAGGAGCGTCTGATGCCTGCGGTGTCGATGAAGGTGAATTTGCCGTATTCATTTTCCACCACGGTATCGACCGCATCACGAGTAGTTCCTGCGATGCTTGATACGATAAGCCTGTCCTGACCGATGAAACGGTTGATAATCGAGGATTTACCTGCGTTGGGCTTGCCTATGACCGCAACCTTGATGCTGTCGTCGTCCTCGCTCTCGTCCTCTGCCTCGGGAGGAAGTGCCTCGATCACGGCGTCAAGAAGATCACCCGTGCCCGTTCCGTGAACGGACGATACGGCTATGGGATCACGCTCGAAGCCGAGCTCGTAAAATTCGTAGTATTCATACGGCACGTGTCCCACGTTATCACATTTGTTGACGCACGGTACTATCGGCTTTCCGCTCTTCTTGAGCATTGTGGCGATATCTCTGTCATCGGCTGTAAGACCCGTGCGAACGTCGCACATAAACACGATAACGTCTGCGGTATCAATGGCGATCTGCGCTTGCATTCGCATTTGCTTAAGTATGATATCGTCGGTCTTGGGCTCAATTCCGCCCGTATCTATTACGACGAGCTTTCGGGAGCTCCACTCGGTCTCGCCATATATTCTGTCTCTTGTAACTCCGGGCGTATCCTCAACTATGGAACGGCGTTCTCCAATAAGCTTATTGAAGAGAGTGCTCTTTCCCACGTTCGGTCTGCCCACGATCGCAACTATCGGTTTTCCCATATCGTCTACCTCCTATTCTATGCCGAGCATTGCCGAAACAAATCCTGCTCCGTCGTTGCTCGAAAGTCTTATTTTCACATTTAGCTTTTCACTCAGCTCCGAAAGGCTCATTCCGCAAAGGAAAAGGTCTCCCTCCGCACGCAAAACATTCGGCGGAAGTATAAGCTCGTCATACAGCGGCTTGTTGCGGAGCTGTTCGTATATGTCTGTACCCGTCAGAAGTCCCGAGACCGTTATCTCCGGTCCGAAGAAATTGTTGATGACGGTATAAACGGTTATTTTAAGTCCGGGCACGATATTCGAAAGTCGAGCACACATATCGTTTATCTGCGCACTCGAGGCAACTCCCGTTACCACGGACACACTGCGTGGCGGCTTGAAGCTGTCGAGATATTCGTGCACGTATTCAAGCTCTATTCCGAATTCCGTAAGAAGTGAGGTCAGCATTCCCACACCGTTCTCGATTTGTGCATATCCCTCGTAATATTCTTCCTCATGGAGCGGAAGTCCTGCGTTTATGTAGAATTCATCTGAGCAGAAAAACAGTCTTGAACCGTATTTTTCAAGGCATTCGTCGGCGTAGCTCTCGACCTGCTCTATCACCGCTCTGCTGTCTTCCTTGGTGAAGCTGTCGAGCGGAAAAAGCCCGTCCCTGAATTTTGTCTTGCCTGCGGGAACTATGGAGACGCTTTGAAGCGACGGAAAATATTGCGTGAGATCACGCATTGAGCGTGAGAGCTCCTCGCCGTCGTTTATTCCCTTGCACAGTACTATCTGCGCACATATTCCGATGCCTGCATCGGCAAAGCGGCGCAGGTACGAAAGCACCTCGCCGGAGCGTTTGTTTTTCATCATTTTGACACGGAGCTCGGGATTGGTGGTGTGCACCGAAACGTTTACGGGAGAAATGTGCATCTCGATGATCCTGTCGATATCCGAATCGTCGAGGTTCGTAAGCGTTATGTAGTTTCCATGCAAAAAGGAAAGACGTGAGTCGTCGTCCTTGAAATACAGCGACTTGCGAAGTCCCCGAGGAAGCTGGTCTATAAAGCAAAAGATGCACTTGTTTTCGCAAGAATGCTTTTTGTCCATGAGCGGAGTTTCAAAATCAAGTCCGATATCGTCGTATTCCTGCTTGTGAACGGAAAAATGTAATTCTTCGCCGTTGCGCTCGACGCATATATCGAGCACCTTGTTAGCAAGATGAAATCTGTAATCGAGAACGTCGTTTATTTCCCTGCCGTTTATGGAGACGAGCATATCGTCTACTTGAATTCCCACTTTTGCGGCTCTTGAATTTTCGTCAACACAAGTTATTCTTACCATAGCTTCCTCCTTCTGTGAGTTTAGACTTAATATTATACCATATAACTTTTGATTTGTCAAAGGCTTTTGTGCCGATATCACGCAAAAAATCAAAAAAATCGGAAAAATTCCGATTTTTTGATTTATTCGGTGTATTAAAGTTCCATCAGTTCTCTCATTGTTTTCGGAAGATAATTTATCGTATCTTCCTCATAATTCAAAAGTTTATAGAGGATGCCGTATTTTTCTTTGGGATTTATACAGTCGGGATCCTGCAAATCTTCGGGAAATAGGCAAATGACAGTTATTTTGCGATCCGAGTATAATTTGTATTTGTTCCTGTTTCCATTTCGGTAATCGTTGTAATAGTTATCCCGATTAACTTTGTTAGGATCTTTACGGACTTTTTCAAACACGCCTATATACTCTATAAAGACCTCTTTGATCGTCCTTTCACCATTGATGACAGCTTTCTTGATATAAAAATCGGGTTTTAAATACTCTTCTTTGCCATCCTTATTAAGATACGAAAGCTTTTTATGTTCGTTGCATTCGTATTCAAAGTCTATTCCTTTGCGTTTGAGCCATTCGTATACCTCACGCTCGCCCATACTGGTTACCCAATGATCATCAAAGCAATGGTATGTATGTTCCTCATCGAGCTTTTCTTGAGTTGTAAGAGGCTCATTAAGGCACTCGCAATAGTCGCCCTTGAGATATCTCTTCTTGCAATCTCTGCTGTGTAAATGTCTCGTAAAAATTCTGGTGTGTTTCATATCCTCACCTCCGTGCTGATTATTTTAATCTTACCA
>CAZONA010000017.1:0-17668 GCA_964581025.1 uncultured Lachnospiraceae bacterium
TTCTTCCCCAAGCAAAAATGCCCTCGCCGCACGGTATTCCTGCTCCGCAGTGGCGGCACGCTTGAGATTTGCCGGCGTGTCGGGACGCTTGATCGCCCTGAGCAAAATATTTTTCGGCGTTTCCTCGGGATCGATAAGCTCCGTCGCCGTGCAGGCGTAGTTGTGCGCCTCGAGCCGCTTGAGCCTGAGCGCATCCGTTGCCGCATCGCAAAGCTTCTGCCGAAGCATCGAATATTCCGTAACGAACGACAAAGCCTTACAATTTATCCTGTGATTGAGCTCGTGATGACAGCAGGGAGTCGAAAGGATTACCCTCGCCCCCTCGGCGATCGCCTTGTCGATAACGATATCCGTCGCAATATCGCAGGCGTGCAGGCTTATCACGAGATCGGGACGCTCCGTGCATTCGTATTTCGAGATGTCCGCACAGAAAAACCGCAGTCCCGAAAATCCGAGAGCCGAAGCGACGCCGTTGCAGTATTCGATAACGTCGGACTTAAGATCCACCCCGTACATAACGACCTCACGCCCCATAACGCAGGTGAGATAGTAATACACCGCAAATGAAAGATAACTCTTCCCACAGCAAAGATCGTATACCGCAAGCCTGCCATCCTCGGGAAGCTTCGGATAAATATCACGCACGTTCTCGACAAACTTGTTTATCTGACGGAACTTGGACTGCCTCTTGTCGTGAACCCTGCCGTTTTTGTCGCTGACGCCGAGATGGATCAAAAATTCCGCATCCGCCGGGATGAGATAATTCTTCACCTTGTCGTTTCCGAGAACGGCGTCCTCGCCCGACTCCGCATCCTCAATCGCACGCTCAAGCTTCCGAACGCCGATAAGCGTGCATTTGCCCGAGGCGGATTCCTTGTATTCGCATTCCCCGAGAGCCGTGATGAGATTTATCTGCATAAATCCCTCTCCGATCTCGCAAAGCCTCGACAGCTGCGAGCCGTCGAGGGCAATATTCTCGTGCCTTGCCTTGTTGTCGGTGCAAAAGCTCTCCGCCTGCAAGCAGAAACGCCCCGAAATGCTTTTCGGCGAGATCACGGTGCGCTTTATCCCGTCCCCGACGGGACGTGAGAGCACCGCCTTTTTCAAAAGCCTCTTTTCCGCAGATAAGGACAAAACGGACATTATTACGCTTATCTTTTCGCTTCTCTCGCTCATTTTCCGCCGTCCCCTCTCCGCTTACATGCGTTGAATAACCTGTTCATCCTTCTTGAAACGCTCTCCTTCACCCTCTCCGTCTCCTCTGCGAGAAGCACGGGCGAGGAAAAATTCTCCCCGTCGTATTCAATATTGAAAATATCGTTCTCACGCATATTTCCGAGCACGTCCCTTGGAATATCGTAGGATCTGTCGTTTTCGTCAAGACAGACGCCGAAATCCTCCTCGTACCTGTCAAGCACCAGCTTTAATATCATATCAGTTTTCCACCCTGTCCAAATATCCTTTTTTGTAAAGAAGCTCCGCAATCAGCACAGCCCCACCTGCCGCACCCCGAAGAGTGTTGTGGGAAAGACCTACGAACTTGTAGTCGAAGATGCTATCCTCACGAAGTCGCCCGACGCAAATTCCCATTCCGCCGTAAAGCTCACGGTCGAGCCTTGCCTGCGGACGGTCGGCTTCCTCAAAATACGTGATGAAATGCTCGGGCGCATGGGGCAGAGAAAGCCGCTGTGCCTCGCCATCAAAGCTCCGCCACGCCTCGATTATCTCATCAGGCGAGGGCTTTTTCGCAAATTTCACAAATACCGCCGCCGTGTGCCCGTCGGTAACGGGAACACGAATGCATTGAGTGCTGATCCTTATTTTGTCCGTGGGAACGATAACGCCCCCACGCACCGTGCCCCAAATCTTGAGGGGCTCCAGCTCGCTCTTTTCCTCCTCGCCCGAAATGTAGGGAATGACGTTGTCGACCATCTCCTCCCATTCCGCAAAGGTCTTGCCCGCACCCGAGATCGCCTGATACGTCGTCGCAATCACCTCATACGGCTCAAAGCGGAGCAGGGGAGTGAGTGCCGGAACGTAGGACTGTATCGAGCAGTTCGGCTTAACGGCAATAAAGCCGTGCGACGTACCGAGTCGCTTTCTCTGCGTTTCGATGACGGATAAATGCTCGGGGTTCACCTCGGGAATCACCATCGGTACGTCGTTAAACGTGCGGTGCGCCGAATTGTTCGAAATAACGACCAGCTCCGCACGTGCGTAAGCTTCCTCAAGGGCGATCACCTCGTCCTTTTTCATATTCACCGCACAAAAGATCACCTCGCAAAGCTCTGCGAGCTTTTCCGTGTCCCGTGCGTCAACGACGCTCATCTCGGAAATGCCCTCGGGGATCGGAGTGCTCATCTTCCAACGCCCCTCAACCGCCTCGCCGTAGCTGCGCCCGGCACTGCGAGCAGATGCGGCAAGCGCACGTATTTCAAAATACGGATGCTCCGAGAGCAGACAGATAAGCCTCTGCCCGACCATGCCGGTAGCACCGACTATTCCGACTCTTTTTTTCATAATTGTGTAAGCCTCCTTATCCGCAGATCTCCTTATATACTATGCTTTTGTGCAATCCACGGTCCTTGGCGCATTGCTTGATCGCATCCTTCTGCGAAAGACCTTGAGCCGTGTAGTGAGCGACGTGCTCCTCGATCGTCAGAGAATTCAGCTCCGACATTTCCGAGAGCGCCGATGCGTCCGCACCCTCAACGACCAAAACGTATTCGCCCCTCGGCTCGTGCTCCGCATAGTATTCTACGGCACACCCGAGCGTAAGACGCATTATCTCCTCGTTCTTCTTCGTCAGCTCACGGCAAAGAGCGATCCGCCGATTTTCTCCAAAAGCAGCAAGCATATCGTCAAGCGTCGTGCGGAGCTTGTGGGGAGCCTCGTGAAATATCATCGTCCGCTCCTCCGTGGCAAGTGCGCCGAGCCTCTCGCACCGCTCGGATTTTGAAGCGGAGAGAAAGCCCTCGAAAACGAATTTCCCCGTCGGCAGAGCGGATAGCGTGAGCGCAACGATGCCGGCGCACGCCCCGGGAATGCTCGTAACGGGAATGCCACGCTCCGCACAGAGCGCAACCATCGCCTCGCCCGGATCGCTTATCGCAGGCGTGCCGGCGTCGGTAATGAGAGCACAGCTCTCGCCTGAGAGCAGCCGCTCGGCGATCTGCTCGCCACGCTCACGCTTGTTGTGCTCAAAATAGGATATCATCGGCTTCTTGATACCGAAATGTGAGAGAAGCTTCATAGAATTTCTCGTGTCCTCTGCGGCAATGAAATCCACCTCCGAGAGTACCTTAAGCGCACGCTCGGATATATCGGACAGATTTCCTATGGGAGTTGCGACGAGATAGAGCACACCACGCTCCACTCGGTTCTTTTCTGTGTTGTTTTCGGTCATTTTCGCTCCTTTCACCCTTGACTTCGGTAAGCATAGAATGATAATAATAAAGTAATGGGGGTATTTATGGCTATAAAAATATATATAGATCAAGGACATAATCCCACCTCTCCCAATACGGGAGCGGAGGGGAACGGACTCTTCGAGCAAAATCTCACCTACGAGGTGGGAATACGCCTTGCGGCTCTGCTCGAGGAGAACGGAAATTTTGATATAAGGCTCTCACGCCCGACGCCCGATACGGGACTCGGCACGACGAATTCTGGAAGCCTGCGAGCACGTGTCGACGGCGCAAACGCCTTCGGTGCGGATTATTTCGTCAGCCTCCACGCCAATGCGGCGACGAATACGTCGGCAACGGGAAGCGAGGTGCTCGTTTTCCGAGCGCCGAGCGTCGCATCCGAGCTTGGCGAGGATATACTTTTCTGGTTGAACAGAATAACCGGACTCCGCAACCGAGGAATAGTCGAGCGTCCCGGGCTCTATGTTCTCAGAAAAACGAGAATGCCGGCGGTCCTTGTCGAGATGGGCTTTATCACAAATCCCACCGACGCAAGCCTTATGAACGGTAGCCCCGAACTGTTTGCAGAGGGTATATATAACGGAATACTGCAATATACGGGGCTACTTTAATAGTATTCAGTTGCACATTGAAAGAAATTCCGCCTCGTCGATCACCCGAACGCCGAGCTCCCTTGCCTTCGTCAGCTTCGAGCCGGCGTCCTCGCCGGCGAGAACGATGCTCGTCCTTGCGGATACCGAGCCCGAAACCTTGCCGCCCCGAGCCTTGATCATGGCACTCGCATCACTGCGACTCATCGAGGGAAGCGTTCCCGTGAGAACGAACGTAAGACCTGCAAAGCGGTCGTCGCTCTTGCGAAACGTGGCAGTCGTGTTGAGTCCGAGCTCCGTAAGCTTTCTGCAAAGGCTTGCACTCTGGGGATGACTGAAGAAATTCACAATGCAGTCTGCCGTGATCCTTCCGACGTCGGGAAGCTCGCAAAGCTCCTCCGCACTTGCGGACATTAAAGCCTCGAGCGTGCCGTAATGCACGGCAAGAGCCTCCGCCGCAACCTCGCCGACGTTCCGAATGCCGAGAGCGTATATCAAACGCTCAAGCCCTGCGGATTTGGACGCCTCGATCGACGAGATGAGCTTGCTCGCACTGCGCTTGCCCATTCTGTCAATTCCCTCAAGCTCCTCGGCGGTGAGCAGATACAGATCAGCAAAATCGTGGATCAGCTCTGCCTCGAGCAAACTCGAAACTATCTGCGGTCCGAGCCCGTCAATGCCCATAGCACCCTTCGAGGCAAAATGCTCAATGCTGCGTGAGAGCTGAGCAGGGCAGGAAGCGTTCGTGCAGCGAATCGCCGCACCGTCGTTTTCGTCCCTTATCACCGGTTCACCGCAGGAGGGGCAACGCTCGGGCATGAAAAATTCCGCCTGCGTCCCGTCCCTTAGCTCCGGATGAGCGCAAATGACCTCGGGAATGATGTCGCCCGCCTTGCGAAGCGTAACCGTGTCGCCGAGCATTATCCCGCGCTCACGGATAAAATCGAGATTGTGAAGCGTCGCACGGGAAACGGTAGTGCCTGCAAGCCGCACGGGCTCAAGTATCGCCGTGGGCGTCAAAACGCCCGTCCTGCCGACCGCAACGGAAATATCGAGAAGCCTCGTCCGCTTCTCCTCGGGCGGAAATTTGTACGCAACCGCCCACTTTGGCGTGTTCGTGCCCTCACCGACCTTAACTCTGTCGGAGAGCGTGTCGAGCTTGATAACCACGCCGTCAATATCGTAGGGAAGCTCGTCCCGAAGCTCGCCGAGCCGCTCAATGTGAGCGATTATTTCGTCCGCATTGCGTGCAATCGTCCTGTCCCTTAAAACGGTAAATCCGAGCTCGTGAAGCCTGTCGAGCGTGGCGGCGTGGGATACGGAAGTCCTCCCGTCGCCCCAAATATCGCCCGATTGAAGATTGAAAACGAAAATATCAAGCTTCCTTTCGGCGCAGATCCTCGGATCGAGCTGACGGAGAGAGCCTGCCGCAGCGTTTCTCGGATTGGCGAGAAGCTGGTCTCCGTGTTTCTCACGCTCCGCATTGAGAGCGTAAAAAACCCTGCGAGGCATGTATACCTCGCCTCTGACGCAGAACGAGAGCGGCTCGTCGACGGAGAGGGGGATCGAGCCTATCGTTTTTATATTTTGAGTAACGTTCTCACCGACCGTTCCGTCTCCTCGTGTCGCACCGACGGTGAGCCGCCCACCCTCGTAGGTGAGTGCGACCGAGAGCCCGTCTATCTTCGGCTCAACGGAAAATACGGGATCGTCCACGAGAGCCGACATGCGATTTGCGAAATCACGAACCTCCTCGTAGGAAAAAACGTCCGAGAGGGAATTCATCTGAACGGCGTGAGTAACCTTTTCGAATTTGTCAAGGGGCTTTCCGCCGACTCGGCAGGTAGGGGACGAGGGATCGTAAAATTCGGGATGCTCCTCCTCAAGACGCACGAGCTCCGCATAGAGCCTGTCGTATTCGAAATCCGAGATCTCGGGGCTGTCGTAAACGTAATAACGCTTTGCGTGATACGTCAATACCCGTCGCAGCTCCTCTATTCTTTTTTGAGCTTCGTTCATAATATCCTCCTTTTGCCGAGCGGCAAAATGCATTATCCGAGCAGAGTCTCGAAAATTCTCTTCATGGACTCCTCAAACTCCTCGTCGCTCGAGTTGTAGAATTTGATAAGGCAGTCCGAGAGAGAGGGGATCGAGGGCGTGGAATAATCCCTGCCCGAAACGTATTCGTCCCAGTGCTCAAGCTTCCACGTGTCTCTCGGGGAATTTCTCTCGATCATTCTGCGGTGCGTAACCTCAATATCGGTAATTACCCAGATGACCGCAAGCTCGGCGCCTCTTTCGGCGAGCTTTTCCTTGAGAGATCTGATATATGCGTCGTCCCTCACCTCACGAGTAAAGGGTGCGTTTATGAGAACGAGATCCTCGTATTCAAGCGCCTCAAAGCCTATGTCGAGTATTGCGTCGTATTCGAAATTTCTTATATTGTCCTCAAAGAACTGGCTTGAACGGTTGATGGGCTCACCGCCTGCAAGGAATACCCTGTTCGAGAGGGGAATAAGAGCATCCTTGTCGAGATAAACGATGTGGGGGAGCTTCTTCGCAAGCTGCTTTGAAACGTAGGTCTTGCCCGATGCGGGCGGAGACGTAACCAAAATAAGTCTTTTTTTCATTTTTTATGATCTCCTGTTTTTTATATCATTGTCGTTTACTTGTACGGCTCAGTTATTTTATCATAATTTGTCGGAAAAGTCAATAATTCGGCGAATTATTGTGAACAAAATCGGGCTGTAAAAAAGCCCGATGCTTTTTTACAGCCCCATACTGTTATATGAACGCATTTTCGTCCACATAGACCTTGGTAATGTCCGCTCCGAGCTCACGCAGCTTGCCGACGATGTCGAGATAGCCGCGTTCTATGGTGGATATGTTCGTGATCTCCGTCTCGCCCTCGGCAATGAGTCCTGCGATAACTATCGCCGCCCCGGCACGCAGATCGGTCGACTTGACCGACGCACCGTGCAGACGCTCCACGCCGTGAAAGGCGGCAAAGGGCTTGTTGACCGTAACGCTCGCACCCATCTTTTCAAGCTCCTCAACGTAGAGGAAGCGATTTTTCCAAATAGTCTCGTAGACCGTGCTGTCCCCGTGCGCCACGGAAAGAAGCGTCGAAAATTGGGGATGCATATCCGTGGGAAAGCCCGGGTAGGGAAGAGTCTGTATGTTGGTCGGACGCAGAGAGCCGCTCGAACGCACCGTCAGATAATCGTCGTGTGTTTCAATCTCCACTCCCATCTCCGTAAGCTTCGCAGAAATTATCTCAAGGTGCTTCGGGATAACGTTCCGTACATTCACCTCGCCGCCCGTTGCGGCAACGGCAGTCATATAAGTTCCCGCCTCGATCATGTCGGGAATTATGTCGTATGTACAGCCGTGAAGCTCCCGGACGCCCTCGATCTTTATAATGCCCGTACCTGCGCCCCGTATCCTCGCACCGCAGGTGTTAAGAAAGTTCGCAAGGTCAACGATGTGCGGCTCTCTTGCCGCATTTTCGATAACGGTAAGACCGTCCGCAAGAGTGGCGGCAAGCATAAGATTTACCGTCGCACCCACCGAGGAGATGTCAAAATATATCGAGCTTCCCGAAAGCCCCCTCGGAGCGTCGGCGTAAACGTATTCCGAATCCTGAGAAACGGTCGCACCGAGTGCCTCAAAGCCCTTGATGTGCATATCAATGGGACGAGTTCCGAAGTTGCACCCACCGGGGTAGCCGACCTTGGAGCTGCCGAATCTCGCAAGCTCCGCACCGATAAGATACGTCGAGCCGCGCATCTTGGAAACTAAATCGTATGGAGAACAGCCGCCGCAAAGGGAGGACGTGTCGATCTCCACGGTCGTTGCGTCGATATAAGAAATTTTCGCCCCCATCGCAGTGAGAATATCAAAGCTCATCGTTATATCGCTCACGAGCGGCACGTTTTCGATAACGCATTTGTCCGCAGTGAGTATCGTTGCGAAAATTATGGGAAGTGCGGCGTTCTTCATACCGCTGATGTAAACGTCCCCGTGGAGCTCGTGCCCACCTCTGATAACTATTTTTTCCATATATGCATATCCCCCAAGGTCAAGGTAGTTGTTTTTTATCTTCAACCACCATTATACCATACATTTCCGAAAAAATAAATACCTTTGCGAACAATAGTAAAAATAATTTCGGATACCAATAGATATTATATTCCTATTTCACGTTTTCGTTAAAATAAGAAACCGCAAGCCGAGCGACGAGCCCGTAGCTCACCGTGCCCTCCGTGCCGTTCGCCTGAAGATAGGCGTCGTTGATCGCACCGCTGACGTCTCCCACTACGTTGTCGGCGTATTTTTCGTAAAAATCGTTGTACGCTACCATCTCACGTATCGCACGGGTGTCAAGCTTTGAATAGGTCTCACGCCAAAGCTCCCGATCCGCCGTGTAAAGAGCGTTGAGCACGTATTCGCAAAGATTCATATATCCGCAATAGCGAATATATTCGTCCTCGGAGCGTGCGCAGACGAGAAACGCAATGAAATTCGCCTCGTCCTCCCTCGCAATGCCACGCTGATGCGCCAGCTCGTGCGCCGCAGTAAAGGGCAGAGAATAGTCGGGGCAGTTGACGTTGACGTTCGCCTCGCCCGTAAAATAGGTGTAAAAGCCCGAGATGTGCGTGTAGCACATCGGCTCACTGAGCATTATCGGCTTTACAAAGGACGTAAAACGGGGAAGAAAATCGTATTCCTCGCTCATTTCCGAATAGCTGTCGAGCAAAAGTAAATTCACCTTCCTCACCGAGTGGGGAGAGAGGGACGCACCGCCCTCGGAAAATTCAACCGAGTCCGCGAGTGCGTTTACCTCGGAAATGAGCCACTCCGCCGTGTCGGAAAGCTCCTCGGCACTCATTTCTGCCTCCCGGAGTCCGAGCCTGTCCTCAAGCTCACTCGTGTAATAGCCCACGCCGAACGTCAGCACGAAAAGGGAGAAAATAAGTGCAATTACCGAAAGCGCAACGAGCGCAAAAATCCCCGCATCGTGCCACGACTCACCGTAAATTTTGGTGCAGTGGCGAATGATGAAGAACATACTGACGGGGAGCGTTATCACGCCGATCTCCGCAAGCGAGAGGGGCAAAATATTCGTGATGTAGGCAAGTATCTGCCTCGGCACGGTCGAAACGTAGCGATTGAAAAAATCGGAGAACGCCACACTCCTCATCGCAATGAAATATAATATCCCACACAGCACCGCCAAGCCGAAAAACAAATAACAAATGCGAGGCAGATGCCGTTTAGCTCTCTCTTCCATAATCCCAAAATTCCTTTCCGAAGCTTTCTTCTATGATTTTCGCCATGTCCTCGGGCAGCGGAGCTTCGATATGTATATTTTCTCCCTCAAAGCCCGAGATCGTCAAGCTGTGTGCGTGAAGTGCGTGCCTGTCGATAAGAGGGGAGGCAGAGCCGTAAAGCTCGTCCCCGAGTATCGGCGCACCGAGATGGGCAAAATGAACACGCAGCTGGTGCGTCCGCCCCGTTATCGGAGACGCCTCAACGAGCGTAAGATTGCCCGAACGCCCGAGCACACGGTATTCCGTCCTCGCCTCCTGCCCCTCGCCCTCGGCGCAGACCGCTCGCAATATCACGCTGTCGGACACACGGCGTATCGGAGCGTCAATGATCCCCGACTCCTCGGGCAAGCTCCCGTCGAGCAGAGCAACGTATTTTTTACGTATCCCACCGTCCTGCATAAGAGCGGCAAGACGTGCGCAGGATACCGAGTCCTTGGCAATGAGCACCGCACCGCTCGTGTTTCTGTCAAGCCGATTTACCGCACGGAAAACGAACGGACGCCCCATCTCCCCGAAATATCTGAACAGCGCATCCGCAAGCGTGTCCCCGTAGTGCCCGTGGGATTGGTGCGTCGGCATCTGCGAGGGCTTGTTCAGTGCGATCATACGCCCGTCCTCGTAAATGATCTGCGGCATCGGCGGAGCGTTGCACTCCGAATGTGCGACGTGCCCCGTGTCCTCGAAATTTATCTCCAAAACGTCGCCCGGTGAAACGACCGCCCTCACGGTAGCGTGAGAGCCGTTGAGAAGTATACCGTCCTCACGCTTTTTCAGAGCCGTGATCGCCTTGCGTGAAAATCCGAGCTCGACGGTGAGAATTTTCTTAATGCTCAAGCCGACGTATTTGTCCTCAAACCGCATATACCTCTCCTTTCGTTTGATAGGATAAATATATTATACACCGACTTGCGCAAAAATACAATATTTCTTTTTGCCTGCATAAAAAAATATTCCCGAAGATATAATTTAATAAAAAACATTACTTGGGAGTCAGATATGAAAAGATTTATTACCTTTTCCGTGATAGTGATGGCGATCTGCCTCACCGTTGCAGGCGTTATAAGAGAGGGAAGCGACGAATATCCGCCGCATCTGTCCGAGGGGCTCGGCGTCCTTGCCGCACGCACAAATATGGCAAAATACGCCCTCGTCGATAACTCTATAATTTTCTCTGCGGACGATTTCGAAAAATGCCTGAACGTAGGGAAGATAGATTCTATAACCGTAACCCGTCTGCCCTCCGCCGCCGACGGCTGTCTTTGCGTCGGCGACGTGCTCGTGAGCGTCGGGCAGACCGTGTCGCGCGATAATCTCGAGCTCTTGAATTTCAGGGAGGGAAGCTCGGGAGTCAGGGAAACGGGCTTTTCGTTCCGAGTGGGGCAGAGTGAGTACGAAATGACGTGCGAGCTCTATTTTCTCACCCGTGAAAATTCCGCCCCCACACTCGATATGGAAAACGAGCGCACCCTCGACGTCAGTACCCATGCGAGCGTCGCCGTTTTCGGCAGAGTCCGTGGGTACGATCCCGACGGCGACGACCTCAGATACGAAATAGTCAGTTATGCAAGAGAAGGCGTCATCGACCTCGATCCCGAAACGGGTGAGTATTGCTATACCCCCCTCGGCTCTTACGTCGGAAAGGATTCGTTCGAGTACGTCGCCGTGGATAAGTACGGCAACTATTCCGCCTCTCGCACGGTAAATTTGACAGTCGGGGAGCGTAAGAGCGACGTAAAGCTCTCGGATATGCAGGGACACAGAGCGCACCACGCCGCCCTGACGCTCATCGAGTGCGGCGCAATGAGTGAGGTAAAGATCGGAGATACGGACTATTTCTTCCCCGACAGAAGCGTATCAAGGCTTGATTTCACCGTTATGCTGATGCACAGCGTCGGAATCGCACCGACGGGGAGCGTTGCAAGCACGGGCTTTGACGACGATGCGAAGATTCCCGAAAATATGAAAGGCTACGTCGTCGAGGCGGTGAGAAGGGGACTTGTGAGCGGCAGCGTCGATACCGACGGTAAATATCTTTTCGATCCCGACGCCGAGATAACACGTGCCGAGGCGGCACTTGCCGTAAGTAAGCTCGTCGACGGGAGCGTTCCCATGGTACTTCCCACCTTTTCCGATAAAAAGGACATTCCGATGTGGGCGAGCGACGCCGTCTATATCCTTGCCGACCTCGGAATAATCAGGAGCGAAAAGGGTGCGATATCCCCGCTATCGCCGCTCACCCGTGCCGATGCGGCGGAAATGCTCTGCGCACTTCTTGAATATCTTGAAAAATAAAATGTTGTAATTTCCCCGAAAATGTGATACAATGGGGAAGTAACGAAAATAACAAGTGTAACGGAAAGGAAGTCGCAGATCATGGCGTTTGATGCAGGCATGCTCTCCTGCGTGGTGTGGGAGATACTCAGGGAATCGGAGGGTGCGAGAATCGAAAAGGTCTATCAGCCCGATAGGGACGAGATCCATATACAGATGCGCTCGAGGAGCGGAGGAAAACGGCTGCTTATAAACGCAGGCTCGACCAATCCCCGTATGGGCTTTACGACCGTTTCAAAGGAAAATCCGCAAAATCCCCCCATGCTCTGCGTGCTTTTGCGAAAGCACCTTCAGGGCGCACGACTCGCCGCAATCGAGCAGCTCGGCTTCGAGCGTGCCGTGATGCTCACGTTCGATACGAGGGACGAAATGGGCTTCGATACGAGGTGCTACCTCGTCGCCGAGCTTATGGGCAAATATTCGAACCTCATCTTTCTTGATGCGGATAAAAGAATCGTTTCGGCACTCAAGACCGTTGACTTTACCACGAGCTCACGCCGTCAGGTGCTCCCGGGAATGACCTACGAGCTTCCTCCGAAGCAGGATAAGAGAGATCCGCTTACCGCAACACAGAGCGAATTTGCGGAGCTTTTTGCCTCCGCCCCCGGCGGCACAAGAGCGGATAAATTCATAACTGCGAGCTATATGGGCATCTCGAGCACCGTCGCCCGTGAAATTGCCCACAGAGCCTGCGGCGATATCAACGCCCCCCTCTGCGACTGTACACCCGAAAGGCTCTGGAACGCCTTTTCGGAGATTACAAACCAAATAAAAAGCAAAGATTTTACCCCCACCGCCGTGCTTGACGGAGAGAGAATAGCGGAATACGCCTTCTGCGAGCTCACCCATTACGGCGATATGCCGACGAAACGTTTCGAATCCCCCTCCGAGCTCCTCGACGAATATTTCGAGGGCAGGGACAGAGAGGTAAGAGTCAGACAGCGTGCCTCGGATATACTTAAGATAATCACCAACGCCGAGACAAGACTTGTAAGAAAGCTTGATAAACAAAGAGCGGAGCTTGCCGAGTGCGCACTCGGTGCGGAATATAAAAAGCAGGGCGACCTTATAAAAGCCAACCTCTACGCCATCGAGCGAGGAGCACGGAGCGTCGAGCTTGTCGATTACGAGAGCTACGATGAGGAGAGCGGCGAATTTTCGAAAATAAGGATCGAGCTCGATCCCCGTCTCACCCCCGCCGCAAACGCCCAAAGACTCTATAAAAAATATAATAAATGCAAGAGCGCCGAGCATGAGCTTGCGCTTCAAACGGAGCTTGCACAGCGAGAGCTTGAATATATCCGCTCCGTAGCCGACGCACTTGCCCGTGCCGAAAACGCAGGCGACCTCGTCGATATAAGGGACGAGCTTTATACGAGCGGCTACGCCTCGAAAATGAAAAATTACAGACCTCAGAAGAAAAAGACCGCCATGCCCTGCATGCGCTTCAAAACCACGGAGGGCTATACCGTCCTCTGCGGAAAAAACAATCTCCAAAACGAGAATATAACCTTCGAGCTTGCACGGAAAAACGACTATTGGTTTCACGTCAAGGGAAGTGCCGGAAGCCACGCCGTGATGATCTGCAACGGCGAAGAGCCGAACGCCGAGAGCTTCACCGAGGCGGCGGAGATAGCGGCGTATTATTCGAGCAGACGGGACGGCGTCGCAGTCCCCGTCGACTATACCCTTGTCAGAAACGTCAAAAAAATGCCCGGCGCCGCCCCGGGACTCGTCATCTACCATACGAATTGGACGGCTTACGTAACCCCCACCTTCGAAAAGGTCTTATCCCTTAGAGAATCGTAATTTTTGCGAATTTTTAACTAAATCTCCGAGCTTTTCATAAATATATAGTGTATTTTGAATTTTCGGAGGTATATATGCAGGAAAAATACTTTGTCGCATCAAATTCCAAGAGGGGCTTTTGCTCCTATTACGATTCGACTTTCGATACGGAAAAATTCTCGAAAATATATCTCATCAAGGGAGGCTCGGGCACGGGAAAGGCTCGCCTTATGCAGAGCATCGCACAGCGTGCCGAAATGCAGGGGTGCGACGTCCGCTATATCTATTGCTCGTCCGACTACGAGAGCCTTGACGCCGTGATACTTAAAAATTTGCACGTCGCAATTCTCGACGCCACAGCCCCGCACGTAAGAGAGCCGAGGCTCGTCGGAGCGGTCGAGAGCGTCGTCGACCTCGGAGCGTTTCTCAATGAAGACCTCCTCGGTGCGAGCAGAGGTGTGATAGAGGGGCTGAATAACGAAAAAAGGGAAGGCTTCGAGCGTGCCTATAAATATCTGCAAGCCTACGGTAGCCTTACCGAAAATATGGAGAATATCGTCCGCCCGACCGTTAAAGCCGATAAGATAAAAAGGTACGTAAAACGCCTTGCCGAGGGCGTATCGGAGGGGAACGGAGAGACCGAGCACCTGCTCGCCGCCTCGCTCGGAATGAAGGGAGCGTGCCGCTTTTCCACCTACCGAGATAGAGCGAAAATTTACCTCGGCGTCGCCGACGTCTGCGAAACGGCACATTTTCTGCTTCGAGAAATGCAAAACGCATTCGAAAAGAAAAAAGCCCACCTCCACGTCTCAAACGATCCCCTGATCCCCGAAAGACTTGACGCAATATGCGATGCGGAGAGCGGCTTTACGGCGGAAATCGTAAGCGAATCCAAGAGAGAGGGCAGAACCGTGAATATGCGTAGATTCGTCGATGCGGACGGACTTGCAAAAATTAAAAGCGAGTACCGTGAGATCGCAAACGCACGAGCCGAGATCCTCCGCCTCGCCACCGCCGAGCTTGCCAAGGTCGCCAAATCCCACTTCATCCTCGAAAAAATATACGGCTCCGCCATGGACTTCGAGAAAAAAGAATCCCTCACCATTACCCTCTGCACTAAAATCCTCGGCTGAAATCGACATTTTTTGAAAAATAAAAAGGGACATACTATATGTTATAGTATGTCCTTTTTGATGTTTTAATTCTACTACTATTTAACACAATTGTCAATACTTTTTTACAATTTTGAGGTTTTTTTCTCGTTTTGCACAAAAAAGAAATTGAATATATGTAACAATCACCGATAATTCGGTACAAATAAGGACATACTATAACATATAGGATGTCCTTTCGAAACGATCGAAAAATAAACTTTTTCAAAGGAGGAAAAAGAAGATGAGAAGATTTTTCTCTATGCTGCTGATAGCTTCTTTGGTTTTGGCAGCAACGATTTTGGCGGCATGTAATTTTTGCCCGGTCGAAGATCCCGACGAGCCCGGTGAGCACGTTCACACCTACAACGATAAGGTAGTCGATCCCACCTGCTCTACATACGGCTATACCGAGCATTATTGCACTGTCTGCGGATATTCTATGAGAGATACGATCGTAGATCCCGTAAGCACTGCACATCGTTATTCCGATTGGGAGACAGTTACCGAGCCCACCTGCACGGAAGACGGCTCGGAGAGCCGTGAGTGCTCGCTTTGCGGCCATGTCGACGAAAGATCGATCGACGCAGAGCACAGCTGGGACGAGGGCGTGGAGACCGAGCCCACCTGCACGGAGGCCGGATATATCACCTATACCTGCTCCGAGTGCGATGAAACAAAGGTAGAGAACGGAAAGGAAATGCTCCCCCATAACTTCGGCGAATGGAAGACCAATAAGGAAGCTTCCTGCTCCGAGATGGGCGAGCGTGAGCACACCTGCGAGGATTGCGAGTATACCGAGACCGAGGAGACAGAGATGCTCGAGCATACCTGGGACGAGGGCGTTGTAACCGATCCCACCTGCGAGGCTGACGGATTTACCACCTACACCTGCTCCGAGTGCAAGGAGACCAAGGTCGAGGACGGAGAGCCCAAAACGGGACATACCCTCGGCGAGTGGAAGGTAGTAAAGGAATCCTCTTGCACCGAGCTCGGTACCGAGGAGAGAAAGTGCGAGAACTGCGATTATTTCGAGAGCAGAGACATAGAAATGCATAACTATGTTGTTACTGTTGTCGAAGCAGGCTGCACCACCTACGGCTATACCGAGCATAAATGCTCCAAGTGCGAAACCGTTTACTATACGGATTACGTAGAGCCTCACGGACATCACTATGAGGATGAGGATTGGCACGATTCGACGACTGTTCCCGGCAATCAGGAGGCAAAATGCACCTATTGCGATCACGTCGAATACAGAGTCAAGGAAAATTGATCGGAGGTATTGAGAAATGAAAAGAATAATACCTATACTTATGATGGTTGCTCTGCTCACACTTGCAACGGTGCTTGCATCCTGCAATCTCTTTCCCGTTGAAGAGCCCGAGCCCGAGCACGTACATAGCTTCGTTGATACGGTAGTAGCTCCGACCTGCAAGGCTGAGGGATATACTCTTCATACCTGCTCCGAATGCGGATATGTAATGATGAACCAGTTCGAGCCCGTAGATGCTAAGGCACACCTTTACGAGATCGTAGAGACCGTTGACGCTACCTGCACCGAAAAGGGCTTCGTCCGCGAAGAGTGCAAGTACTGCAAGGTCGAAAAGGTAACCGACCTTGAGCCGGCGCACGATTTCGGCGAGTGGATAACAGTTCGTGAAATGGATTGTGATGTTGACGGCGAAAATCACAGATATTGCAAGAACTGTGCGGAATTCGAGGTTGAGACTGTTCCTGCAGAGCACAGAGCGGAAAATGAAGTGGCGGAAGAGTCCGAAGGCACTTGTGCAACTCCCGGCTATACAAAGGTAACCTGTACGAAGTGCGATCATGAAGAGATTCGCAACTACGTGGAGTACGACCATAGCTTCGGCGAGTGGGAGGCTATTACGTCCACCTGCACGAGCGAGGGCATAAGCCGCAGAACCTGCTCCGTTTGCGGATGCATTGAGGAAGCGATCAGAGTTTCCGATCACGTTTATTCCAAAGTAACCGTGGTTGAACCCACCGATACCGCTATGGGCTATACGGAGCACGCTTGCGTATGCGGAGACTCCTATAGAGATACGTACGTATCCACCAAGGGTACTGACGGGCTTACCTACGTAACCGTAGGCGAGGGCGAAGAGGCTTATAAGATCCTCACCGGCGTTCCCGAGGGCTTCGAGGGCGATACGATCGTTATCCCCTCCGTAAACGACGGCGTTAATGTAACCGTTGTAGGCGTTCAGGCGTTCTATAACCTTAAGGGCGTTACTACCGTTTACCTTACCAATACCGTTACGAAGTTCGATATCGCAGCATTCTGGCACTCCGGTGTTACCGAATTCAATTTCGAGGGCACAGTAGAGGAATGGAATGCAATCGATAAGGGCGATAGCTGGAATAATGCAATGCAAGACTTCGTCGTGAATTGCACCGACGGCACAGTAGAATAAAATACCCCTGTATTCACGGGCGGATTCGCAACGCGAATCCGCCCGTGTCGCATCAATACCGATAAAGGAGAACAATCGTATGAAGAAACTGCATTTGATCCTGCTCGTCGTGATGTCGGCAATGATCCTCGCATCCCTTGTCGCCTGCGACGCCGACGATATTGGCGGCATCATCGGAGGCTTCGGCGGCGGAAGCGTTACGCTCCCCGAGGGGCAGGGCGGCACTAACCCATTCCCCGACGGAATCGAAAATATCGAGCTCCCCGAGGAGCTTATCGAGGGACATAACCCCGTGATCGATCCGTACCTCGCACCCACCTGCACGAAAACGGGCTTGACGCCCGGAGCACATTGCGCCGACTGCGGCGAAGTCCTCGTCGCACAGCAGGAGATCCCGATGACCGAGCACGTTTACGATAACGAGCGAGATAGAGACTGTAACGTTTGCGGATATATCCGAAACACAAGGTGTAAACACAGAAACGTCGAAAAGCTCGAGGGTAAGCCCGCAACCTGCACGGAATTCGGCTTGACCGACGGCACAAAATGCCGCGACTGCGGCGAAATCCTCACCGCACAAACCCTCATTCCCATGGCGGAGCATAC
>CAZONA010000018.1:0-1569 GCA_964581025.1 uncultured Lachnospiraceae bacterium
GGTGGAGCCGAGGGGGACAAACGACTTTGTCTTCTGGCTTCTTATTTTTTGCGTTTCAAGCCGAACAACGGCTTGAAGCACGGGGCTGTTGCCTGTTTTCACGGTTAGCCGCTTAACCAAAGCGTGAAAACGATTTTGGAAATCGTACAAAATTCGTACACGGAAACGGAAGCGCCATGTCGAACGATGTCGATTTACCGTTATCATAATAACACGGCTTTTTGAATTTTGCAAGAGCAAATTATAATTTTTTTGCATTTTTTTATTTTTCACGGTTTCAGACGGTTTCCAGCACGGCGAGTGCGCGTTCCTCCTCCTTCGGATAGAGGTGGGAATACACGTTCCACGTCTGCTGTACATTGGAATGGCCGAGCCGACGGGCCACCTCCTGAATGTTGATTCCGGCGTTTGCCAATACCGAGGCGTGACTGTGTCGAAAATCGTGGATACGCAAATGCGGCAGATCGGCTTGTTCGGCAAAATGGCGGTTACGCTTTTCCAAATTGCTGTCGCGTAGCGGAGCGGTACCGCCGCAAACGCGAAACTCCTCGGAGAACCCTTTGATCTGTCGTTGGAGCTGTTTATGCTCGTCCAATATCGTGAGTAGCTTTTGCGGAATCTGTAGGGTGCGATAGGACGATTTATTTTTCGGCGGCGTTTCCCGATCGCCGTTTTTGGTTTTCTGCGTCACACTGCGGCGAACATGAATGAGATTGCCTTCAATGTCCGACCAGGTGAGCGCGTTGATCTCGCCCTTTCGCATACCGGTATAAAAGGCGAGATTGAAAAACACATAATATCCGTTATCCAAAACCGAGCGGTGCCGTTCGGCTTCGGCGGCGGCGATGAAACGACGAAATTGCTCCGGCGTATAGTAGTGCAGTGCTTCGTGCTCGTGGGTAAAATAGGCGTCGCGAAAGCGTCCGATTTTATCCAGCGGATTTTTGGGAAAATAGTCCATTTTTACGCCGAAATTCAGCACGGCACGCAGCTCTTTATAGGCGTTGTTTTTGGTGGAGGTGGCGATCGCTTTTTCGGCGATGGTGTTTTTCCATTCCTGCAGTCGCTGTGGTGTCAGCTCGTCCAGCCGTGCGCCGCCGAGGTAGGGCAGAATGTGGTTACGCAAAACGGAGGCGGTTTTATCCAACGAGGTTTGCCGAATTTCACTCTGCTTTGCTTCGAGCATCCTTGCGGATAACAGCTGTAGCGTGATCGCCGTGGGACGGTTTGCTTTTCCCACGTCGGCCAGCAGACGTAGCTCCTCCAGCTTTGCCTCGGCGGAGCCGTACACGGTGCGGGACGCCTTGCGGTATTTACCGTCCCTGTCGGTATAGCTGACAAACACGCGATACTGTGCTTTCCCGTCTTTGCTTTTTCCGGTCTTGTAAATCGGCATGGTATTCCCTCCTTGCAGACAAAATGCAGGTGGCGACGCGGCTGCTTTTATCGTGGTGAGCCGGCGAAGCGGCGAACGATCGCTTTAATCGTCAAAATCCGGAGTTGACTCCCTCAATATGGCGGAGGGCGAGGTATCGTCTGCCAGCTTGAGGATCATCGGGTCGTTTGGCG
>CAZONA010000018.1:1669-17636 GCA_964581025.1 uncultured Lachnospiraceae bacterium
CCGCGCTCGTACATATTGATGCTGCTTTTGCTCGTTCCGGTTGCCTGGGCAAGCTCCTGCTGAGATATGTTTGCTTCGGTTCTCAAGGAACGAAGCCGAAGATTAAAAATCATCATATTACCACCTGTAAAATATTATTGCATAGTTTTTATCGACGGTCAATGTGAAACGTGCACAAAGAGTATACAGAAAAATTGTGCACTATTTGTGCACGCAAATTCTTGACCGGGGCAGGTATATACGGTATGATAGATTTACGGAGCACAAATAGTGCTCGATTGAGGAGGGGTTACATGGATAGCAAACGAGTGGGAGAAGCCCTGCGAAAACGGCGCGGAGACCGTTCGATGGCGGAAATTGCCGGACGCTTGGGGGTGACGGTGTCGGCTTTGGCAATGTACGAACGCGGTGAGCGGATGCCGCGGGATGAGATCAAGGAGCGAATTGCCGCTCTGTATCACTGCTCGGTGGGAGGTCTGTTCTTTGCCGATGCCGACGAGCGGACGGAGTAGGCAAGGACCGCTCTCGCGGCAATCAAGACACGACGGCCGATGCGTGGGTGAGACGGCATAGCGGACACCGTGGTAGAACGCACACGGGCGGAAAGACTATACGCAGGAGGAACGAGTGATGACGATTTTACGTACA
This sequence comes from uncultured Lachnospiraceae bacterium, assembly GCA_964581025.1. Taxonomy (GTDB): domain Bacteria; phylum Bacillota; class Clostridia; order Oscillospirales; family CAG-272; genus RGIG4608. The sequence continues at coordinate 2,318 of CAZONA010000018.1, forward strand.
AGATTTTATCGGGAACAGAAGCACTGGTCACAGGCGGAGCTGGCACACGCGATCGGCGTGTCGGAGGCCGAGATCAAGGCGTATGAAGGCGGCTTTGAATCCCCGACGTTGGCCAAGGCGGTAGCGATGGCGGATGCTCTGGGTGTCACCGTGTACGATCTGGCGAAGGGAGCTGTGCGGCAGGGATGAATTTCAACATGGAAGCGGCGATCGAGCTGTATTATTCGCGAAACGAACTGGACAATGCGGATATTAAGCGCATTTTCGGCTGCTCGGTCAGCTATGTCGGTAAATTGAAGCGCCAGGTGTTTGAGCACATGGCCAAGGAAAATCGGTATCCCCCGGTATTGGAGGCGAAAAACGTAAACTGTGAATATGCCTTTGCCGTGTGGGGGCTGGACATTGATGAGCTGGAACGAAAATACGGCAAGCTGCAAAAATTTCGCCAAATGAGGGAGGACGTTGTGCCGTGATCGGCGGTGTGATTATGTGCGTTTTTTGGCTCATCGTACCGATTTTGCTTGATAAGCTGTTGCCGGAACGAACGATTGACGACCGACGGTATCAAGCAATCGCGGCACGGCATAACCGCAACGGCGCGGCGCCTTCCGGCCGGCACGGGGAGCTACATAAAGAACTACATTCAGTATAGAGGACGACGGTAAAATTGTCAAGATAACGGTTCGGTATATTTTGGTAGCTTCGGACAGCACGCAGAAAACGGTGTGCTTTGGAGCTGTTCGGGGTGGCTTACGAGAAAGGAAAATCGATTATGACCTCTGCCATTGAATTGGATCGGGAGCGGCACGAGTACCGCGTGGAGGGGAAGGTGTTGCCGAGCGTGTCGGAGCTGATCGCGGTGTATGGCGAGAGCGTGGAGGAGGGCGACGAGCTGGAGCTGAAGCTGGAGGCCGCCGCCGAGCGTGGTACGGTGTGCCATGAAATTTTGGCGCAGTATCTCCGGGGGGATCGGGACAGCGTGGAGTACCCGGACGAGTACGAGCCGTACGTGGAGGCGATCCGTTTGTTTCTGGCGGAGCACATGATCTGCCCCTACGCCATCGAAACGCCGATCTACAGCCGTCGGTACGGCTATGCCGGAACGCCGGATCTGCTGTGTGAGCTTGACGGCGTCCTGACGCTGATCGATTACAAGTTCGTTTCGCAGATCGCCAAAACGCGCGTGAAGGCCCAGCTGAACGCGTACTGCAAGGCCTACGAGGAGGACGGCGTGTACCCGGAGCAGCTGTTGGCGGTGCAATTCCTGAAGGACGGCACCTACCGCATCTATCCGGTGAAGTACGACGACGAGGAGCTAATGGTGGCGCTGAAGCTGTATGAGCTGAAGCAGAAAAAGCACAAAAGAGGGGTGATCGCATGAATTTGTATGAAAAGCTGTTGAAGATACAGGTCGCCGTGGATCGGTTTGTCAAGGACAATCAGGTGGGCGAGGGAAAGCAGGCGTACCGGGCGGTCAGCTCGGAGCAGGTGCTGGAGAAGGTCCGTCCGCTGATGAACACCAACAAGCTGCTGCTGATTCCCAACGTGACCGGCGCCAACGTGACCGTCGGGAGCACCTCCTCCGGCACGGCGCGGTATCTGACCGAGCTGACCATGACGATGACCTGGTACGATGTGGAAAGCGGCGAAAGCCTGTCGGTGCCGTGGTACGGGCAGGGGGTTGATCTCGCCGGGGAAAAGGGCGTCGGCAAGGCCAATACCTACGCCGAAAAGTATTTCATCATGAAATTCTTTCATGTTCCCACGCCGAAGGATGACCCGGACGACGGCAAACGAACCGTTGCCGCCGGGAAGCCGTCGGCAGGAGCACCGGCGGACGCCGAGACGGTGCGGCAACAGCGTGAGGAGATTCGGCAAATGCTGGAGGAGCTGTGCAGCGGCGACGCCGAGGCGATCCGCAGGTCGGTGGTGGCGTTCACGCAAAACAAAAGCCGCTGTTACCCCGGCGTGGACAGCGTGGAGGCCATCGGTGATCTGATGGTGAGGGTCGTGTACGGTAAGGTGCGGAAAAAGTATGAGGAACGCATGGGACATGCCTTTGTCCCGTGGGTGGCGGAACGGAAGGGAGCGGATGACGGTGCGGATCGTAGCCGGTAATTATGCGGTGGTTTCCGGGTTTGTACCGAAGGACGCCGAGGTAAAGACGACGCAGAGCGGCAAGAGCGTGTGCCATTTTTCCGTAAAATCCTCGGAAACGGTGAACGCGGACGGCACACGCACCGCCAAATGGCTGAGCTGTGTGGCGTGGGGAAGGGCATGCGACGTGGCACGGTATCTTGTAAAGGGCGATACCGCGATGACGGCCGGTGAGCTGAAGGAGCGGACATATACCACGCGCGACGGTGAAGAACGCCGCGTGATCGAGCTGATCTGCGATTACGTGGCGATCATGCAGCCGCCACACCCGGAAGCGCCCTTTGCGGCGGTTTCGCTCCCGGAGCCACTCGCCGGAGGCAGTGTCGCCGCGACCTTCGGCACGGAGCCGGAGGAGATCATCAGCGATGACGATCTCCCGTTCTGAATGCCCACTCTGCGGACGTGCCGGTGATGCCGGGCAGGAGCACTATGTTACCTGTCCGGCGTACCGGACGTCGGTTCACATGGAGCACTGCCGGCACTGCGTGTATCACCGTGTCGAGTGCTCGGTGGAGTGGTGCCGCTACCGAACGAAGGAACAGAAGATAAAGGACAAGCTGAAATAAGGAGGCTGCTCATGTCGGGAAGACGACCCAAAAAGGGGTTGGATTTCATCGGCTGGGAAGTCGGAGTCCTGGATAACGACGGGAAGATAGACCGGTTGATCGAGGCGCAGGGAATCGCCGCCTTCACCGTGTACTTCTACCTCTGCCAGCACGCGTATGCGACGCAGGGGTATTACCTCGAATGGAGCTACTCTCAGTGTGCAACGACCGCAAGGAAGCTGGGCAGGGGAGCCAGTGCCGAGCTCGTAAGGAGCGTGGTTGATATGTGCTTTCAATGCTGTCTCTTTGACAAGAGGCTCTTTGAAGAGTGCGGAATATTGACCAGCCGGGGTATCCAGCGGCGGTATTGGGCCGCGATCCGGGAACGAGTAGGCAAATACGAACCGAAGCAGTTTTGGCTATTGACACCGGAGGAATGCCAGGGCTTTGATTGTGCTGCGCCGAAAACCGATTTCCCGCCGAGAAATGCACTATACAAAAGAAAAGAAAATAACAGGATATTACAGGAGAGTGAGGGCACAGAAGCCACAGAAACCACAGCACAGCGGTTCAGCCCACCCACACCGGAGCAGCTACACGACTATTGCGAAAAGCACGGGCTGTGTATTGACGAGGAGCATTTTCTGGACTATCACGCTCAAAACGGGTGGACGATGGCGAACGGCGTGGCGGTGAAGGACTGGCGTGCGCGTGTACGAGCGTGGGCCAAGCGGGAACGGAAATATCGGGAAACGGAGGAGCCGAGCGAATACGAGGAGCTGATCGCCGGGTACCTGCCGCGGTACCGAAAGGAACGGGAAGGAGAATGACGAAATGAGGGAAACGGTGAAAATCTATGTGAGCACGGCCGAGGATCGCCTGGAGCTGGTCGGCATTCTGGCCAAGAACGGCTACACGGTGCGGATCGGTCGCGAAAGGTCGGGAAACCGCTCGGCGTATCGGTATTTTGTGGAGTACGGAAGGGAGGGTGAGGACGTATGCCGGTAGAGATGACGTGTCGGCTGTGCGGCAGACGGTTTTCGGCGCGGTCGAACCGGTGTGCGTATTGCTCGCCGGAATGTAAGCGGCAGGGAAAACGGGAGACTAACCGGGTGTATCAGCTACGACGGCAGGCGAAGGCGGCGCGGCAGGCAGGGCGAAGGAGCAGTCCGAAGTGGTCGTTCGCGGAGATCACGGCGTGGATACAGCGTCACTACGAGGAAACCGGGGAGCTGTTGTCCTACGGCAAGGCGGTGTGCCGATTGGAACGGGAGCCGGTGACGGGCGATCGGACGTAGGGGGCGATGAAATGGTCTGCTGTGATTGTGTTTACGAGGAGCGGTGCCGGCGGCGAAGCCGCTCGGATACGGAACAGGCACATCGAATGTGGTTGATTGAGTTTTGGGGCAATGCCGAAAAACGGTGCCCGGATTTTCGGCGCTCGGAGACGGAAGAATGAGGAAGCACCGGGGAGCGGTTGCGGCAAGGGGAGGCGAGGAATATGCCGGAGGTCGGACGGGACGATGCGGAATACTGGCTGAAAATGCTGATGGGCCTGAGCGTGGAGGCGCATCGGCTGGGTGAAAAGCTACGTGAGGAGGAGCTGCTATTTGACCCGGACGGTTCGTTACGCGCCGCCAAGCGAGCGGTTTACCGGTTTGAGTGTGACTGTAATGAGCGGAATATGACGCTGATCCAAACCGCTCCGATGTCGGATCGACAGCGAAAGCTGATGAAGTGGCGCTATATCAAAAAGAAGCCGTGGTCGGAGATCGTTCGTGTGATGAATACCGATTTGCGGTACACCTATCGGATTCACCAGCGGGCACTTCGGCGCCTGTGCCGACAAAACGGCGAACGGGATTTTAAGACGGAATATGCGATCGAAAAGACACGCCTGGATGCGCTGAATATTTATGTACCCGAATACGAATGACGAAGCCCTGCTCCGCGGTGTGTGAGCAGGGCTTTTGTCTGCTTGCAGGTGACCACTTGCAAGACACGTCGGTACACACGCTACAATGTACGGAGGAAGGGGAGAGATGAAACGGTGGCAGTATCGGAAATCCGTGATGCGGATCAGGTGTATGCGGCGATTGAAAAAGCACGTGAGCACGCACAACTGCTGGGAAAACCGCTCCAGCTGGATCGTGTTGCCGTCTTTTTGGGCGTCGGTCACGAGGAGCTGTCGCGGCTGATGAGCTATGACGGCGAGGACGCGGACAGACGGTCGATCGCGCACGCACTAAAAATGGCAAAGCAGGAATGTCGAGCGGATTTGTTTGATGCGCTCTCCGATAAGGGCAACGTCAGCGGCTATATGTTTCAGGGCAAGGTCAATCACGGTATGGTGGATACGCCGCAAAGCCGGGTCGATCTGGTTCCGGTTGTTTTTGTAGGGACGGATACGGTTTTGGATTGACATGGCGGAAACGATACAGATCGACGTGGCGCGGACGGTGGGGAGCGGCTACGGTGCATTTTGGCGTTCTACCAAGCGGTACCGCGTGCTGAAGGGCGGCAAGGCGTCCAAAAAATCCGCCACGACCGCGCTCAACTTCATCGTGCGGCTGATGCAGTACCCCGATGCCAACCTGTTGGTCATCCGCGCCGTCATGGACACCCACCGCACCAGCACCTTCGCCCAGCTTCGTTGGGCGATCGAGCGTCTCGGCGTCTCACATCTGTGGCGTGCCACCACCAGCCCGTTGGAGCTGACCTACCTGCCCACCGGTCAGAAGATCCTGTTTCGCGGCTTTGATAATGTGTACAAGATCGCCTCCACCACCGTCACACGCGGTTACCTCTGCTGGGTCTGGGTGGAGGAGGCCTTTGAAATTGCCGATGAGGAAGAATTTGATACCTTCGACCTCTCGGTGCCGCGCGGACAGGTGCCTCCGCCGCTGTTTAAGCAGACCACGCTCACCTTTAATCCGTGGAGTGAAACGCACTGGCTCAAGGCGCGCTTTTTCGACCGGGAGCAAAGCAATGTGGACGTGTTCAGCACGACCTACCTGACCAACGAGTTTCTGGACGACGCCGACCGTGCCGTCTTTGAGCGAATGAAGCGGGACAATCCACGGCGCTATGCCGTTGCCGGGCTGGGTGAGTGGGGCGTGACCGACGGTCTGGTGTTCGACGACTGGGAGGTGCGCGAGTTCCGCGTACACGATTTGCCGGAGCAGTGGAAATACAAGCATGTGTTCGGACTGGATTACGGCTACACCAACGACCCCACGGCATTCATTGCGGCGGCGGTCAATCCGGTGGATAAGCAGCTGTACATATACGACGAGCACTACGAAGCGCGGATGCTGAACAATCAGATTGCCGCCATGATCGTGGGCAAGGGGTATTCCAAGGAACGGATTCGTGCCGACAGTGCCGAGCCGAAATCCAACGACGAATTGCGGCGGCTGGGCATTACCCGACTGGTGAGTGCCGATAAAGGCCCCGATTCGGTGCGCTATGGAATCGATATGCTCCAGCAGTACCATATCGTTGTCCGTCCCTGCTGTCACAATACGGTGGCGGAGCTGTCGTCCTATAGCTGGGGCAGGGAGACGGATCACAGCGGCAAGGTAAGACCGGTGGATAAAAACAATCACCTGATGGACGCCCTGCGCTATGCCATGGAGGAGCTGACCTTCTTTTATCCGACAGAGCCGGAGGTCACGCGCAAGCGGTCGCGGTCATCGGACGACGCGCTGCTTCGCGGTGGGGTGACGGCACGTGATTTTCAAGGGGGATGGGAATAGTGACGTATTTTTTGTGCTTTGTCGTCGGCGCTTTGACGGGGGCTTTGCTGACAGCTTATCGGCGGCGACCGCCGAAGCAGACGGCGCGGCCGACCGATACCGTCGAGGCGGAGCTTCGACGCGCGCGAAAAGCACTGCGCGAGTATCAAAATTTTATGACCTACGATGGATTTTCTTCACAGGGTGAGGAAAACGAATAATTCGCCAACCAGAGCGAAAGGAGACGAAAGCCATGGAAGAAATCTTATCCGTTGCCGAAGCCGGGACGTTGCCGGACAATGACCCGGTGGGCGCGGAGTGCGATGCGGTGCCGAATGAGCCGAGCGGCGGTGATTCTGAAATCGAGCCTACCACGCACGAAACGGAGTCGGCAGAGCCGGCGCAGGACACCGCCCCGCTTTCCGATGATGAGCAGCTGTTGACGGTGAAATTCAACAAGCAGCTGCGGTCGCTGTCGCGTGAATCCGCGACGACGTATGCCCAAAAGGGCATGAAATACGAGGCGATCTCACCCTTGCTCGACACGCTGAAATACGTTGCCGCATCGGAGGAAAAAACACTGGCGGAATTTGTGGAAGCGATCCGACGTCAACACGAGGAAAGCCTGTTTTCGCGGTTGATGGAGCGTTGCGGAGACGAGGAGATCGCCGGAGAGCTGCTGGAGCTGGAGAAGAAAAAGCACCAGGCGGCGTATGAAAGTCTGCTGGAGCGCGAAAAGAACGAGGAGAATGAAACGGAGGAAGCGGTTACCCGGCGCATGGCCGAAGAATTTGAGGCACTGCGGCGAGAGTTTCCGCAGTATTCCGACTTCGGACAGCTGCCGAGGTCCGTGGTGCGGGAGGCCGTGGAGCACGGGATTCCCTTGCTGGACGCTCAACTGCGGCACGAGCATCGGGAGCGTGTGAGGGCAGACCGCGTCAGGGCGGATCAGGCGACGGCGGCAAGGGCCAGCACCGGAGCACAGGCGTCCGGCGGTGCGCCGTTTGTATCGTCGGTCGAGGCGGCTTTACTCAAAGGCCTTTGGGGCACATAAACAGAAAGGATGAAGAACTATGGCCAATGAAATTACCTATGCGTCCAAGCTCACGGAGGAGCTGGACAAGATGTTTGTACAGAGTGCGGTGACCGGCTTTTTCACCGATAACGCACTGCGCGCCAAATTTGTCGGCGCTCACACGGTGCTGATTCCGGATATGGAGCTGGCGGGTCTGGGCGACTACGATCGCAGCACCGGCTTTGCGGACGGCTCGGTGTCGGTAACGAATACCTCCTACACCCTGTCGCAGGATCGCGGTCGCTCGTTTATGCTGGATGCACAGGACGAGGACGAAAGCGGCGTGGCGAATCTGGCGGGACAGGTGTTGGGCGAGTTTGTCCGCACCAAGGTGGTGCCGGAGGTGGATGCCTATTGTCTGTCCAAACTGGCCGGTGTGGCGGATTCCGCCAATCAAACGGTGGAGCTGGGCGGTGAGCAGACCGTTGCCAACGGCGCCTTTGCGCTGATTCGGACGCTGATCAGTAAGGTGCGCGATGCGGTCGGATACGATGAAGCGCTGGTAGCGTTTCTGGACCCGACGCTCCACGACGCGCTGATGGCGACCCCGGAAATTGCCCGTTATCTGCGAATGGACGATTTCAAAAAGGGCTCGATCAATACGCGCATCAAGTACATCGACGACGTGGCGATCCTGCCGGTGTCCTCGGCGCGTATGAAAACGGCGTACGACTTTTTTGACGGTGCTACCGGCGGCGAGACCGACGGCGGCTTCAAGCCGACCGGCTCCGCCAAGAGCATCGGCGCCCTGGTGATGCCCAAATCGGGCGCCTCTCTGGTTCGCAAGACCGAAAAGGTACGCACCTTCTCGCCGGATCAAAACCAGAAGGCAGATGCGTACAAGTTCGATTATCGGTTGTACTATGATCTGCTCGTGAAAAAGAGTCAGAAGTCGGGCATCTACGCCTATACCTATTGATCTCAAAGGAGGCTGCCGCCGGGCGGCGCCTCCGCTATGCCGATCTAGCTCAAGGGAGAGCGGCTGTCGTTACGGGCACGGATCCGGGTTCGATTCCCGGGGTCGGCACCACAAGGAGGAAGCGTATGAAGCATTGGTACGATGTCGGACGTATTTTTTCGGAATATGAGCAGGGGGTAACCTATAAATCGGGCTTGGGTGCACGGGGGCTGTACGAGCAGGGTCGTGTCAATGAGCGCTTTATGGTGGGCGATCAATGGCACGGCGCGCGGTGCGGTAACGAACGGCCGTTGGTACGGCACAATGTCATCAAGCGAATCGGAGATTATAAAATGGCCGTGGTGTCCTCCAGCCCGGTTTCGGTCAACTACACCGCTGACGGGATTCCCAACACCGTGGATCTGAAAAACCGCGTGCAAAAGCTGCGCGAGGATATGTCGGCCGGCATAAACGAGGCGGCATTTCCGTCCGATGAGTCGCTTCCGGGAAACGAGGAGGTCAACCTGATTATGTCGGCGCTGTCGGATTATTTCCGCGTGACCGCCGAGCGTGTCAAGCTGGACGACCTGAAGGAGCAGGCGTTGCGGAATGCCTATGTAACAGGCACCGGCGTGTTATACACCTACTGGGATGAGTCCATCAGCACGGGGCTGTATGCCGACGAGAGCCGTCACCTGCCGATTCGGGGCGATATTGCCTGCGAGGTGCTGGACGTGGAAAACGTCTATTTCGGTGACCCCTCCTGCGACGACGTGCAAAAGCAACCGTATATTATTTTGGCAAAGCGGTGCGGTGTGGAGGAGATCAGGCGGATCGCGCGTGCCAACCGTCGTCCGGCAGAGGAGATCGACGCCATTCGTTCAGATGCCGATTACGGCAGTCAGGCCGGCGATTACGGTCGGGTGGAGCAGACGGATTCGCGGCGCACGTGGCTGTTGACCAAGCTGTACAAGGAATGGCAGGAGGACGGCTCGTACGTCATCAAGGCGGTACAGGTGTGTCGCGGTGCCACCGTTCGCCGTCCGTGGAATATCGGGATTCGGCTGTATCCGGTGACACTGTTTCGCTGGGAACGGCGGCGCAACTGTATTTACGGTGAGAGCGAGATCACCTATTTGATTCCCAATCAGATTGCAATCAACCGTATGCTGACCGCTTCGGTGTGGGCGGTCATGATGATGGGTATGCCGATGCTGGTGGTCAACGGCGATACCATTCAGCAGGCCATTACCAACGAGCCGGGGCAGATCATCAAGGTGCACGGCGGTGTCAGCGACGTGCAGACGTCGATGCGTTATCTGAATCCGCCCAATTTTTCGCCGGCCTTTGACAATATGGTGGCGTCACTGATCGCCAACACGCTGACACAGAGCGGCGCCAACGACAGTGCGTTGGGCGATGTTCGCCCGGACAACACCTCGGCGATCATTGCGGTGCGGGAGGCGGCGATGATGCCGATGCAGACGGTGCAAAACCGGTTTTACTCCTTCATCGAAGATATTGCGCGCATCTGGGCGGAGTTTTGGGTGATGCAGTACGGCGCACGTCAGCTTAAAATCGAGGAACGCGGCAGTACGTGGTATCTGCCGTTTGACGGGGCGCGGTATCGCGATCTGTTAATAAGCGCCAGGGTGGACGTCGGTGCCTCGACGCTGTGGAGCGAAAGCCAGTCGATCCGCACGCTGGACAATCTGTTCGGAGCCAAGGTCATCAACGTGCTGCAGTATTTGGAGCGCTTGCCAAAGGGGACGGTCCCGGACGTCAACGGTCTGATCCGCGAATTGCAGAAGGCCGACGAGCTGTCGGCACAGGCGGCACAGGAGCCGATGCGTTCACGCCCGGCGGAAACGGTGACGCCGACGCCGGACGAGGTGCTGGCCGGACTGGATTCCGACAGCCGCGCCCTGTTTGACAACCTGTCGCCGGAGCGGCAGAGCGCCATGCTGCAGCAGGCGATGCAGACAATAGGAGGGGTGCCGAATGAGACTGTGCAATCCATATCGGACGGCGTTTAAGCAGGTAAGCGACAGCGGCTCCATTCGTCATCTGCTGGCCGCCGGCTGGCGCGAGGTGACAGAGGAGCCGCCGAGAGAGGCGGTGAGCGGCGTATCCGTGCCGATCGAGGCGCCGACGGTCGTTCAGCCGTCGTCACTCAAATATAAGGGACAGTATCTGTCCTGGTATGCACAGGTGGGCACGGTGGCTCAGCTGCGTGAGGTGCTGGCGTTTATCGGAATTACCTTTGAGCCGACTGCCAGAAAGGCGGAATTGCAGATGAGACTACGTACTTACCTGAAGCAGATCAAGCAACAGACAGGAGGGCGCGAGCGATGACGGGACAGGATATTTTTCGTCAGGCGTTGATGCTGCTGAATTATACGAATGCCCATGGCACCGTTGAGGCGCTGAATAACGCGGAGCTTTACCGTCGCTCGTTGCCGATTGTCAACCAAATCTATGCGGATTTGTGGAAAATTCAGCGCACAGATGAGTTTGTGCCGTTATCCTCGATGACCGAAGCGGTGCGATTGGAGACACACACGGTGATGAACAGCATGATCTACGGCGTGGCGATGCTGGTGGCACAAACCGACGGCGACGTTGACAACCAATCGCTGTATGCGACGCTGTATAATCAGCGGCGATCGGCGGCGTGTATCCGTTCGGAACGCGTGGCGGACTGTATGCCGCGAATCACCGGAGCATAAAGGGGAGAATACGATGCAATATCCCGGAGCAGGGCAGGTAACGCGATACCGCGTTTCGGTTCCCGAATTGAACGGCGGCATCAACTATGCCGTGCCGGCACACCGTATTGCCGATAACCAGCTGTCCGATTCGGTCAATATGTGGTACCGAAACGGAGCGCTGAAAACACGACCGGCGATGAAGGGGACACAACGGTTTTCCTACGAGGAGCCGCCGCACACCACTCGTTGCGGCTCGATCGGAGCCTACGGGTATGTGATCGCCCATTCGGAGCACCGCGATTTTGTGACCCTTCTGCACGAGGACGGAACGCGCAGTAACCATGTGCGATCAAACAGCGGCGGTTCGACCAACATTATGCTGGCGGCCATTAACAGCGATCGGCCGACGATCGAATCCGAGGACAATGTGCTGGCGTTTCTGAAGGGCGACACCGCCTATAACACCGGCGTGTTCGGGCTGTCGGAGTCGTCGTGGAATTGGACGCGGCAAACGCCGTATGTGCCGACGGTGCTGATGAACGGTCGGGCGCAGGATACGGAAATACGCGTGGTGAACGGCGATCAGCTGGAGCCGTACAACCTGCTTTCCGACGAGTACAGCGCTACGTTTACCACGGGTGACGGCAAATATTTTTTCCTGCCGACCGCCGGGGATGACGTGACGGAGGTGCTGTATAAGGCGACGGTTCGCGGAGAAAGCACCTACGTCGAGATGTCGCATACATTGCACTATGATGCCGCCACCGGCCTGTATCTGGATGATTCCACCGGAAATGTCCAGGACTGCGGCGTGGCGTATAACAAGCTCAACGGGAGCTTTTATTTTTATGAGCTGCCTACGTCCGGGATCACGGCGGAGGCAGACCCGACGGTAGCCATCGCGTTGCCGGAGGGTGTGGACAACAATATCGTGGTCAGGGTGAAGCGTGCCGACGGCACCTGTGAGGCGGCGCGTAATACCATTCTGAATATGCGGTTTTCGACGTGGTATGGCGGCGGCTCGGCGGGTCTTACCGGCGGCACGCGGCTGTTTGTCGGCGGCAATGCGGACTGTCCCAACCTGGTGCACTGGAGCGCCTTGAACGATCCACTGTATTTTCCCGAAAACAATTATGCCTACGTCGGTGAGGACACCGATGCGGTGACCGCCTTCGGCAAGCAGAACGATATGCTGGTCATCTTTAAGGAGTGCTCGCTGTTTTACACGACCTACGTACAAGGCGGTGCAATCAGCGCCGACAGCGTCGAATCGCAGGAAACGGTGGATATCGAGGCGGCGGCGGTGATGTTTCCGATGATGCAGATTCATCCGGAAATCGGGTGCGACTGTCCGAACACCATTCAGCTGTGCCACAACCGACTGGTGTGGCTGAACAGCGACGGGCGCGTGTACGGCTTGTTCAGCAGCGGCGTTTACAACGAACGCAATCTGCGATGCCTGTCCTTACAGCTAGGAGACCGTTTAAGAGCGGCGGGAAAAGCACGGCTACAGCAGGCGAGTGCGACGCGGTATGAGGAGCAGTATTTGCTCCTGATCGGTGACCGCACAATCTATGCCATGGATTTTTCGTCCTACGGGTTTCAATACTACGGCAGCTACAGCAGTGACGAAAAGGCGCAAAGGGCGGTCGTGTGGCACCGCTGGGAATCGTCATGGCCGTTGGAGGCGCTGGTGCGTGTGCACGACACGACGGTGATCGTCGGCAGCACCTCACCTACGGAAAAGCATCTATCGGTGCTTGAAAACGACGGTACGGCGGACACGTGCTACGGTGAGACGGAGCAACGGCCGATTCAAAGCAGCTTTTCTACCAAGCTGTTTGACATGGGCCGTGCCGAGCGGTACAAGCGTGTGGATTCCATGTATCTTCAAATCGCCGGTGAGGCAGGCAAAACGGCGCATCTGACATATTGTGACGGCAGTCGCAGGCAGTACCGTGCCGATACGGTGGTGCTGACCGATACCGGGGAGCCGACACCGCAACGGATCCGCACAAATATGGTCCGTGTCCGCTCCTTCGGCTTTGAATTGAACAGCACCTGCCGCATGGCAGTGGGTACGATGATTATCAATTATGAAGCGATGGGAGAGATCCGATAGATGGCCACCGACTATTTTTCTAAGGCCGAACAGCTGAATTCCGAGTATGAGAAAAAGCAAAAGGAGCTGGGCGAAGCCAAAAAAACGGAGGTAAACACCAAGCTGGATCAGCAGGTGGAGCAGGCCGAACGGGACGCCGCGCTTCAAATCGGGGAGCTGGATCGAAGCTACCGCGACGTGGTGGATACCAATGCGGTTCAAAAGGAGCTGGACAAGCGTCGGATTCAGGAGACGCTGACCAATTTGGGATTGTCCCGTTCCGGGGCGAGCATGACTCAGCAGACGGCGGTAGAGCTTTCCGCCGGCAACCGAAATGCGGCGGCCTCGTTACAGCGGCAATCGGCGGTGGATTCGCTGAAGCAATCACTGGCCGAATACAAACGCGATGTGGAAAACACGCGACGCGAATCGATCAACGAGATCGACGAAGCCGTACAAAGCAACGTCGCCAGCTACAGCGCCGGTACGTTGTCCGATGCCATGACGGCGACGAACAAGGATTACGAGGCAAAGCTGGCATACGACAAGGAGATTATCGAGCTGCAGCAGAAGAAGGCGCAGGCAACGGCGGTTAAGGAAAGCAACAGCACAGACAAGCTGTATTCCGCCAAAGGGTACCAGCTGGCCGGGAAAGGCTATGGACGCCGGGCGGACGGTTCGTCGTATGTGAGCACGTATTTCAAGTATTATGATGCCGCCGCCAATAAGATGATGACCATTTCCGGTGACGAGCTGGAGGAAAAGCTGATGGAGAAGGACGGCCTGTCCGCCAGCTCGGCAGCAGCCTTCGTGGAAAGTCTGGTGACAAACGCCGGGCAGGATTACAGCGCGGTGCGTTACGGAAACGGGCAGGAAAACGTGTATCTGACCCATCTTGCCAACGCGCTGACCCTGCCGCGGGATGCGGACGGCATCCGGATTTACAATCGTAAGTTCGGCACTGCCGCCTCCTCCGCCGCCGAGATACGGCGCGACTATGCACAGCGCATCCTGGAGGAGAGCGGCCTGACGGATACGGAAAAGGCGGAAATATTCAACAAGGCCGGATTTACCCAAACGGAGCTGGCGGGGTATGCGAACAGCGGCACGAAAAAGTAAACGACCGGACGGCGAAAAGCACAACGTCGGCGGAAAGGGAGAAAACGATGCAGGAATTGTCGGCAACAGCGGCATTGGGAAAAAGCGTAACAGCCGATTCCGTGAAGCAGCTTCGCGATACGTTACAGATCAACACCGGGAGCGGTCGCGCCGATTCGGCGGTGACGGCCGGGTGGTTGCAGGCAAATCGGGATTCGCTGAACAATTTTGTGGTGAATACGCAAATCGACCGTCACGCCGCCTTCAAAGCGGCAGTCGAAAAGGCCAACGAATGGCAAACGACGGAAGCCATGGATACGCTGATTAACGCCGCGGAGAACTATCGTCGTTCCGATTACTTCGGCTGGGACGACGCGACCTACACGGACGTGCTGAACGGATTAAAGCAACGGCGCAAGATATATGCGGAGTTTTCCGACGCCGACGATTACAATCAGGCGGTTGCCGACTATCAAGCGTATCAGGAGCAACGGGAGAAGGAGCGCTCCGAAAAAATAGCCGCCGCCAAAAGCGCGGTGGTTCAGCATTGGGCGGACAACTATGCTTCGGGAGCGAAAAACCCGATGGAGTTGAATGTGGCGGATCCGCAGGTCATGCAGGCGGTGGTCAAGGCACAAACCGAAAAGCAGAATGACGGTTCGATCCTGCAGGAGCTGCCGGTGGCGCGAGAGCGAATTGCGCGCCGCAATATGCTGGTGAACGACGCGTCGTCGGCGCTGATATCGATTCCCGACAGCTTTGTGGTCAAGCCGCTTCGTGCGGCGACGGATATCGTGCTGAGCATAGCCGGTCAGCCGACGGAGAACGCTTTCACCAAGAGGCTGGAGAGCTATTCCGAGTTTGCGGAGCGCGTCAACCGCTGGGAAGCGCAGCAGGACGCTTTGCTGACTACCGGCGAGCGAATGTTCAGTGATGTTTTCAAAACGGCATTGCAGACGATGCCGTATTTTGTGGTGTCGTATTACTGCGGCAACGG
>CAZONA010000019.1:0-17416 GCA_964581025.1 uncultured Lachnospiraceae bacterium
GTATTGAATTAGATTTATATTGTTTTTTTCGTAGGGCGGGGGCTTGCTCCCGCCGGATTCAAAATAAAACTAAAATTTATAAAATGGTGAGATTTTCGCCGTCTGTATTGATGTTAGTTTGAATTAAAAAGCGGCGGGAGCAAGCCCCCGCCCTACGATGAGACAACGATAAACCCTTTGTACATCAAAAAATCTATCGGCGTGCTGTCTATTTTCTGCGCCCACTCGCTCCGAGGGTGCGGTCGTTAAATCTACGCAGAATTAGGTGAATTTCGGAGGAAAGGCGACGGTGGGGGAGACACGAAGACTTTGTTGACGCTTTTTTTCTTTGCGAGTATAGGCTCAAAGAAAAAAAGCTTTGCAAAAAAAGAAAGAGCCGATTTGCGCTCACGCCGCGCAGGCGTCCGCTTTTTGAAAAAAAGCGGAGCAAAAACTTTTATTAGGGGCGACACCAATTTAGTGCGGCGAAAATTTTTATTCGTGCGGCGGCAACTTTCAGGTGCGGTTATGCTATGTCGGTGCTATTTCCACCTCAATTTCCCCCCATCTGCGAAAATATTTCGTCTATGGTGAATATATTTTAATTTGGGGATTGATTTTTTGTCGGGGGTATGATAAAATATATGCACAACAACGGTATTTTTCGGGAGGCGATCGGTCTGGAGGACAATTACATATCCAAAAGGAAAAGATTCTGGGCTGAGATAGATCTCGATGCGGCTGAGGCGAATTTCAGGCTGATCCGCTCAAGGCTCGCCCCCGGTGTAAAGCTTTGTTGCGTTGTGAAAGCCAACGCCTACGGGCACGGAGCGGTGTATCTTTCAAGGCTCTACGAGCGTCTCGGAGCGGATTTTTTCGCCGTTTCGAATATTGAGGAGGCAATGCAGCTCCGCAGCGGAGGAATTTCCGCACCCATTCTGATCCTCGGCTACACGCCCGTCTCGTGTGCCTCGATCCTTGCGGAAAACGGTATTTCGCAGACGGTATTTTCTTCGGAGTATGCAAAGGAGCTCTCACGCAGTGCGCTTGCGTGCGGTGCTTCCGTTAAGATACACGTAAAGCTCGACACGGGCATGGGGCGCATCGGATTTGACTGCGTTCACGGCACGGAGCTTGCAGCTTCCCCGATCCTTGAGGCGTGCCGCCTCGGCGGACTCGTTCCCGAGGGCGTGTTTACGCATTTTGCCTTGGCGGACGAGGGAGAAGAGGGCAGGGCATTCACAAAATTGCAGTTTGAACGCTTCACCGATACGGTAAATGCACTCGCCGAGCAGGGCGTACACTTTGAAATTCGCCACTGTGCAAACAGTGCCGCCGCATTTGATTATCCCGAATACCATCTCGACATGGTTCGAGCCGGAGTCGTGCTCTACGGAATCGCTCCCTCGGGAGAGGTCGGCGGTTGCGGTGAATTGAAGCCCGTAATGAGCCTTCGATCCGTAATTTCAATGGTCAAGGAGATAGACGTGGGCGACACGGTCAGCTACGGCTGCACCTACCGTGCACCGTCGAAAAGGCTCATCGCCACGGTTCCCGTCGGCTATGCGGATGGCTTTTGGCGTTCTAATTCCGAAAACGGCACGCAAATGCTCGTTGGGGGCAAGAGAGTCGGCATCGTCGGCAGAGTTTGCATGGATCAGCTCATGCTCGACGTCAGCGACGTTGTGGACGTATGCCCCGGCGATTACGTTACGGTCATAGGAAGCGACGGCGGCGAAACGGTGAGCGTATCGGAGCTTGCACGCATAAACGGCACGATAGGCTACGAGCTCGTTTGCGCCATAGGCGAGCGTGTTCCTCGGTTTTATTTGCGAGGAGATAAGATAGTTTACGTCAAGGATAACATAATTTCCTACGAGATCTCGGAGTGAATATGAATAAACAAAGCAAAAAGATCTATTCCTCGCTGATAACGAGGATAGCCATCGCACTTATAGTCAATCAGGTGCTCCTCGGTGTGCTTGCGACGGGACTTACCTTCGTTGAGGAGCTGATAACCGAGCTTGTCGGCGCATCCGTCGCACTCGATTACGTAATGAGACTCGGCGACTGCGTGGTCTACGCCGTCGGCTTTTGCGTGCCGATATTGCTCTTTAATTCAATGAGCAAAAATGCGGAGCGTGAGATCTACGAGCCCGAGGAGAGCGAGGGACTGCCGAAATATATGATCCCCTTCGCCATGGGCATCGGGCTTTGCCTTACAACGCTCACGGCGAATATAAGCTACGCAATACTCAATTCCTTCTCGGATTATTCGGATTTCACACAGCAGTATTTTTGGAATACGGATCTGAGCACGCCGTGGAAGGCGGTCATTTACTTTATCTATATCGCAATAATACCCGCCACGGTCGAGGAGCTGCTTTTCAGATATACGATCTGCAGATCTCTTAAGATCTACGGCAAGAGAACGGCAATGCTCGTAAGCGCAATACTCTTTGCACTTATGCACACGAACGCCGAGCAGCTTCTTTATACCTTCGTCGCAGGACTTTTGCTTGCGTGGATATATCTCGAAACGGATAATATCCTCTGCTCCGTGCTCCTGCATTTCATAAATAACGGAATAAGTGCCGCCGGCGAGATAATCGCCGCAAGGTGCTCGACGAGTGCGTATAACAGCTTTTCGGGCTACGCCGACCTCTTTATCTGGATATTCGGCGCAGCTTCCCTCGTCGCATTCCTCGTCTATATTTCAAAGCGAGGCAGAGTCTTTGATCCGACCGTTATGAAACGTGATGAAAACGGCGAGGAGGTCGCTCCGCTCTCGAAAAAGGAACTGACGCATGGCTTTTTCTCACCGATGATGATACTGTTCGTGCTGTATTGCCTCGGAGTTACCCTGATGTACTTCCTTATGAGCTTTATTATGGTGTAAATATGGATGAAAAATATATGAAAAGAGCCCTCGAGCTTGCACGCCTTGCCGCTTTGGCAGGGGACGTGCCCGTCGGGGCTGTGATCGTGAGAGAGGGCGAGATCGTTGCCGAAGCGTATAACGAGCGTGAGGCGAACGGCTCTGCTATCGCACACGCCGAGATCCTTGCGATCGAGCGGGCGTGTGAGCGGCTCGGAAGATGGAGACTTTCCGACTGCGAGCTCTACGTTACCCTCGAGCCGTGCCCGATGTGCGCCGGAGCGATACTCAACGCAAGGCTCGGAGCGGTCTGCTACGCACTCGGAGATCCGAGGGCAGGCTCTCTCGGTAGCGTGCTCAATCTCAATTCCTACCCCCTGCTTTACCGTGTGCGCACCGAATCGGGACTCTGTGCCGACGAGAGCCGGGAGCTGCTCAACTCATTCTTCAAAGAACGCAGGCAAAGGGATAAAAAATAAAACGGTCTGCACGACCGTTTTATTTTTTAGTTGTGTTTCAAAGTGTTTCGAGATAATTAACGATGTCGCGAATGGTTACGAACTGTCCGATGTTTTCATCGCTGATCTCAATATCGAACTTATCCTCGCAGATCATAACGAGGTCTGCAAGCTCGATGGAATTGATACCGAGGTCATTCGTAAGCTCGGCGTCAAGGGTGATAAGATCCTCCTCGACCTGAAGCTCTTCAACAAGAATTTGTTTTACCTTTTCAAACATAGTGATCTCCTTAAAGAATTGTAATCATTAAATAAGCGGGGCATGTGTAACGTATGTAAAAGCAACTTAACACCCCAGTCTGTCCTATTATACACAGTTTTTTTATATTTGTCAACGATAATTTTGAAAATTTTTCTCGGGAGGGGCAAATGAACGCATTCAAAGGACGATATTTAGTGCCGATATCCCTTGTATTTCTTGCGTTTTCGGCAATCTATGCGAAAAAAAGAAATTTTATATTTTTTCTGATATTCGCTCTTGCAATAGCGGTATTTTGCCTGATTTTCGGGAAGAAAAAGACGAGAGGCGTCAATTTTCGCACAGTCGTCGCCCTGCTTATCTTTGCATCACTTCTCGCTTGCGTTCGGGGTGAGGTGTCGTTTTGCGTCGCCGATGCGCTCTGCGAAAAATATTCGGGCGAGCACACTGTGTGCGGATACGTCGTGGAGGTGGTCGAGCGAACGGATTATTTTTCGGAGCTCGTGATGCGCACCGAGAGCGTGGACGGCGAGGACGTAACGACTCGGATAAGCGTCGTTGCGGAATTCGATCCCGTGCTTGAGCGTGGGGATCTCGTCGAGCTTGACGTAAATATCTTGCCCCGTGGTGAATACCTTGAGGAAAATTCCTACGGCGAGATTTCGGAAACCCTCGTCGCCGTCATCAAGTCCGGGGAGTCGATCCGCCTTTGCGACGGCGAGCCTCTGCCGACGCTTGCCCTCGCATCGCTCAATGCACGGCTGTCCGCTTTGCTCCGTACCGAGCTTGGCACGAAATACGGCTCGCTCGCAAGTGCTCTCCTGCTCGGAAACAGGGAGCTGCTCGCCCGTGATACGCTCCGTGATTTCAGACGGGCAGGGGTGTACCACATACTTGCACTTAGCGGTATGCACGTGGCAATACTCATAGGACTGCTCGAGGTCCTGCTACGAGGAATGTTCGTTCCGAAGCGTGCAAGAGTAATAATTCTCGCCGCCTGCTCGATATTCTATGTCGCCCTGACGGGCTTTTTGCTCTCCGCCTGCCGAGCAATGCTGATGCTCTGGGCGGTCTACGCCGCATATCTGCTCGGTCGCAGAGGGGATTCAATGACCGCACTCTTCGCATCGGTCTCACTCATCGTCCTCATATCCCCGAGCGCCGTGTTCGACGCAAGTCTTCTGCTTTCGTTCGCATCCACCTTCGGAGTCATCGCCTCCGTAATGATCGTCGGACATATCGAAAATCAAAAAAGCCCCACCGAGCACGGATTTTTCGTCGAGCTACTGCTCGCCGTCGGACGTAAGATAGCAGGGAGCTTGCTTTCCTCGGTCTGCGTAACGGTCTGTACGCTCCCACTTATATATATCTTTTTCGGCGAATTCAGCCTCGCCACCTTCGTAAGTAATCTTTTTATGGGTGCGGTTTGCGAGATATTTATGATACTTGCCCTTGCCGCATTGCTGCTCTCAAGATTTCCGCCCCTCGCATATCTATGCAATGCGGTTTCCGCCATCACAAACGCCGTCGGCTCACTTATGCTCGGGGCTTGCTCGGAAATATCCTCGTGGGACGGAGTCGTAGTCTCGCTTCAATATTTCGCCGTCGGAGTCTGCACCTTTCTTTTGCTCATCTCCTCGCTCGTGCTATTCGGGATAAAGCTCAAAAGGATTTCATACCTCGGAATACCCTGCCTCTGCTTTGTGTTCGTTTTCTCCGTTAGCGTCCTCGGAGCTTATATATCACGCTCGGATACTGTCCGTGCGGAATATATCGAGGGCGATGCGCTCGTGCTCTCCTCAAATGACGGAGTCTACCTCTGCGACGCCTCAAACGGACGGGGAGGGGCACTCTACGACGCAGTCGCACTTGCCGGGGAAAATTGCTTTACCGAGATCGACGGCGTGATATTGACGCATTACCATTCGTACCACGCAGTAACGCTCGGACGTATATGCAGGGACTACCTCGTGCGTGCGGTCTATCTGCCGATTCCGCAAAACGAAAAGGAGCTCACCGCCATGCGAAGCATCGTCCGTGTCCTCGATGAGGTCGGAACGGACGCATACCTCTTTTCCGCCGGCGAGGAGCTTGACCTGCTCGACGGAAAGCTCCTCGTGAGCGAGCGAGCCTACGGCGAGGGATACACGCATCCGAGCGTGGTGATAAGCCTCACCTTTGGGGAAAGTAAGCTCACCCTCATCGAGCGCCCCACCTTCGGCACGCACCTTGAAGCGTCGGGACGCCTCGCCGAGCAGATATCGGACAGCAACGTCGTGATCTTCGGCTCGGACGGACGTGCGCCGAGGAAGGAATATTCGCTCTTTACCCTGATCCCCGAGGACTGCGAGGTGTATTTTTACGACTTCGAGGGGATGGAGCTCTCGGATTTTGACGACGCAATGTCGAGCGGAAGAGTGTATTTCGACGTCAAATATAAAAAATACGACCTCAAATGATAAAAAAATCCCCGTTTGCTATTGAAAAATCGGAGACGTTGTGATAAAATGAAATAAGAATAATAATTAAGTCGGGGGAAATGCTTTATGAATAAAAATAAAACGGTAAATATATTGCTCTGGGTGGGTGCTGCGGCGTGCCTTGCGCTTGCGGCGGTCTGCGGAGTGTTTTCATTCGTTATGAAGGAAACGTATACGAGAATAATTCTCGTCGTCGTTGCCGCACTTTTCGTGATACTCGGCGCAATGGTCGCATACCTTGCCTACGTCGATACCTTTAAGGTCTCCGCCTCAAGGGGCAAGAAAAGACCGCTCAATTATTTCCTCAACGCAAACGGCAAAAGACGTGGAATAGATCCCGAGCAGCTTACGTTTGAGATAGTGGATAAGCAGATGAGTAAATACGTAATCGATGTTTTCGGCTCGCCCGTCGCACTTTGGCGTGAGCAGGGACTTTCACGAGGCGAGGAGGCATTCGGCGAGGAGTGCGCATTCCGTGTGCTCGTGGCGTATAAAATGCTCTCCGACCTTCAGATGCACCATTCGAAGAAGGCGTGGGGAATGTTCTTCGAGCTTCCCGATGCGGATTTTGCGGATATTCAGGATTGCCTTGTTCAGAACGGCGACGACGAGCTTGCAAGAGCACTCAATATGTACCGCCTCACAGGCGAGGATTGTGTCGGCGAGGCGGCAGCCTTCCTTGACGAGAACGCAAACTACATAAGACGCAGAATGGTGAACTACGTAATAAGAAAGATAGACCTCTTCAATATGTAAAATAAAAATCGGAGCGATTGCCGCTCCGATTTTTTTATATTCCGAGAATACCCTTTATAAATATGTAAATACCGATGCACACGAGTATTACGCCGCCGAAAACGCTCGCCTTGTCGGCTAATTTGTTGCCGAATTTCTTGCCGAGATAAACGCCTGCCATGCAAACGATAAACGTTACCGCCGCAATGATGAGTGCCGAGACGAGAGCCTCGAGAAATCCGTATTCCGCAATGTCAAGACCGACGGAGAGTGCGTCGATCGACGTCGCAACGCCCTGAACCATCAAGCCCCAGAAGCCGACGCCGCATTCCTCAAGCTCGCAATCCTTCTTGATGCCCTCGTAGATCATCTTTCCGCCGATGTACGAGAGAAGTGCAAGAGCGATGTAGGGAATAAATTTCGAAAAGCCCGTGAAAAATTCGAGAAGCGTGTGCACGCATACCCAGCCGAGCATCGGCATAAGTGCCTGAAAGAACGCAAACGTCCCGGCGATCTCGCACATTCTGCCCGTTTTCATACGCTTTTCGTTCATTCCGTTTGCCAAGGAGACCGAGAAGGCGTCCATCGCAAGCCCGAAGCCGAACATAATGCTGACGATAAAAAATTCAAAATCCATATTAACTCCTCCTGCCGTGCGTGAGCAAAAAAATAAACCCACGTATAGCTTCAAAAAAGATATACGTAAGTCTTGCATATTAAAGCAAGCCAGACTTTCGTCAGTATGTTGACTTGCTCCGCCGTGCGGTTGCTACTCCCTTACTCCAATCATTCTACCACTTTTTCCCCCACCTGTCAAGGGGTATTTTTTCAAAATGCATAACAGGTGGGGAAATATCGTATCAGTTAAAGAGCGTAAAGCCGTTTTCGTAAACGGAATATGGGGATACGGGGGAATCGAGCACGGTGGTTATAAGATAAAATCCGCTCTGCCCGTAGCATGCACTGCTTCCCGTGCGTGCGACCGTGTCGCCACGCTCGAGCCGTGTGCCGAGCTGTGCCGTAACGCTCGAAAGATTGCAATACCAGCTCTTGAGTCCGCAGCCGTGATCCACGACCACGTAGCGACCGAGTATCGCATCCTCACCGACGGCGCAGACCGTGCCGTCGTTTATGACGGGAACGCTCACACCCTCGTCCGAGAAAAATTCTATGCCGATCATATCGAGCCTGCCGCCGTCCGAAAAGCTGCGAACCCTGCCGTAGCCGAGCTTGAGAGTAAATTCATCCGCATAGGCGAGCTCGTAATTTATAAAGCTTTTTCCTGCCGCACGGGTGTCCTCCGAGCAGACCGAGCCTATCTCCGAGAGCTTTTCGAGCATCGCCGAGATCTGCTCCTCGCCGACGGGAACGGCGGAATCGTAGACCGTGCCGCTCACGTCCCTCTTTCGCTCCTCAACGGAGATTTCAAACGTCTGGGACGTCTCGCCGCAACGAAGCGTGAGCTTGTATTTGCCGGGATCGAGGTCTACGTCGGTCGGGATGAGTGCGTAATAACTGTTCGAAGATTTGAAAAATCTCACGGAATCGCCGATCCCGTCGGGAGACGAGAGCGTGATGAGAGAGGGATCTCGAACATTTGACGCCTTGAGTGATATCATATCCCCGGCAACGCAGGACGTCGCCGTGAGCCTGAAGCTCGGTGCGGGGGAATAGACCACGGAGAAGGAATAGCTCGCCGTTCCGAAAAATTTCGACGTTTCGTCGCCCTTGACCCACGTGGCGTCGATATCAAATCTCACCGCCTCACCCGAGGGCAGAGAGGAGGACGAAAATTCATAGAGCGGTCCGTCGTATGCAAGCTCGCCGCCGACGTATGCCTTAACGGTGCAGATGTCGGGCTTTTTCGAAAAATTGAATACGCCCGTCTTGCTCGAATAGTACGTGCGCACCTCGGACGAGGTCGGAGTGCCGTTGCCCTCCTTGGTGGTTATGCCGTCGCCGAGAACGTATTTGAAGCTTCTCTCCCTCGGGAGCACGACCTCGCCCGAGTAGGTGGTGAGCGTAGGTGTGTTTACACCCTCGAAAAGGCTGACGGCGTAGGGTGAGCTCAAAATTTTCTGCGCATGAGTGGCGGAAATGCGGCGGAGCTTTCCGTCGGATTCCGAATAATAGGAATATCCGCTCTCCGAAAGATAGAGCGTGATCTTGCGCTCGACGTCCCCCTTCGTGATGTCCGCATAAAAGACCTTGTCGTATTTGAGCGACGAGACGTCGGCGGACGAGGGCAGGGAATTTTCCTCGAGGGTGTCAAGGAAGGTGCAGAGCGTCGTGTTTTTCGTCCTTGTGAAATCAAATTTGACCGCCTCGCCGTCGTAGAAGCTGCCCACTATGGCAACCTGCTGAGCGGTGGCGTCCTCGGGAAGAAAATATATTATAAGCCCCGCAAGCGTCGGCAATATCACGAGCAGTGCCGCAAGCATCACGGTAAAGACCTTTTTCATAGTAACCTCCTGTGTATTTTCGGGGCGATCTTTCGCCGAAATCATCATTTTCACACCTATTTTATCATATTTTGATGCTTTGTGCAAGGGTGAATAAATAATTTACAAATAAAATTCTCAGAAACCTTGAAAAATATGAAAAAATGTTGTAAAATAATATGAATTTATATTTTCGGGGGGAGGGAGAACGAATGCACGAGATAAAGAGCGTGAATATCGGAGACGGAGCACATCTTTTTACGTGCGATACGGAGCTTTTCAAGGTCGAAACGCTCACGCTGCTGCTCGCCTTTCCCGAGGACGTAACGAACAGCGTCGAATATTCTCTCCTGCTCTCCGTGATGAAGCGAGGATGTGAAAAATATCCCACCCTCCGTGCGATCAACGAACGCCTCGACGAGCTCTATACCTCGGGCGTGAGCTTCAGAAACAGAAAGACCGACGCCCTGCGCCTTATCGGACTCGGTGCGGACGCACTCAAGGCGGAATATACCGACGGAGAATGCGATCCTCTCCTTGAAACGCTCGGAGTGATGAACGAAATGCTATTTTCGCCCCTGCTCGACGAAAACGGGGAATTTCTCCCTGCATACGTCGAGAGCGAGAAGAAAAATCAGATAGCGAGTCTTGATTCGGAGATAAACGATCCCCGTTCCTATGCGGCGATCAGGTGCCGAGAGGCGACCTACGCTCCGCTCGGTATATTCGATACGCTTGAGAGCACGAGGGAAAAGACCGATGCGGCAAGCGCACGCTCGCTCATCTCCCTTTACCGCCGCATAATAGACAGCGCCGAGCTTTTGATGCTCTACGTCGGAGAACGCGCCGAGGACGAAATGAAGCTCCTCGTCGCACCGACCGCACAAAGACTCGGAGAATTGCAAAAAAATAAACGCAAAAATCCCCTTTCCTTTGAAAATAAACCCATCCGCCTGCCGAGGCGCAAAGAGGTGCAGGTAATACGGGAGAGCCGCGATATCTCGCAAACAAGACTCGAGATGAGCTTTTACTGCGACGTTATGCGGTGCGATGAGGATTACCCGGCAATGCTCCTTTTCAACGAGCTGTTCGGTGCGTCCTCAACCTCAAGGCTTATGAGATCGCTCCGTGAGGAGAGAGGACTCTGCTACGAATGCTCGTCCGCTTATAACAGCTCACGGGGCACTCTGTTCGTCAGTATGGGAACGGATCTTGATAATTGCACGTCCGCAAGGGGCGAGATACTTCGCCAAATACGGAGCATAGCCGCAGGCGAGATAGAGGAGTGGGAGCTTTCCGCTGCGAAAAAATCCCTCTGTAACGTCTACGCCACGGTAACGGATTCGCCGTTTTCGACGGAACGCTATTGCCTATCCGTCCTGCTTGCCGGCTCAAAGCCCGATCCCGACGAATTTTCAAGGCAAATAGCCGCACTGACGGCACGGGACGTCGCAAGAGCGGCGAGCCGACTCTCGCTCGATACGGTCTATATCCTCACCGAAAGAGAGGAGGGCGAGAGCCGATGAACGACAAATTCGAAAAATATACCGATCCCGCACTGCACGAGGAATATTATGTCGCAACCCACGGGAGCGGACTGAAAATATACGTTTTCCCGAAAAGGAGAAAGCAAAAAACGGCACTGCTCGGAGTGCACTTCGGCTCGCTTTACGAGAGCGGAGCGACCGTCGACGGCGAGAGAAGGGAATACCCCTCGGGCATCGCCCATTACCTTGAGCACCTGATGTTCCTCGATTCCGAGGGCGGAGACGTAACGGAAAGACTTGCCGAGCTCGGTGCGGACGCCAATGCGTATACCTCGAGCAATAAAACGGTCTACTTCTTTACCTGCATCGACGGCTTTCTTCCGTCGCTTCACGAGCTGCTCACCTTCGTCGCAAGCCCCTCCTTTACCGAGGCAAACGTCGAGAGCGAACGCCCCGTGATAGTGCAGGAAATAAAAATGTGCCGTGATAACCCCTACGACGCTCTCTCCCTGCTTTCGCTGAGGGCACTTTACGGAGAGGGTAAGCTCTCCGAGGATATTCTCGGAGATGAGGAAAGCATCGCAAATATCACCCCCGAAATGCTCGAAAAATGCTACGGGGACTTCTACAGATTTTCCAATATGGCTCTTGCCGTCTGCGGAGACGTCGAGCCGGACGACGTGTACGACGAGGTAACGAAAGCTCTCGGAAGTACCGATACCCGAGGCGACGCACCGACAATCCCTACGTTCGATTATTCGGAGAGTGCCGAGTCGGCGGAGCTGATATTGAATATGCCCGTCGCAACGACTCTCGGCGCAATAAATATCAAGGATTCGCCCCCCGACGCAGATCCGTGCGAGCGCACGAGGCGAGATGCGCTGATGAGCGTCGTCAACGAGCTGATCTTCTCGAGATCGGGTGAGCTTTATGCGGATCTGCTCGAGAGCGGAGCGATAAACGATTCCTATTCCTACGGCTATTCGATAAGTGCGGAGGCGGCGTTTAATACCGTCTGGGTGGAGAGCGACAGGATCGACGAGGTCGTCGCAAGGATCAGGCAACGCATCTCGGAGCTTGCCACGGGCGAGATCGACGGGCGACGGATCGAGCGTATCAAGCGTGTGATGAGAGCGGAATTCGTGAGGGATTTCGATTCCGTCGACGAGATTGCGAATATGCTGATAAGCTCCGCATTTGAGGAGGGCGATATCTTCGAATACGGACGTGCGCTCGATGCGGTAGATCCCGAGAGCGTTCGCAAATGCATCACCGAGTCCTTCTCGGACGACAGATTTGCGATCGGAATGATAAAAAAATAAAAAAAAAAAAAGTAAAAAATATTTTGCCCCACGGGGCAGAACGGAGGACAAAATGCTTAAAAACGTAACCGTTTCATTTCCGGGACTCGGACTCGGCGAGTGGGATATCAGTAATGTGGCTTTCACTCTGCCGTTTGGTGAGAACGGCTTTTCCGTCTATTGGTACGGAGTGATCATCGCCTGCGGAATGCTCATCGCACTTGCCTACGCCGCATACCGCTGCCGTCAGTACGGAATATCCGTCGACGACCTTACCGATATCACCATCTTCACACTGCTCTTCGGAGTAGTCGGAGCAAGACTTTACTACGTGATATTTTCCGACCACGAGTTCAAGACCTTTGCGGATATAATCGACATCCGCAGCGGCGGACTTGCAATTTACGGCGGAATAATCGCAGGTGCTATCACCATCGTCGCTTGCTGCTTTATCAAAAAGATAAGCTGGAGACGGCTCTTTGACTGCGTCGCACCCGGAGTTATGCTCGCACAGGCGATAGGACGCTGGGGCAACTTCTGCAACGGAGAGGCATACGGCTCGCTCGTCGAGGAGAGCCACCCCCTCTACTTTATGCGAATGGCACTTTGCTCGGATAATACGATCAGAGAATTTCACACGAGTGAGCTCGTCTGCGTACACCCCACGTTCCTCTACGAGTCTCTTTGGAACGTCATTGGCTTCGTTATCATCAATATCATCTTTAAGAAGAAAAAATTCGACGGACAGAACGCCCTCTACTATTTTGCGTGGTACGGCTTTGGCAGAATGTTCATCGAGGGACTTCGCACCGACGCACTCTTTATCGGAAGCACGGGAATCAGAGTCTCCCAGCTCCTCGGATTTTTGCTCTTCGCAGTCGCAACCGCACTCATAGTCTACGGACTCGTGTACGTTAAGAAAAACGGCATACCCGCACCCATGCCCGTAGCCGCAAAGACCGCAAACGCACCCGAGACCGCCGAAGCAACCGAAACCACCGAAGCGACCGAGGTAACCGAAAATACCGAAGCAACGGAAACGGACGAAAATGGCACGGATAATTGACGGTAAAGCGATCGCCGCCGAGGTAAAGGCGGAGATATTCGCAGAAACGGCGATGCTCAAGGCGGAGAGGGGAATAGTCCCCAGTCTTGCGGTCGTCATCGTCGGAAACGATCCGGCGTCCGAAATATACGTAAGGAATAAGAGCCGTGCCTGCGACGAGGTCGGATTTTATTCGAGAACCTGTAAAATGCCCGAGAGCACGACCACGGAGGAGCTTCTCGCACTCGTCGAGGAGCTGAATAACGATCCCGATATCCACGGAATACTCGTCCAGCTTCCCCTACCGTCCCATATCGACGGCGAGAGAGTGCTCCTTGCAATAGATCCCGAAAAGGACGTCGACGCCTTCCACCCGATGAATGTCGGAAGAATGGTCGCCGGCACGCCCGCGCTCCTGCCCTGCACCCCACACGGTATAATCGAGCTCTTGAAACGCTCGAGCATCGAAATATCCGGCAGGGAATGCGTCGTCATCGGACGCTCGAATATCGTAGGTAAGCCGATGGCGCACCTATTGCTTGCCGAAAACGGTACGGTAAGCGTTTGCCACAGTAAAACGGAAAATATCGCCGATATCACGAGGAGAGCGGATATTCTCGTCAGTGCCGTCGGCAGAGCAAATTTCGTCCGTGCCGATATGGTAAAGCAGGGTGCGGTCGTCATCGACGTCGGTATGAACAGAGACGGGAACGGTAAGCTTTCGGGAGACGTCGATTTCGACGAGGTAGCAAAAAAAGCCTCCTATATCACCCCCGTTCCCGGAGGCGTCGGACCTATGACCGTCGCAATGCTGATGAAAAACACCCTCAGCGCCGCACTCAAAAGCACGGAAAAATAAAAAATACGGGAGACCGATCTCCCGTATTCCTCATATCTGCTTGTGAACGGACTTGTATTCGTCGTAATATCTGTAATAGGGACAAACCCTGCCCCCGCTCTGCGAAAAGCGCAGATATTCGTCCTCGTCGAGGTTTATCGTGCAAACGTTGTCCTCGTATTCCTCGTCCCAATCATAGTAGACACAGCTTTCACATAAAGACATAAAGCATCCCCCCTTGACCGTATTTTATCACAGATCATCGGATAATGCAATGCTAAAACGGCAAAAAATCGTCCAAAGGAGAAAATAAAAATGGAAAATAAGAAGCTTGATACGATATGCGTGCAGGGAATATACTCCCCGAAGAGCGGCGAGCCGCGCGTAGTGCCCGTCGCAAAAAGTACCACATTTTATTACGAAAAGGCACGTGATATGGCGGATCTCTTCGATCTGAAATCCGACGGATATTTCTATTCCCGTATAGGAAACCCCACCGTCGCCGCATTTGAGGGAAAGCTCGCCGCACTTGACGGCGGAAGCGTGGGAATCGCCTGCGCCTCGGGAATGAGCGCAACCCTCCTTGCCGTCCTCAACGTCTGCAACGCCGGCGATAATATCGTTTCGAGCAATGCGATCTACGGCGGCACGTTCAATCTTTTCTCCGTAACACTTAAAAAATACGGCATAGAGGTCAGATTTTTCGATCCCGACGACAGCGAGGAGAGCATCGACGCACTTGTCGACGGGCATACGAAGGTGATTTTCGCCGAAACGATATCAAATCCCACCATAGTCGTCCTCGATTTCGATAAAATATCGAGGATCGCAAAAAGACACGGCGTGCTCTTTATGGTCGATAATACCCTCGTAACTCCCGTCCTGTGCAGACCGAAGGACTTCGGAGCGGACGTCGTCCTCTATTCCTCGTCGAAATACCTCGACGGACACGCCGTCGCCCTCGGCGGATGCGTCGTCGACTGCGGAACGTTTGATTTTGCAAGCAGCGACCGCTACCCCGAGTTCAATACCCCCGACGAGAGCTACCACGGACTTGTCTATTCCACGCTCGGCAACGCCGCCTTCGGCACGAAATGCCGCGTCCAGATGATGCGAGACCTCGGAGCGATAATGAGTCCCGAAAACGCCTTCCTTACCAATCTCGGAATGGAAACCCTCGCACTCAGAATGGAAAGACATAGCGAAAACGCCGCAAAGGTCGCACGTTTTCTCGAAAATCACCCCAAGGTCGAATGGGTAAAGCACCCCTCGCTCGAATCAAGCCCCTACCGTGAGCTTGCGGAAAAATATATGCCGAAGGGGCAGGGCGGAATGCTCAGCTTCGGCGTCTGCGGCGGAGCGGAAAAGGCGTCTGCCGTAATGGAGGGAATGAAGATGATAGCGATCGTTACGCACGTTGCGGACGTCCGCTCCTGCGTGCTTCACCCCGCATCAACGACTCACCGCCAGCTCTCGAGTGCGGATCTTGAAAGCATCGGAATTGCCGATAACCTCATCCGCCTCTCCGTCGGAATAGAGAACGTCGACGATATAATCGCCGACCTTGAGGGCGCACTTGCAAATATCTGAAGATCTCGAAAGGAAAAATAAATGCCGATAATCATTCCCCACGATATCCCGGCGTATTCCACGCTCCGCTCGGAAAATATCTTCGTAATGAACGAGCTGCGTGCCGAGCGTCAGGATATCAGACCTATCGAAATAGCGATACTTAACCTTATGCCCACGAAGGTCGAAACCGAAACGCAGCTTTTCAGAATGCTCTCAAATTCGCCCCTCCAAATAAGAGTAACCCTGCTCGGCACGCAGTCCTATATCGGAACTCACGTCCCCGAGCATCACCTCGAGAGGTTTTATAAAACCTTCGACGAAATAAAAAACCGTAGCTTTGACGGAATGATAATCACGGGCGCACCCGTCGAAACGATGGAATTTGAGGACGTGGGCTATTGGAAAGAGCTGACGGAAATATTCGACTACGCACGCACGAGAGTGCAGAGCACCGTTTTTATCTGCTGGGGCGCACAGGCGGCATTGCACTATTATTACGGTCTGCAAAAATCCCCACTGCCAAAAAAGCTCTTCGGAATATTCCCCAACGAAAAAACCGTCCGCTACGATCCGCTGCTTAAGGGAACGGATAAATATATCAATATCCCCCAGTCAAGACATACCGAAATATCGGAGCTTGAAATAGCAAGGATCAACGATATCGTAACGCTCGCAAGAAGCGACGAGGTCGGAGCGTCAATTTTGCGTTCAAGGGACGGCAGACAGGTCTACTTTATGGGACACCTCGAGTATAGTAAGGATACGCTTGCAAAGGAATATTACCGAGACCTCGAGAAAGGTCTTCCCATCGAGCCACCGAAAAACTACTTCTCAAATGAGTCCATGACCGAAATAAACCCAAATTGGTACTCCACTACCTCCCTCATCTACTCAAATTGGCTCAATTACTACGTCTATCAGGTAACCCCCTATAATATCGCACTTATATAAAACAAAAAAGCGGCTATGCCGCTTTTTTGTTGAAGTTACTTTGATTTTGTAGCGGGCGACCGCAGGTACGCCCCTACGGGTTGGATGGGATGCGGTCGTGCAGCAACAGTGGTGAAGTTTTCGGTGCGTCGATTGTTTTTCGGGCAAATAAATTTCGCCCGTGCGTCGCTCAAACTCCGTAGGGGCGTACCTGCGGTCGCCCGTGCCAGCTCTACCGTTTGCAGTGCACCAAATTTCCATTGTCTAAAGTTCGGACTAAACAAAGGCTCGCCCCCCAGGGAGAGCTGGCTCGGCAACGCCGAGACTGAGAGGGACGTTCGGCTGTTACTTTTCGAGTGCGGCGAAAATTTCAATTCCGCACTTGTCATCCTCGAGCGGAGCGAAACGGAGCGAAGAATCTCGACGCACGGCTTTTCCCACGAAATCCACCTAATTCTGCGGAGATATAGCGACTGCACCCACAGAGAGAGTGGGCGCAGAAAATTAGTAGCACGCCAATAATTTTTTGGTTGTACCAAAGTTCTATTGCTGTCTCGCCGTAGGGCAGGGGCTTGCTCCCGCCGCTTTTTAATTCAAACTAACATCAATACAGACGGCGAAAATCTCACCATTTTATAAATTTTAGTTTTATTTTGAATCCGGCGGGAGCAAGCCCCCGCCCTACGAAAAAAACAATAGAAATTTAATTCGGTGCAAACCTCAAATCCCCCACGGGCGACCACAGGTACGCCCCTACGGAGTTTTAGCGACGCACGGACGAAAAGCGTTTGCCCGAAAAGCAACCGATGCACCGAAATTTTCACCGCTATTGCCGCACGCCCGACACTCACCCAACCCGTAGGGGCGCACCTGCGGTCGCTCGCTACGAATCAAAGTTGCATTTTGAACGACGGTCGATTACCGCAAACAATATTGCTATTGCCCAAAGCGTATCTTACGATAGGCTCCCTCCGGGAGGGAGCTGTCAGCGAAGCTGACTGAAGGAGCACGTG
>CAZONA010000020.1:0-16945 GCA_964581025.1 uncultured Lachnospiraceae bacterium
GGGGGCGTGGGATTAGGTATTAAAAGCAAAGACCACAGGGCTTACTGTGGTCTTTTTACATTTTACACATTTTTTACATATCCCGTCTGCCCTCGATGGCACGGTAGAGGGTGATTTCATCGGCGTACTCGAGGTCGCTACCGACGGGGATACCGTAGGCGAGGCGGGTTATTTTTATTCCGAGGGGTTTAATGAGTCTCGAAAGGTACATTGCCGTTGTTTCGCCCTCGACGGTGGGGTTTGTGGCGATGATTATTTCCTTAATATCCTCCTCGCCTATTCGGGAGAGGAGCTCTTTTATTTTCAATTTATCGGGGGTTACGCCGTTCATCGGCGAGATGACGCCGTGGAGGACGTGGTACGTTCCTCTATACTCTCTGACCTTTTCGAGCGAGGCGACTGCTTTCGTATCCTCGAGCACCATAACCGTACCTTTATCGCGCGAGAGGTCGCCGCAGACGGAGCAGACGTCCTTATCGGTGAGGCTTTGGCATATTGGGCAGAGGTGCACCTTATTTTTTGCCTCGAGGATTGCCGAGGAGAAGCTTTCCGCTTCGCTATCGCTCATTTCAAGCACGGCGAAGGCAAGGCGATCCGCCGTTTTTCTTCCTATTCCGGGGAGGCGTCTGAACTGCTCGGAGAGTCTTGCGAGGGCTTCTATTTGCTCTGCCATATCAGAACATACCGGGCATATTCATTTTGCCCGTAATTGCCTGCATTTCACGCTCGTTGGTATCATTGACTCTCTTTATTGCCTCATTTACTGCGGCGGTGAGGATATCGGTGAGCGTTTCGATATCGTCGGGATCGACGATCTCGGGCTTAATATCTATCGAGAGGATTTCTCTTTTTCCGTTGATCTTAACGCCGACGACGCCGCCGCCTGCGCTTATATCGTATTCTCTTGCATCAAGCTCCTCCTGCTTTGCAGCCATATCCTCCTGCATTTTCTGAGCCTGCTTGATCATTGCGTTGAGATTATTAGGGCCGCCGCCCATACCGTTTGGAATTCTTGCTTTCATTATATTTTCTCCGTTCTTATTTTTAATTTAATATATCTCCGAAGGCGTCGAAGTCGTCAAGCGACGTATCCTCTATCTTGACGCTGCCGTCGTCCCTTTCGTACACGATATCCGTATCCGCTACGCTTCTTTCAATCAGATCCGCAAGGGCTGTGGCGAGGGCACGCTTGATCTCTGGTCTATCGACGGCGAAGGTTGCGTCCGTGAGGACGTGTATTTTTCCGTCCTCGGTGGAATATGCTCTGCTCTTTTTAAGAAATGCATAGGCACTGATATCGAGTCCTCTTACCGTTCTGACCGCTTCGCTCCAAGCCTTAAGGGGCTTTTTTATATTTCCGCTATCATTATTTACCGGTTTAGGTGCAACGGGCTTAGGCTCTTCCCTTTTCGACTGTTGGCTTTTTTGGGAGTCTTTTTTTTCCGTTACCTGCTCCGGCGCTTCGGTTTGGATCGGGACGCCTGCGGCGAGCCTTGCTTCAAGCTTGGTTATTCTCGCAAGGAGGGCTTCATTTGACGTACTGAGTCTATCGTCGCACATTTTTACGAAGCAGAGCTCGGCGACGATGCGTTTGACCGTGCCGTTTGACTGCATACTGTAAAGTGCGTCCTCGAGCATTTTACAATGGTAGAGCAAGAGCTCTCTCGAAAATCCCGAGGCGAGCTCTGCGAGCTTTTTTGCCTCAAAATCGGTGAGATCGAGGTATTTCGAGCTTTCCTTTACCGTTTTCACGACCAGAATATCACGGTAGAGGGAGATGAGATCCTGCCAAAAGACCGTTATATCCTTTGAGGAGCTGACAACGGCGTCGATCTCGGAAAAGAGGAGGTCATAGTTCTTATTGAGAATTGCGGACACGATATCCATCATTCTTTCCCTACCGGCAGAGCCGACGGTCTCATTGACGGTATTTATATCTATCCTATCTCCTGCCGATGTGCACAGCTCGAGCAGGCTGATGGCATCACGCATACCGCCTTGGGAGTAGCGTGCTATAAGTCTTGCCGCTCCGTCGTCGATATTGATATTTTCTTCATTTGCTATATATTTAATTCTACCGGTGAGTGCGTCCGTTGCGATCCTTCGGAACTCGAAGCGTTGGCATCTCGACACGATGGTTGCCGGGAGCTTATGGAGCTCGGTGGTTGCGAGGATGAAGATCGCATGCGCCGGCGGCTCTTCAAGCGTTTTGAGCAAGGCGTTGAACGCACTGCTCGAGAGCATGTGCACCTCATCGACGATATAGACGCGGTATTTCAAGAGTGAGGGGGAATATATGACCTCATCACGGATATCACGGATATTATCGACGCCGTTATTCGAGGCGGCGTCCATTTCGAGCACGTCGGTCGTAGTGCCGTTCTCTATTGCAAGGCACGAGGGGCATTTTCCGCAGGGGTTACCGTTTTGGACATTCTCGCAGTTAACTACTCTTGCGAGTATCTTTGCGCAGGTGGTCTTTCCCGTTCCTCGAGAGCCGCAGAAGAGGTAGGCGTGGTTAAAGCTTCCCTCCGTTGCCTCCTGCTTAAGTATGGAGGTTATATGCTCCTGACCGCAGACCTCGTCAAAGGTTTTAGGTCGCCATTTTCTATACAATGCCTGATGCATAATTTTCCTCCCCAAAAAATTTATACAAAAGCCGCAAAGTAAGACCATACACCTCAAGATCGAGCATCGCCCCTATGCGACGAACGTATCTATTGCTCAGAGCAGGCACCCTCACGGCACATCGGGTGGATCGCTTAGTGCTGCTTGGTTCCCCATCTGACACGGTTCACGATTTCCGATTGCGTAAGACCCACTCCTCATCACAGCAGAATACGACACAGACCATAAAAGCTCAACCCTCAAAAGAGGAATGAACCCCTGCTGTAGCGGATTTCAGGTACAGGGCTCCGCTAATTCCCCGGCTGGTATGGCCTTATTTCACGGCTTTTTATATTACTGATATATTATAACAGATTTTCTCGCATTTTGCAAGTGATTTTTGCGATTTTTATTTTAACTTAAAAAATATATTTACATATATTGATGGGTGAGCATCATTTTTTTGGAGGAAAGAGCTATGAACGAAGAAAAAACGGTCGGATATCTCAAGATAAGAGTATCCACGGGGAGCGGTGCGATCCCTATTGAGGGGGCGGTGGTGATAGTTCGGGGGTACGACACGGAGGATGAGACGTTTCGCTCGCTGACGACAGATCGGTCGGGTTTGACGGAGCGGATCTCCCTTCCCGCTCCGCCGAGCTCCTTAAGTCTTTCGCCCTCTCCCGAGAGGACGCCGTATGAGCCGTACAGCATTGACGTTTACTGCGAGGGGTATTATCCTCAATATTACACGAACGTGCCGATATTCGACGGCATCACGGCGATTCAAGAGGCGCACGTCATTCCGATAGCGGATCTGACGCCCCGTGATCCCTATGCGACGGGCGAGCAGGTTTTCAACGAGCGACTCGGCTCTGAAGGTTAGGAGGTAATTATGCCAGGCATTCCGACTATTCCACGGTACATAACCGTTCATTTGGGCACACCCGACGCAAGTGCGGAGAACGTTACGCTTCCCTTTGCGGACTACATCGGCAACGTTGCGTCGAGCGAGATCTATCCCTCGTGGCCCGACGCAGCAATTCGGGCGAACATTTATGCGCAGATATCCTTTGCGCTCAATCGGGTATACACGGAATTTTATCGCTCGAGGGGGTACGCCTTCGACATCACCTCGTCGACGGCTTACGATCAGAGCTTTATTCGGGGGAGGGATATTTTCGAAAATATTTCGCAGACTGTTTCGGAGATTTTCAATTCCTACATCAGACGGCGAGGGAGCGTTGAGCCGCTCTTTGCCGCTTACTGCGACGGGGCGGAGGTGATATGCTCGGGGCTTTCTCAATGGGGCTCGGTAACGCTCGCACGCAGGGGGATGACGCCATACGAGATACTCAGGTACTATTACGGGGACGACATTGACATAATAAGCGGTGTGGCGGTCGAGGATTCGGGGACGGCTGCGCCCGTCGTTCCGCTCTCCGTCGGCTCGTCGGGCGACAAGGTTCGTGTGCTTCAGCTTCGATTAAATCGAATTTCCGACAATTATCCGGCAATTCCGAAGGTGGCACAGGTGGACGGCATTTTCACGGACGACACGCTCGGGGCGGTGATCGCATTTCAGGAAATATTCGGGCTTGCGGCGGACGGCGTCGTCGGAAATGCGACGTGGTACGCCGTACAGAGAATCTATGCGGCGGTCAAGCGGCTAAACGAGCTTGACAGCGAGGGGATAAGACTTGAGGAGATCACGAAGCAATATCCGGGTGTTCTTTCCCTCGGCTCGAGAGGTGCGGGGGTGAGCAATCTGCAATATTTTCTATCGTATCTGTCGAGCTTTTATTCGAGCATTCCGCCGCTTTCGGTGGACGGTATTTTCGGAAATTCAACTCGGGAGGCGGTCTTATCGGCGCAGCGGACGTTCGGGCTTTCGGAGGACGGGATTGTGGGTGAGCGGACGTGGGACGCCATTTACGATGCGTATCGGGGGATAGTTATTGAAATTCCCTTGAAATACGTTGAGGGGAACGTTGTTCCTTATCCGGGGACGCCCCTGCGGCGTGGCTCGGACAACGATGCGGTGCTTTTACTTCAGCAATACATCAATGCAATTTCCGCCGTTCTGCCCGAGATACCGTCCGTTTCTCTTACGGGCTATTTCGGGGAGCAGACGGACCGTGCGGTGAGGGCACTTCAGGAGCTTTGCGAGCTTGAGGTAAACGGTGTGGTCGGTGCGCTGACATGGGACGCCATCACCTCGCTCTACTCCGACGTAGTAAACGGCTCGAGGCTTTCGGACGGTCAATATCCCGGGTTTGCGATAGGGGGTGAGGAATAATGTCAAGGGCATACACGGAGACGGATGCGATAAGATATTTACAGACTTATTTACGTGCTCAATGTCTTGCCGACGAGAATGCTCCACGTGTTCCCGTGGACGGGATATTCGGGGAGCAGACGAGATTTGCGCTGACGGAATTTCAGCGAAGGAACGGGCTTACACCGACGGGAATTGCCGACAGGCAGACATGGGATATGCTTTACGAGCAATATCTTGACATCACCTCGGCAGAGGAGCTGCCCGGTCCTATCATTCCCTTTCCGTCATATCCCTCAAATTACGTAATGAGACTCGGGGAGCGGAGCTTTCTCGTTGCGATAGTGCAATATCTGCTCGGGGAGATCGGGGCGGTATACGGCTTTTCCTCCCCTCCCCTGCCCGACGGGGAGTACGGTGAGCAGACTGCCTCGGCTATACGGGATTTTCAGGAGCGGAACGGGCTTTTCGCCGACGGCGAGGTGGATCGGCGGACGTGGGATGCGCTATCGAGAATATTCAATTTATCGACGCACTATATAAATCAAAGGTAAATAAATCCCAAAAAATCGGTCAAGGATATAAATATATGCCGTATTCTCGGGAGGTAGTGCTACAAAATGGAAAACAGGTTCACTAAGAGTGCCAAGCGTGCGCTGACGCTTGCGCTCGAAGCGGCGCAGGGGCTCGGTCATACTTACGTTGGAAGCGAGCATCTTCTGCTCGGAATGCTCGGCGAGGGCGAGGGGGTGGCGTCTCGCATTCTCGGCAAGCACGGTATCGTTTACGGGGATATTTTCGAGAGCATTCGCTCCTCGTGCGGCGGCGGCTCGCCCACGTCTCTTGAATCCTCCGATCTGACGCCGAGGATGCGGCGTTTACTTGAGGCGTCCCTGCGTTTATGCGAAAAGGGTGGGCAGTCGTCCATAGGCACGGAGCATTTACTCTATTCCCTACTCTCCGAGGAGGACTGTCTTGCACTAAGGCTTCTCGAGCAGAGGGGGATCTATATTCAGGAGCTTCAGGGTGAGATAATGAGCTTTATGCGCTCCGCATCGCAGGGCACTCGGAGCGGCGCACGGAGTGAGCGTGGGGACGGCGGAAGGTCGAAGGCACGCTCGGGGGGAATATTTTGGCGTGATCTTGTTCGGCTTGCACGGGATGGGGCGATAGATCCGACGCTTTGCAGGGATGCGGAGACGGAGCGTGTGATGCGCATTCTCTGCCGCAGGAAAAAGAACAATCCCTGTCTTATCGGCGAGCCCGGGGTTGGCAAGACCGCCATTGCGGAGGGATTGGCTTTGAGAATTGCGGAGGGGACTGTTCCGAGCTCGCTTACGGGAAAGCTGATATACGCACTTGATCTGCCCTCGATGATCGCAGGGGCGAAATACAGGGGTGAATTTGAGGAGAGGATGAAGGAGCTGATCTCGGAATGCGCCGCCGATCCGAGAATAATTCTCTTTATTGACGAGCTTCACACTCTGATCGGTGCGGGCGGAGCGGAGGGGGCGATTGATGCGGCGAACATTCTGAAGCCTGCGCTCGCCCGTGGGGAGATTCGGGTGATCGGTGCGACGACCGTTACGGAATATCGCCGTTATATTGAGCGTGATCCTGCGCTTGAGAGGCGGTTTCAGCCCGTTTCGGTCTGTGAGCCGAGCATTGACGACGCACGGAGAATGCTTTTCGGGCTTCGGTCGGCTTACGAGAAGCATCACGGGGTTGCGATAAGCGACGAGGCGATTGAGGCATCGCTTGAATTATCCACTCGCTACATTCACGACAGATTTTTGCCCGACAAGGCGATAGATCTTATCGACGAGGCGGCGGCACGCTTGAGCTTACGCTCCGCACGGGGTGCGTCGGGAGATGGGGAGCTTTTACTTCTCGGGAAATTAAAAAACGCCTCGGTCGGCGTGGGCGAGGCGGACGGTGGGGTGCTTTTCGGCTCTGCGGTGGGCGGGACGGTTGCCTCTCGGCAGAGTGTCGGCTACGGGGACGTTGCGGCGGTGGTTACGGAGCTGACCGGCATTCCGACGGGCAGGCTTCTCGGGGACGAGGGGGAACGGCTTATGGGACTTGAGGACGCACTCGGAGAAAAAATTATCGGTCAGGGGGCGGCGATCGGGGCTTTATGCGAGGCGATACGGCGTGGGCGGCTCGGTTTCGGGCAGGTGGGGCGTCCCGTGGGCTCGTTTTTATTTGCCGGACCGAGCGGTGTCGGAAAGAGTGCTCTTTGCGTTGCGCTGGCGGAGGTATTATTCGGGAGTGGGGAGTCGCTCTTGCGCTTTGACATGTCGGAATACATGGAAAAGCACAGCGTATCAAAGCTCATCGGCTCGCCGCCTGGGTACGTCGGCTACGGCGAGGGTGGGCTTTTGACGGAGGGAGTTCACCGAAATCCGTACTGCGTTATACTCTTTGACGAGGTGGAAAAGGCGCATCCGGAGGTATTCGATCTTCTGCTTCAGATTCTCGAGGACGGTGTACTGACCGATTCGCAGGGGCGGAGGGTGAGCTTTGGCAGCACGGTCATTATTATGACCTCAAATCTCGGCACAAACGAGAGCGGCGGCGCATCGCTCGGCTTTTGCGGCTCGGGAGACGCTCTACAGCGTGCAAAGGAGCGTGAGCGAGAGGTACGGCGTGCGGTCGAGGGGGCGTTTCGGGCGGAGCTTTTGGCTCGCATTGACGAGATCATCATTTTCAATTCTCTCTCGCCCTCGGAGCTTGACCGCATTTGTGCTTTAATGCTCGACTCCCTCGCAGAGCGGCTCTCGGGGCGTGGAATATGCGCGGAATTTACTCCCTCACTTCGCCGCTTAGTGCTTGATGGGGCGGACACGGATCGGCTCGGGGCACGGGGCATTCGCCGCTCCATTCGGCAAGCGGTCGAAAATCCGCTCTCCCGTTTGATTTTATCCTCGCACCTCGGCAGGGGCAGGATAATCGTTGACGCCGAGGGGGGCGAGGTGAAATTTTCCATTTTGGAGGGCGACGAAAAAGGCGGAGAGTCCGTTTGACTCTCCGCTCTTTTTTATTCATTCTCTCCGTTTTCGGTGGGCTCGGTGGGTTCTGCGTTCACGGGTGCTTTTTTCATTTTCTTAAGCTTATCGTAGACGTATCCGCCGCCTCCGATGATACAGAAAACTATTCCGAGGACGAGGTTGGACACGTAATATGTTGACACGTCGCTATCCTCAAGGAAGAGGTATGCGCTCGAAAGGCACTCGCTGAACGTGGGGAGAAATTCCATCTCGCCTGCCTCGTACCATTCCTTTGCCGCCTGATAGATATCAAACGAAAGGCAGAAGTACCAAGCGATGACGATGACGAGCAGGGACATAATTACTGCGATGACTATTCCCTTTTTACTCTCACGCTTTGCGAATATGGAATATCCCTTAATTGCGCAAATTACGCCGACAAAGCCGCTTATGCTTGCGGTGATGCCGATAAGGTAGAGGACAAAATATATTATTCCGCCTGCAAGTGAGAAGAGGAATGCGCCGAGGACGCCTGCGGCGACGTTTTCCTTGACTTCGGTATCGGGGTTAAGGCTTTCGTTTCTGATGTCTTCCATAATATTCTCCTTAAAAATTAAAATTATCAGTCAAGGAATCCCTTAAGATGCCTTGCACGGCTGGGGTGGCGGAGCTTACGCAGAGCCTTTGCTTCGATCTGACGTATTCTTTCCCTCGTTATATTGAACTGCGTACCGACCTCCTCAAGTGTACGGGAGCGTCCGTCAAGCAGTCCGAAGCGGAGCTTGATCACGAGCTCCTCACGGGGTGTGAGTGTATGGAGCTCACGCTCGATGACCTCACGGAGTATGGTTGCGGATGCGATCTCGGCAGGCTGGGGTGCGTCCTCGTCGGGAATGAAGTCGCCGAGGTGGCTATCCTCCTCCTCGCCTATGGGCGTTTCAAGGGAGACGGGATCTTGCGCTATCTTCATTATCTCTCTGACCTTCTCGGCAGGCATATTCATCTTCTCGCCGATCTCCTCGGCGGTTGCCTCCCGTCCGAGCTCCTGAAGCATCTGTCTGCTGTAGCGTGATACCTTATGTATCGTTTCGACCATGTGGACGGGGATTCTTATCGTTCTTGCCTGATCGGCAATGGCACGTGTTATTGCCTGTCTTATCCACCAGGTAGCGTAGGTTGAAAACTTAAAGCCCTTTTCGTAGTCGAATTTCTCGACCGCCTTCATAAGTCCGATGTTTCCCTCTTGTATGAGGTCAAGGAAGAACATTCCCTTACCGACGTAGCGTTTCGCTATGCTTACGACAAGGCGCAGATTCGCCTCGACGAGCTTATTCTTTGCCTCCTCGTCGCCCTGTGCCATTCTCTCGGCAAGCTCCTTCTCCTCCTCGGGTGAGAGAAGCGGCACTCTGCCTATTTCCTTTAGGTACATACGGACGGGATCGTCGATCTGGACGCCGCCCTGCTCGAGCAGCTTTTCCATGCTATCGCTCGTGGAGAGCTTTTCGACCTCGTTCTCGATCTCCGTGAGCTCCTCGCTCGTGATGTCGTCGGGGAGTGCTATTCCGTTATCGCCGA
The DNA here is from genome assembly GCA_964581025.1 of uncultured Lachnospiraceae bacterium. GTDB lineage: Bacteria > Bacillota > Clostridia > Oscillospirales > CAG-272 > RGIG4608. The sequence goes on from CAZONA010000020.1 coordinate 9,451, forward strand.
GCGTTTCGTAGAGCTTATCTATGCTATCAATGTCATAGTCCATCTCCTCGAGTGCTTCGTCGAGGTCCTCGGGGGAGATGCCGTCCTTTTTGCTTTTTTCTACGAGCTCGTCGATATCAAGCTTTTTGGTGTTTTTTTCGTTCTTCTTCATATTTTGCCTTTCGATAATTTATATTTCCTTAATTTATTGCTTTCTTTTTTTGAGCTGCTCCTGCTTTGCTCGCAGGGTTGCGAATTTATCGCCGCTCTCCGCAGAATTGCGTTTTTCACGTTCCTTTCTCAGCGCTTCGACGGAGCTTCGGAACACGTTCCAGCCGTTTTCGGTGAGTGCTTCTCTGCTATGTCGCATACGCTCGAGTCTGCCCATTTCGTCTGCGTCGAGGTACTGTCCAAGCATTGCCGGCAAAAATTCGCCCTCACCGCTCTGTATCTCCATAATTGCCGAGAAAGTCTTCTTACCGAGCGAGGTTGCGAAGTCGTCCTCGGAGAGCTCTATCTTTCCCTCAAGGACTGCCGCACGGTATTCGTTAAATATCAGGAGCAGACCGAGCACGGTTTCCTCAAGTGCGTTGGACTGCACGTATTTCACGGCGTCGGGGTTGACTCTGTCGCCGATATTCCGTATCGAGAGCTGCGCTTGCTTACTTTCCTCGTTCTTCTGCTCGCGCATTTTCTTTCTCACGGTTTGCTCGACGTTATTCTTCAGGACGTCCTGTGGAAGTCCGAGTATTTCGGAGGCTCTTGCGACGAACACCTCACGCTCGACGCCGGAATAGCTCTCGGCGATGATATCGCAGACGGCACGGGAGGCCTTTATCTTATCCTCGGGGATCTGCAGATCGAGCCCATCGAGCGCACGGGTTATTTTGAAATCAAAGCCGGTTCTGCTCTTTCCGAGCAGTGCTCCGAAGCGTTCCGCACCGAATTTCTTTATGTATTCGTCGGGATCCTTTGCGTCGTTTACCTTAAGTATTCTCGTTTCGAGTCCGACGTCGGAGAGGATCTTGATCGCTCTGTCCGTGGCACGCTGACCGGCGTCGTCGGAGTCGTAAAGCAGGATGATCTTCTTCGTATATTTCGTCATCATTCTCGCCTGCTCCTGCGTCAGAGCCGTTCCGAGCGTGGCGACCGCATTTTCAAACCCTGCGGCGTGAAGTGCGATGACGTCCATATACCCCTCGCAGAGTATTAACTGCTCGGAGCAATGATTTTTTGCGAAATTGAGGGCAAAGAGGTTTTTACTCTTCTTAAAGCCCGGGGTATCCGAGGTATTTAAGTACTTCGGCTTCGAGTCGTCCATAACTCTGCCGCCGAAGCCGACGATATTTCCCGTTACGTCGATTATCGGGAAGATGACTCTGTTTCTGAAATAGTCGTAGAGCTTACCGCTCTTTTGGCTTCTGCCGCACAGAAAGCCCTCCACGAGCTCGTCGTCGGTAAAGCCGAGACGTTTCATGTGATTTGTAAGTGCCCACGCATCATTCGGGGCATAGCCGAGTCCGAAGCGTTTTACCGTTGCGAGACTGAGCCGTCTGTTATCCACGAAATACGAGAGTGCCTCTGCGCCGACGCTCTTATCGAACAGCTTTTCACGGAAAAATTTTGCGGCGGCAAGGTTCATTTCGTAGACTCTCTTGCGAGTCATTCCCATATTTTGCACGTCGTTTATATTATTCGGTATCGCAACTCCCGCACGGGTGGCAAGGAGCTCTACCGCCGAGGGATAATCGAGATTTTCCGCCTTCATAACGAAGGTTATCGCATCTCCCCCCGCTCCGCAGCCGAAGCAATAGAAGCTATTCGTTTTCGGGAACACGGTAAAGGACGGCGTTCGCTCGCTGTGGAACGGGCAGAGTCCGTTCATATTCGAGCCGGCTCTCTTTAAGTTAACGTAAGAGCCGATAAGGTCGGCGATATCTGTACGGCTGACTATTTCTTCAATTACTTCTCTTGGAATGAGCACGGACCTCGCCTCCTTTTTTATCAATTTTTCCACTCGATTATTAATATACGAAAAAAAATTCAAAAATACTTTTTTATTTTTGAATTTTTTTGATTATTTTATTGTTTTTTGCGTTATTTCGGTTATTTTGCGTCGAATCTTGTGCCGAGGAGCTTTGCCTCGGTCTTTCCTGCGCTGATTTCGGAGACGATTTTAGTTATTTTTTCGGCGAGGGGCTCTTTTACGGCGAAGCGGACGCTGACGCGGTCGGTATATTCGACGCTATCGACGATGGCGTCGAGCTTATCAAGCTCGACGGCTATTTTCTGATAATCGGAATAGGACGTATCGACCTCAAGCTCTGCGTAGCTTTCAAAGCGTGCGACGCCTGCCGCATCGAGTGCAAGCCTTGCGGCGAGCCCGTATGCGTGGACGAGTCCGCCCGTACCGAGCAAAGTTCCGCCGAAATAGCGTGTTACGACGATGCAGGTATCGTCGACGCCGGAGCGTTGCAGGACGTCGAGGACGGGCTTTCCGGCAGTTCCCTGCGGCTCGCCGTCGTCGGAATAGCGGCAGAGTATTCCGCCCCTCATCACGTATCCGAAAACGTTATGCGTGGCGTCCTTATGCTTTTCCTTTATCTCTCTGATGAAGGCGAGTGCTTCCTCCTCGGTCGTCGTATGCTCGCAATATCCTATAAAGACGGAGCGTTTTTCCTCAAAGCGAGCCTCGCCCCTGCCTCTTGTGGTGATATATTCCTTATATTCTTTTTTATCCTCGTTCGGCATGGGCGCAGCTCCTTATTTTAATTTCAGAAATCTTTCTCTCCGTCGGTATTCGGAGTCGGGGTGGTATCGTATTTTTTGAGCATTCCTCGGACCTTTTCGTCAACGGTGGCTACTGCGGTAACGGCGTCCGCTCCGTATTCGACGCTCTCGACGGTGGCGTTTTTATAAAGTATTGAAAGCGCTCCCTGCTCCGCATTGGGAATTACGAAGGTGATCCTTCTCTTTCCCTTATGCAGAATATTTTCGATATTTTCGAGCAAGGCGTCGAGTCCCTGTCCCGTTTTCGCACTTATGGCGCAGACGGCTCTGTCGGGATCTCTGTTTTCCGCAAGATACGACGGAAGCTCCGCACTGACGCCGAGGTCGCATTTATTATAGACGTAGAGGGTGGGCTTACCTGCCGCACCGAGCGAGGCGAGCAGCTCCTCGGTAACCTCGAGCTGTTCCCTTGCCTCGTCGTCGTGTGCGTCGACGACTATCATAAGTATATCCGCATAGACCGCCTCGTCGAGCGTTGATTTGAACGCTTTTACAAGGTGGTGGGGGAGCTTTCTTATAAATCCGACGGTATCGGTGAGCAGGACGGTCTCGCCGCAGGGGAGCTTCATTTTTCTCGTCGTGGGATCGAGGGTGGCAAAAAGCTTATCCTCCGCAAGTATTCCCGCATCGGTCAGGGTATTGAGGAGTGTGGATTTACCTGCGTTGGTATAGCCGACGATGGCTATTTCGGGGAGTCCGCTTCTATCCCTGCCGGCACGCATCGTCCTTCGTGTGCGGTCAAGCTCGGAAAGCTCGTCCTCAAGTGCTACTATTCTGCGCTTGATATGTCTGCGGTCGCTCTCAAGCTTGGATTCACCCGGACCTCTCGTTCCGATTCCCCCTCCGAGCCTTGAGAGCTCCTTACCCTTACCGATGAGTCTCGGTGCGGTATATTTGAGCTGAGCAAGCTCGACCTGCAGCTTTCCCTCTCCGCTGGTGGCGTGGAGGGCGAAGATATCAAGGATGAACATTGAGCGGTCGATGACTCGGACGCTTCCTCCGAGGTCGTCCTCGATATTTTTTATCTGAGACGGGGACAGCTCCGTATCGAACACGACGAGATCCACGCCGTTATTTGCGCAAAGCTCGGAGAGCTCACGGATCTTTCCGCTTCCTATGACGGTTCGGGGATCGGGCGTTTCCTTATTCTGAACCACACGGGCGATCTCCTCGCCCCCTGCGGTATCGAGGAGTCTTGCAAGCTCGTCGAGCTCTCTTTCCACCTCGTCCGCATCGTTTTCGCGCGTTACTATTCCCACGAGCACGGCGCATGCGTGCTCGTTCTGCTTTTCATTCAAATTAAATTGCATAAATATTCACCTCCCAATTTTACGAGCATTGATCGCTCGGGAGTCATTACGTCGGGATACGATGAATCCATATACACCACCTCGCCGCCGTGGGCGCTTCGCAAAAGTCCTCTCTCGGATAGGCGGCGGCGTGTTTGCTTTGCCGTACCGAGAGCACCGTCAAAGACGGGGATATCGCCGCCGAGGCATTTGACTATCTCATCCTTCACGAAGGGATAATGCGTACAGCCGAGGACGACGGCGTCGACGTTTTCTCTCCTGAGTGGTGAGAGAAGCTTATCGAGCAATCGCTCGACTCGCTCGCCGTGCAGCTCGCCCCTCTCGACGAGCTCGACGATACCGGGGCATGCGACGGGAATGAGCCTTGCTCTGTCGCCGTATGCGGCGCTGAGGCTTTTGAATTTTTCCTCCGACAGGGTGAGCGGTGTGCCGAGCACTGCGACGGTCGGGTGCTCGAGGCACTCGACTGCCGGCTTGACTGCCGGCTCGATACCGATTATGATATCGTCCGGATATTTTGCTCTGAGCAAGGAGACCGCCGCACTCGTTGCGGTATTACAGGCGATGACGAACGCTTTTACGTTCATTTTCCGCATTTTTTCATACGCAGAAAACGCAAGGGCACGCACCTCCTCTGCGGTCTTGGTTCCGTAGGGGGCGTTTTTCGTGTCGCCGTAGTATATATAATTTTCATCGGGGAGAACCTTAAGCAGCTCTCTCAAAACGCTTATTCCGCCGAGTCCCGAATCGAAGACCGCAACGGAGCTTTCTCTATCCGCCATTATGAAACCTCAACCGATCAAGTATTTTTTTGACAAGTCAAATACACACAAATAGGGCAAGTATGTGCAAATGCACACAGCTTGCCCCAAATTGCGAATGTACCTTTTTAGAATTATTTTGCGCTAGCCTGCAATCTCTTCTTGAATTTATCGACTCTACCGCCGGCATCAACGAATTTCTGCTTACCGGTAAAGAAGGGATGACACTTAGAGCAAATTTCAACTCTTATCTCTCCGCCCTTTGTGGACTTAGTCGTAACTGTTTCGCCACAAGCACATTTGATCGTTACATCTTCATACTTAGGATGGATACCTGTCTTCATTTTATTTACACCTCACTTTTTAGCAAAATTCTTCACATTGCATTTGATTATATCACAACTTTGCGGATTTTGCAATAGGTTTTTTGAATTTTTTCAAATTTTATTTTGAATTGTTGCCCGAAGCTCCGAAATTATCTTCTTTTCGAGCCTTGAAATGTAGGATTGCGAGATTCCGAGCTTATCGGCGACGTCCTTTTGCGTCATTTCCTTTCTGCCGAAAAGCCCGTAGCGCATCTCGATTATGAGTCTTTCCCTCTCTCCGAGGGCTTCGACCGCCTCTCGAATTATCCTTCTCTCCTCCGCCTGCTCAAGCTCCGCCGAGACGCTGTCCTCGTCGCTTCCGAGGACGTCGGAGAGCAGGAGCTCGTTTCCGTCCCAGTCGACGTTGAGCGGCTCGTCGATGGAGACCTCGCTCTTGGTCTGCGAATTCTTCCTTATATACATAAGTATCTCGTTTTCGATACAGCGTGAGGCGTAGGTGGCGAGCTTGATATTTTTATCCGAGCGGAAGGTATTTATCGCCTTAATGAGTCCGAGCGTGCCGATAGAGACGAGGTCCTCGATGCCGATGCCGGTGCTCTCGAATTTCTTCGCTATGTAGACGACAAGGCGCAGGTTATGCTCGATGAGCTTATCCCTTGCCGAGGGATCGTATGCAAGACTGAGAATGCACTCCCCCTCCTCCTCCTTTGTGAGCGGCGGGGGGAGGACGTCCGGTCCGTTGACGTAGTAAACTCCGTTCTGTGCGTTTTTCGAGAGGATCGTGGCGAGGGCGAGCTTTATTTTGAAAATTATTCCCTTTATCTGAAGCTTTATATATCTTTTTCTGTACGAGCGACGCGCGGCTCTTTTATCTATCGTAAGCATTATATTCTGCCGTCCTTATGTATTTTATATTAGCACGCTATCCGATATTATCGCATCGCACCCCGAAAGCGTGCCGTCGGGGACGATGGCGACGTAGGCGTCGATCTGCTTACGTCGGCGATCCGATATTACGTACATTTTGGGAAATCGCAGAGCCGGGAGCAAGGCTTTTCCGCCGATTCCCGTGCTTGAGACGAAGCGGACGCCCTCGATGTAGGGGATATTTTTCGTATCCTTCTCCTTTTCAATCGCCGCTATGAGCTCGGGGGACAGCACGGGTTTACACGCACCGAGGGAGGCGAACACGACGCTTTTGCCGCTGACGGGCTCGCAGGCGAGGTTTCCGCTGTCGACGAGGGCATCGAGGCTCACGCACGCCTTATCCGTGCTTATTTCAAGCGTGGCTCTTTTTACGTGGGAGGAGGATCGGAAGATGCGTCCGCCGCCGAGGGTGAGGGCGGAGGCAAGCAATGCGAGGATCGCAAAGAGCCACGTATCTATTCCCTCTCCCGCTCCGAGATCCCTTGCGAAGAGCTCGAATTTATTGAAAAGCGAAAAGAGGGCGGTCATAATTCCGCCGAGCAGGGCGGAATTGAAAAAGTAGAGCAGGCACGCTCCCAAAAAGCGCAACGGGGTATTTCCCTTTTCCGCAAACACGATAAGGCACATAAGTAGGAGGAACGCTATATCCGCCGCCGTGGCGAGCCTTGCATTTACCGAAACGAAGAGCACGGCGACGGAATACGCTCCGCCGAGTGCGGAGGCGATACAGGCTCGCAGGGTGGGAAGCTTTTTATGCAGCAAAAGGCAGGTGAAGTAGAAGCAAAGAAAGTCCATACTGAAATTTATCAGGAAAAGCAGATCTCCGTAGACCGCCATGAAAATCACCTCTTGCTCAATTATATCGCACGGGCGGAGCAAATATTGTCAAAGTATGCTCTTTTTTCAAAAATTCTTATTTACATTGCGGCATTTTTGTGGTACAATTATTTTCGGTGTGTCGGACGGCTCGGATATTTCATATCATATTAGCAGACTTCACCGAAAGGATGGCGACAATGCACGTTAAGGTTGTAAAATTCGGAGGCTCATCGCTGGCGGATGCGGAGCACTTCAAGCAGGTAAGATCCATAGTTTCCGCCGATCTCTCACGCAGATACGTTATCGCAAGTGCCCCCGGAAAGCGTGGCACGGGCGATGAAAAGATCACGGATATGCTCTACGAGTGCTACAATATGATAAGGCGCAGGGAGGATATTTCCGAGCTTTACGAGCGTATTGTGAGGCGTTACAACGGCATAATTGCGGAGCTCGGGATAAGCTTTGACATTTCGGGCGAGCTTGAATATATAAAAAATTCGATGATGTTAAGCTCGGGCAGGGATTTTGCGGCGAGCCGTGGGGAGTATCTCAACAGCTTGATACTTGCGAAATATCTCGGATT
>CAZONA010000021.1:0-16896 GCA_964581025.1 uncultured Lachnospiraceae bacterium
CCCCACAAACTTAACCGCTTGACTTCCCGTGCTTTCTGTGCTATTATAATAACGGCATCAAATTCAGGGGAAGGAGGGGACGAAAATGCGCTACAACGAAAACGAATACTGCATCGAGGCGACGGCGGAGGAGATCTGCCTCATTTCCGCACACACCCCCGACCTCGGCTCGCACCCGGACACACACACGGGCATCCACACCCGTTCCTTTGACACCTTCCTCACAAAGCTCCCCGACTATGACCGTGCGCTCGAGCCGTTGCGTGTCGGCGTCGACCTCATAAATACGACCGCCCTCGGCGGAAATTATTATACCGTGAGTGCCACCGCCGACAGAGCGTACTCCACCGCCGACGTGGGCAACGTCGACCGCTTCGTCGACCGCCGTGCCCCCGGCGCACCCGTGCCCGACCGATTTGACATTGCTATGCTCAAGACGTCCGCCTATTTTTACGCCTGCAAGGCGTCCCTTTCCAGAGTCAACGTCCGCCTCGTTTTCTGCATTCGAGGCACGGAAAAAACAGAGATCATCGAGGATTCCTTTTCCACCGCCGATCTGCGCAGAGCGTATCTCGAGCTGCTTGATTCGGTAAAGCCGTTTGCGGAGCTTATCCTCGACAGAAAAATGCACACTCTCCCACGGTCAATCCGCACCCCGTTCCCATATACTGAAATGAGGGAAGGTCAGGAGGAGATGATGCAAGCCGTGTACCGTGGTATCACAAGGGGCAAAAACGTCTTTATCCAAGCCCCGACGGGCATCGGCAAAACCGTTTCCGCACTCTACCCGGCGACCCGTGCGCTCGGGGAGGGGAAGATAGATAAAATTTTCTACCTCACCGCCAAGGCAAGCACACGCAGAGAGGCGTGGTCCGCAATGAGAAAGCTCCACTCGGCAGGCTCGGGGCTTCGTTGCGTCGCCGTGAGCGCAAGGGATACGGTCTGTACCTGTAAAAAAAGAGACCTCTCGAACGTCCCCATGAGCAGCCTTTGCAACGCCTTCGACTGCGAGGCGGCGAGGGGATATTACGAGCGTCGTGGGGCGGCACTTAAGGAGCTGACGGACAATTACCGTGGCTATACTCAAAAGCTCATATCCGATACCGCACTGAAATACGGTGTCTGCCCCTACGAGCTGAGCCTTGACCTCTCCGAGCTGTGCGACGTGATAATCTGCGACTATAACTATGTTTTCGATCCCATAATATATTTCCAAAGATACTTCGGCGACTGCGCCGAGGGGGGAAGATACGCCTTCATCGTCGACGAGGCGCATAATCTCCCCGACCGAGCCGTGTCGATGTATTCCGCCGAGCTTTCCCGAAACGCCGTGGAGAGCGTCGCCTCGATCCTCACCCCCACCGATTCCGCATTGCTCTGCGAGCTGGACGGTTTTTTGCGGCTTTTGAATAATACGAAAAAGCTCTGCCGTGATAATATGACGAAAACCGAGCAGGGCGAGGAGCAGGGCTACTATATAAGCAAAAATTCTTATTTTGAAGTGGAAAAACGCATCTCGGAGCTTTGCGATACCGTAAATTCGTGGCTTCGCAAAAACAGACTCTCCCCGTCCTACTACGCCGTGAGGGGACTGTATTCCGACCTTGCGAGATATAAAAAAATAAGTGAGCTCTACGACGAGCACTACGTCTTTTTCATCGAGGTCTCGGGGGGAGATATCAAGCTCCGCCTCTCCTGCCTCGATCCGTCCCACGCACTTGCGCTCTGCCATAGCCGTGCCGTGTCGAGCATTATGCTCTCCGCAACGCTCGAGCCGCTCGATTACTTTTCCGATATCCTCGGCGGAGACGCAACCTCGATAAAGCTCCGCCTCCCGTCGCCGTTCGACCGTGAAAACCTCGGCGTTTTCTGCGTGGATTCGGTGAATACGAGATTTGAGGACAGGTCGGCGTCGTATAAAACCGTCGCCTCCTGCATCGCCGCCACCGTCTCGGGCAAGGCGGGGAACTATATCGTGTTTTTCCCCTCGTATGCATATCTGCGTGGCGTCCTTGCGGTGTTTGAAAAAAAGTACCCCAAGGTCAAGCTTCTCGTGCAGAGGGCGGATATGACGCACGGGGAGAGGGACGCATTGCTTTCCGAGCTTAAGGACGACTCGGGCGTGCTCCGAGTGGCGTTTTGCGTCCTCGGCGGAAGCTTTTCGGAGGGCATCGATCTACCCGGATCAAGACTCATCGGCACGGTCATCGTCGGCGTGGGGCTTCCCGGGCTTTCGAATGAAAGAAACGTGATGAGAGAATATTTCGACAATACCCGTGAGAACGGCTACGCCTACGCCTATACCTACCCCGGAATGAACCGTGTTCTTCAGGCGGCGGGCAGAGTCATTCGCACGGAAAACGACCGAGGCGTCGTCGTTCTCCTTGACGACAGATACGCCACCGAGCAGTACGGAGCGATGTTCCCGAAGCATTGGTCGCACGCAAAATTCATTCACAGTGCGGCAGATCTTGCGAAAAATGTTCGGAATTTTTGGTTTGAGCAATAAAAAAGTTGTATAAAGCCTTGAATTTGCGCTCGTTTTGTGGTAAAATAAATAAAATTTCACGAAATCTCACAAGGATATATAAAAAAAGAAGGTAGAAATTATGAAACGCATTACAGTAAAAGAGCTTTTTGCGTCCCCCGAAAGCTTCGAGGGACAGAGAATCACCGTCGCAGGCTGGGCGAGAACGATACGCGCAAGCAACGTTTTCGGCTTTATCGAGCTCAACGACGGAAGCTATTTCAAAAATCTTCAGGTGGTATTTGAGGATTCAAAGCTCGATAATTATAAGACCGTCGCAAAGCAGAACGTCGGCGCATCCTTCGTGATCGAGGGAGTGCTCGAGCTCACGCCCGAGGCAAAGCAGCCGTTCGAGCTCAAGGCGGAAAATATCGAGATAGAGGGTGCGTCCACACCCGATTATCCTCTCCAGAAAAAGAGACACAGCCTCGAATATCTTCGCACGATAGCCCACCTTCGCCCCCGTTCGAATACCTTTAATGCGGTGTTCAGAGTGAGGAGCGTTGCGGCGTACGCTATCCATAAATTTTTCCAGGACCGCAGATTTGTCTACGTTCATACGCCCCTTATCACAGGCTCGGACTGCGAGGGCGCAGGCGAGATGTTCCAGGTAACGACGCTTGATATGAATAACCCTCCGAGAACGGAGAGCGGCGAGGTCGACTATTCCGAGGACTTCTTCGGCAAGAGAACGGGACTCACCGTTTCCGGTCAGCTCAATGCCGAGACCTACGCTATGGCGTTTGCAAACGTCTATACCTTCGGCCCTACCTTCCGTGCGGAACGCTCGAATACTCAAAGGCACGCCGCAGAGTTCTGGATGGTCGAGCCGGAGATGGCGTTCGCCGACCTCACGGATTATATGGATACGGCGGAGGATATGATGAAATTCATTCTCAGCTACGTGATGGAAAATTGCCCTGCCGAGATGGAGTTTTTCAATAAATTCTTCGATAATACCCTTATCGACAGACTCACCGCTCTCGTTAACAGCGATTTCGGCAGAATAACCTATACCGAGGCGGTCGAAAGACTTCAGGGCTGCGGCAAGAAGTTCGAATACCCCGTATATTGGGGCATGGACCTTCAGACCGAGCACGAGAGATATCTCACCGAGGAGATCTTCAAGAAGCCCGTTTTCGTAACGGACTACCCGAAGGACATCAAGGCGTTCTATATGCGTCAGAACGACGACGGTAAGACCGTTGCGGCGGCGGATATGCTCGTCCCCGGCGTCGGAGAGCTCATCGGCGGCTCACAGCGTGAGGAGAGAATGGATAAGCTCCTTGAGGCGATGGATAAGTTCGGACTCAAGCCCGAGGACTATTGGTGGTATCTCGAGCTTCGCAAGTACGGCGGATGCCGTCATGCAGGCTACGGACTCGGCTTTGAAAGACTTATCATGTATATCACGGGCGTCAGCAACATACGCGACGTGGAGGCATTCCCGAGAACGACGGGCAACGCCGACTTTTGATTTCAATCTCCCGGGAACGCCCACGGCGTATACACCTGCGTCGCTTTGCGACGGAACGGAGATAATTATGAAATATAGCGAAATGAACGCAAATGAGCTCGGAATATTATATTCCGAGCTCAAATTGCAATATGGGGAGATTTGCCGACGGGGACTTTCCCTCGATCTTACGAGAGGGAAGCCGAGTGCGGAGCAGCTAAAGCTCAGCGAGGGAATGTTAAATTGCCTTGCTACGTCCGAGGATTGCATCGGAGAGGGAGGAGTCGATTACAGAAATTACGGTCTGCCCGAGGGCATACCAGAGGCAAGAGAGTTGTTTTCGGAGCTTCTCGGGATAAAGAGCGAAAATATACTCGTCGGCGGAAATTCGTCCCTTGCCTTGATGTACGATACCGTGGTGCACGCAATGCTCTTCGGATTTTCGGGCGGCGAGCCGTGGTGTCGGCAAAAAGTAAAATTCATCTGCCCCTCGCCCGGCTACGATAGGCACTTTGCGATCTGCGAGCGGCTCGGAATAGAAATGACAGCGGTGGATATGACGGGAACGGGACCCGATATAGACGCAGTCGAGCGGCTCGTGTCGGAGGATGCGAGCGTAAAGGGGATCTGGTGCTGCCCGAAATATTCGAACCCCGAGGGGATAACCTATTCGGACGAAACGGTGGAGCGGCTCGCAAGGATGCCGACCGCCGCAGAGGATTTCAGAATATTCTGGGATAACGCCTACGCCGTCCACGACCTCTACCCCGACCGACACGATACCCTGGCGGATATTTTCGAGCTTTCCGAAAGGCACGGAAACGCCGACAGAGCCATCTGCTTTGCCTCGACCTCGAAGATAACCTTCGCAGGCGCAGGCGTTGCCGTCCTTGCCGCAAGCAAGAGAAATCTCGAAAATCTCCTGCCCACGATCCGCACGAGAACGATAGGCTTTGATAAATTAAATCAGCTCCGCCATGTCCGATTTTTCGAAAATGCGGAAAATATCCGCCGCCATATGATGCGGCATGCGGAGATCATCCGCCCGAAATTCGAGATCGTGGAAAATACGCTAAAATCGGAGCTCGGAGGACTTGGAATTGCCGAATGGACAGAGCCGCTCGGGGGATATTTCGTGAGCCTCAATACGCTTGACGGCTGTGCCGAGCGTGTCTGGACACTCGCAAATGACGCAGGCGTCGCCCTCACCCCCGCAGGTGCGACCTTCCCCTACGGCAAGGATCCCCACGACCGAAATCTGCGTATTGCCCCGACCTACCCCGAGGAAAACGAGCTTAGGCTCGCAATGGAAGTGCTCTGCCTCTCGGTAAAGCTCGCAAGCGTTGAAAAATATATGAACTCATAAAAATAAAGCGGCAGATCACTGCCGCTTTGACTTTTTTATCACGTATTCCGCCGCAGAGAAGAGAAGCGGCAGAGCACAGAATGCTATGCAAATATATACGAATGTGTTGCCGATATAGGAATAGAGCGTCCTTGCCGACGTTGGATAAACGTCCGCAATAAGAAAATCCCTTGTGAATATCGGGAGTTCCCCGACGACCTCGCCCCGTCCGTTTACGACCGAGGTGATGCCCGTGTTTCCGACGCTCACGGTGTACTTGCCCTGCTCGACCGCACGCAGAATATTTTGCGCATGGTGCATATTGAGAGCACGAGAATCGTAGAACCACGAGTCGTTCGACGGGATCGACAGAAGCTCCGCTCCGGCACGTGAAGCACCGATGCCGATCTCCTCGTAAATGGAGTCAAAGCAGATGAGCGTCGAAACGCTCACGCCTCCATCCGAGCAAATGCATTCAAACGCCGTCGCCTCCTCGCCCGGCACGGTGTCCGCACCGAAGGAATTTATCTCCCCGAGCACGGGAAGCAGCGTAAGCACGAGATCCTTCATCGGCAGATATTCGCCGAACGGTACGGGGCGCATTTTCGAATATACGTTCGAGAGCACCTGCCCGTCGGGAAGAAAGACCGAGAGGGAATTTTGAATATGCTCGTCGTCGAGCCGCACGAAATGTCCCACCACGAGGGACGTGCCCGACTCCACCGCAAGCTCGGAAATGATATCGCCGAGCTTTTTGTAGGAAAAATCCTTTATCTTCACGGGACGGTCAAGCGTCGTGCCGATCACGTTTTCGGACCAAAAAACGATCTGCGCCCCCTCACTTGCCGCCTCCAAGGTCATATCGTAATGAATTTCAAGCGTGTCCTCCACGGAGTTATCGGAGCTCTGCGAGGGAAAATTACCCTGTATTGCGGCGATCCGCAGGCTCTCGCCCTCCGAATCCGGCTCGGGAAGTGCGCAAACGACCGTACCGAACGCAAGATTGCAGGCAAAAAGGCATATCGCCCCACCTGCGAGCTTTTTTCTTAGTCTGCGATCCACAATAGCCGCCGCAACGAGAAAATTGAAAAGCACGATTATGAACGTGAGAAAATAAGTCCCGAAAAGCGACGCCGATTGCATAAGTGCAGGCATTTTTGTCTGCGAAATGCCGAGCCGCACCCACGGAACGCCTGCCCACGTGAGCGTCTGCGTCCATTCGTTTACGCAAAACGCCGCAGCGACGAATAGGGGCAAGAGCCACGTAGCCCTCTTGTACAGCGTGCTTTTGGAAAACAGGGCTATGAGCACGAAAAAGAACGCCGAGAATATGCTTTGCAAAAGGGAAAGCCCCACCCACCCGAGCAGTATCACCGCAAGGGATTCGGCGTTCGTCAGCCCCACGAAATCGAGGGGATAAAAATATAATATCCAATGAAAGCACACGAGGTCAAGGCTCATAAAGAACGCAAAGCCGTCAAGGTACGCCGTCCTAAGCCGCCAGCCGTCCCGAACCCTTTGGAAAACGGCGAGAGCCGTGGGGATCAGCGCAACGTATGCGAGCAGTCCCACCTCGGGAAATACCGTCGCAAGCCCCATAAGAAGCCCCCCGAGCATTATGTACGGTCGCTTTCCGAGCCGTTCGAAAAATTCTCTTATCCTCATTTTTTTCCTCCGAGGAAATCCTCAAGAAACCATATCTCGCTCTCCGGGAGCTTGAATTCCTTGCCCCGAAGATACCCGAGCGCACCATCCGAATCGGCGAAATCAAAGCGCAGCCTGTATGCGTAGAGTGCCTGATATTTGTAGCCTTTGGCACGGTCGTTCTTGTTTATTCCGTATTTTCCGTCGCCGAGGAGCGGATGTCCTATGTGGGAAAGGTGCGCACGTATCTGGTGCGTCCTGCCCGTTACCAGCTCCACCTCGAGCAGGGATTCGTCCCCACGCTCCGCAACGACACGGTACTTCGTTATTATCGTCTTTGCGTTCGGCACGGGGGAGTCGAAAACCCTCACCTGATTGCTAACGCTGTCCTTGATAAGATAGCCCGTGAGCGTGTCCTCACGCTTTGACATTTTGCCGTGAACGACGCAGTAATAAAATTTCGAGATCTCCCCGTTCCTTATCCTTTCGTTCATCTCACGCAGAGCCTCGGCGTTTTTCGCACCGATGACGATACCGCCCGTATTGCGGTCTATCCTGTTGCAGAGAGCCGGGGAAAAGCTCTGCTCGCTCTCGGGATCGTATTCGCCCTTGCCATAGAGGTAGGCACGCAGATGCATAACGAGCGTGTTGTCCTTGCCCTCGTCGTCCTCGTGCACGAGCACCCCGGGGCGCTTGTTGCAGAGAATGATATTTTCGTCCTCGTAAACGATCGAGAGCTTCGGCTTGATCTTTGATATTGCTCCCGTGTCCTTTTCGGGAGAATCGAAAAATTCGTCCCTGATAAACAGCTGTACCGTGTCGCCCTCACAAAGAATGTAGCTCTGCTCGCACCGTGCACGGTTGACCTTTATCTTTTTCGTTCTGATGTATTTGTACATAAGCGATTTGGGAAGCCCCCTGACGCACTTGGCAAGAAACTTGTCGAGCCGCTGACCTGCGTCGTTTCGCCCAATAATAATCTCTCTCATTTCGCTCCTTAATAAATCAGAGAGAGGCGAGCCTCTCTCTGACAAGAAAAAATCAAAGTGTACCGAATATCCTGTCGCCTGCGTCGCCGAGACCGGGAACTATGTATGCGTGCTCGTTGAGCCTTTCGTCAAGAGCGGCGGTGTAGATATCAACGTCGGGATGATCCGCCTGAACCTTCGCAACGCCCTCGGGCGAAGCAACGAGGCAGAGGAAGCGGATGCTCTTGCAATGATACTTGTTCTTAAGCTGCGTTATCGCATCGGAGGCGGAGCCGCCCGTTGCGAGCATGGGGTCTACGAGAATGACAATCCTCTCCTCAATATCGGAGGGCATCTTGCTGTAATAATCAACGGGCTGATGAGTTTCGGGATCACGGTACATGCCGATGTGTCCGACCTTTGCGACGGGCATAAGGGAGAGCAGACCGTCGACCATTCCGAGACCTGCACGGAGAATGGGAACTATTGCAAGCTTCTTGCCCGAGATCATCCTCTGCTTTGATATGCAGATGGGAGTTTCGACCTCGACCTCCTCCATGGGCAGATCACGTGTGAGCTCGTAGCCCATCAGCATTGCAATCTCCTCGAGAAGCTGACGAAAGTCCTTCGAGCCTGTGTTCTTGTCCCTCATAATAGTTAGCTTATGTGTGATAAGCGGGTGATCCATAATGTGTAACGTACTCATTGTTTTTGCTCCGTTCCGCTGATTTGACAGCTTTTTTGATTTTCTATACCATTATACTGTAAAGCGTCGCATTTTTCAAGTGCTTTTTCGCAAAAAAACGCAAGGAAATAAATTTTTTGCGTTTTCTCTTTACAAGCACGCAAAAAAATGATAAAATACCGTATACCGAATTAACAGAAGGGGTGAAAATATGCATATCACCGTCGGAATACTTACGCTCGGCTGTAAGGTAAATCAGTACGAGAGCGAGGCAATAGCCGAGCGACTCACCGCAGAGGGCTTTGAGGTCCTGCCGAGCGACTCTGAATGCGACGCATATATCATAAATACGTGTACCGTAACGGCGGAGAGCGACCGCAAGGCTCGCCAATTCATACGCCGTGCGATAAACAGAAATCCGAATGCCTATATAATCGTAACGGGATGCCTTGCGCAGACCGCCCCCGAGAGCATCGCCGCCATAGCCGGAGTCGACGCCGTCGTCGGAAATACGGATAAGCTCCTCACCGTTGAAATGCTTAAGGATTTGGTCGGGAGAGGGGAGAAAAACGAAAATACCGTCCTCGCCGTCCGGGATATAGATTCCGCAGGCTTTGAGAGCATGGAGATAAAGCACTTCGACAGAACGAGAGCCTATATAAAGATAGAGGACGGGTGCGAGAGCAAATGCACCTATTGCATAATCCCTTACGCAAGGGGAAAAATACGCTCCAAGCCCGTTTGCGAGGTCGTCCGTGAGGTAGAGGGCTTCGTCCGTTCGGGCTGCCGTGAGGTCGTGCTCACGGGAATCGAGACCGCCTCATACGGACGGGATCTCGAGTCCGCAAGCCTTGCCGACCTGCTCTGCGAGGTTGATGCGATAGAGGGCGATTTCACCGTCCGCCTCGGCTCGCTCGATCCCTCGTGCCTTAGCGAAAAATTCGTCTCACGAGTCGCAACACTTAAAAAATTAGCCCCACACTTCCATATCTCAATGCAGTCCGGCTCGTCGAGGACGCTTCGCAATATGAAGCGTAAATATAACGCCGATCAGGCACTTGCGAATATGGAAAGACTCAGAGCCGCAATTCCGGGCGTCAGATATACGACGGATATGATCGTCGGCTTCCCCGGGGAGAGCGAGGAGGACTTTGCCGAAACCCTTGAGTTCGCCCGTAAGGCGAGATTTCTTATGATACACGTTTTCCCGTATTCAGCAAGAGAGGGAACGCCTGCCGCCAAAATGGACGGGCAGATACCGCAGAGCGTCAAGCACGAGCGTGTCGCACGGCTCATCGAGCTTGAACGTGGAATAAGAGGCGAGGAGCTTGACAGGGTGCTCGCCGAGGGCGGCACGCACAGAGTGCTGTTTGAAAGCTTCGAGGGAGGCTACGCCTACGGACATACCCCCGATTTTTTGGAGGTCGCCCTGAAGTGCGATGCTCCGCTCCATTCCCAAATCCTTGAGGTCGAATTCACCTCGCACAACGGCGAAACTTTTTTTGCAAAGAGAGTTGACAAAAGGGAAAAAATATGATATTATGACCTTAGAATATGAAACGCAACGATGAGAAGAAAGCGAAACGTATTTCCTACAGAGAGTCGCCGGCAGCTGAGAGGCGCAGGATAAATTTCGTAAAATACATCTCGGAGCGGTGCGAAGAAAGGGAGCTTGCCGTTCCCGAGTAGACCGTAACGGAGCGACCGTTATATCGCAAAATGAGGAGCGGGGGATATCCTTCGCTTAAAGCAAGGTGGTAACACGCTGATTCGTCCTTGAGCCAAAAGGCTCAAGGACTTTTTTGATGAAAACGACTAAATAAAAAGGAGAAAAATTATGAAAATCTACGAAGAGCTCGTCGCACGCGGACTGATAGCGCAGGTAACGAACGAGGAAGAGATCAAAAATATGATCAACGAGGGCAAGGCGACCTTTTATATAGGCTTCGACTGCACCGCAGACAGCCTTACCGCAGGACACTTTATGGCTCTCACGCTTATGAAAAGACTTCAGATGGCAGGTAATAAGCCCATCGCCCTCATCGGCGGCGGAACGACGATGATCGGAGATCCCAGCGGCAGAACGGATATGCGTAAAATGCTCACCGTCGAGGACATCAACCATAACGCCGAATGCTTCAAGCGTCAGATGGAACGCTTTATCGAATTCGGCGAGGGCAAGGCGCAAATGGTCAATAACGCCGAATGGCTTCTTGGTCTTAACTACGTCGAGCTGCTCCGTGAGGTCGGCGCATGCTTCTCGGTAAACAGAATGCTCACCGCCGAGTGCTATAAGCAGAGAATGGAGAAGGGACTCTCCTTCCTTGAATTTAACTATATGATAATGCAGTCCTACGACTTCTACCACCTCTTCAAGCACTATAATTGCAATATGCAGTTCGGCGGAGACGATCAGTGGTCGAATATGCTCGGCGGAACGGAGCTTATCCGCCGCAAGCTCGGCGAGGACGCGCATGCTATGACAATTACGCTTTTGACCGACTCGCAGGGTAAGAAGATGGGAAAGACCGCAGGAAATGCGGTTTGGCTCGATCCGAACAAGACCTCGCCTTTCGATTTCTATCAGTATTGGAGAAACGTCGGCGACGAGGACGTCCTCAAATGCATCAGAATGCTCACGTTCCTGCCGATTGAGGAGATTAATGCAATGGATAGCTGGGAGGGCTCACAGCTCAACCGTGCAAAGGAGATTCTCGCCTACGAGCTGACGAAGATGGTTCACGGCGAGGAGGAGGCTGAGAAAGCACAGAATGCGGCTCGCTCGCTTTTTACCTCCGGCGGTGCGCAGAACGCCCCCGTTGCGGAGCTTTCCGCGGATGATCTCGTGAACGGCGAGGCGGATATTCTTTCGCTCCTCATTAAGGCGGAGCTCGTGCCCACGCGCAGTGAGGCGCGCCGCGCCGTAGAGCAGGGCGGAGTTGCCGTTGACGATGAGAAAATTACGGATATTCACGCTTCTTTCGGCGAGGATAGACTCCGCGAGGGAATTCTTGTCCGCAGAGGAAAGAAGAATTTCAAGAGAGTTGTAATTAAATAAAAGCATTAAAAATACCCCGAATGTGGTTTTAACATTCGGGGTGTTGCTTTTTTTGATGCGCGGGCGCCTGCTCGGAAGAAAGAAAAGTCGGGCAAAAAACGCGGCAGACGCAAAAAATCGATGCGCCGACTAAAGCGTAGCACAAGCTCTCGGCTCCCTCCGAGACGGGAGCCGTTTTTGTATGCGCGCTTTTTCAAATCGCAAAGCCGCCGTCGAAGCCGATTATCTGACCGGTGAGAAAGCCGCTTTTTTCCGTTGCGATGAGATAGATAAATTCGGCAACCTCCTCGGGTGAGGCGATCCTGCCGATCGGCGTTTCCTCACAGAGCTCACGCATGACCGCTTCGTCAAGCTCGGCGTTCATTTCCGTGGCGACGACCCCGGGCTCAATGCAATTTACGCAGATCCCCGATGGGCCGAGCTCCTTGGCGAGCGCCTTGGTAAAGCCCTCGATTCCAGCCTTTGACGCGGAATACGCGACCTCGCACGACGCTCCGCTCTTGCCCCACATGGAGCCGACGTTGATTATTCTGCCGCTGTGATTGCGTATCATCGCACGGCTCGCCTCACGCGAGACGGTGAACGGGCCGGCGAGATTGGTATTCATTACGTCGGCGTATTCGTCGTCGTTCGTATCGGTGAAGAGCTTTATGAGCGAGATTCCGGCGTTGTTTACGAGTACATCGATGCCGCCCATATGAGCGATTGCCTCTTTTGTCGCGGCTGCGGCACCGATCGGATCTGAAACGTCGGCTTTAATCGCATACGCCCCCGTTCTTTCGGCGAGCGCGGACGCCTCGCTCTCACTGCTCCTGTAAATAAACGAGACCTCAAAGCCCGCCTCGGCGAATTTTTCGACGCACGCTCGGCCGATTCCGCGCGAGCCGCCCGTTATGAGTACTTTCTTCATATTTTCGAATTCCTTATTCCGTTTATCGGTATTCTATTTTTCTGACTATCGACGCGCTCTTGCCGGGGGCAAGCACTCTGACTCCCTCTCTCTCGGAGAATTCCTTTATCTCACCCACATAGGAGGGGAGCGACTGCCACGGCTCAAGGCAGAGCATGCGAGAGCCGTGCGGATGCCAAATCAGCAGATTTACAATTCCCGGGAAGATAGTCCGCGCGACGAGGGAGCCGTCGGAGCGGCGTCTCAGCTCGGCGTATTCCGATTTTATGTTCTTAAGTATCACGGTGTTTCCGTGGTCGGTAAAGCTTTTTTCGATATCGAGTCGGCGCGAGTGCCCGTGGGGAACGGTCTCTCCGGTGAGCATTCCGAGGTCGCCGTGAATATGGAAATCGAGATTCTCCTCCTTTTCGAATTCCACGTAATATTCCTCGGGCTCGCCCTCAAGCGCGAACGATTCGTGTCCGCCGCAGGAGAAGGGCATATCGCCCGTGCCTCGGTTTGTAATGATGTATTCCACACAATATCCGCTCTCGGCGAGGGTATATCTCACGGAAAATTCAAAGTCGAACGGATAAATCTCTCTTGTCTCCGAATCGGCAATAAGAGAGAGAAGAACGCTGTCCCCGCGCTCCTCTACGAGGGTGAATTCCTTGCTTTGCGCGAAGCCGTGCATCGAGAGACCGTAGTCCTTTCCGCCGAATACAAGCCTGTTTTTGCCGGGGCAGGGAAAGAGCAGGGGTGCGCACCCCGACCACTCTCCCGTTTCGTTCTGCCAAGCGTGCTCGCGCCCGTCCGTGACGACGCTTCTCACCTCGGCGCCGAGCGTGGAAATTTTCATTGAAGCATTTGAGCTTTTAATTGAGATTATCATATCTGTCCTCCGAGCTTAATCATATTCTCTGAACGAGGCTATTACCGTACCGAGGATCGAAACCTCATCGGCGATAATCGGCCTCATTGTGCGGTTTTCCGGCTGAAGTCGGTAGTGCCCGCTCTCCTTATAAAATGTTTTGACGGTTGCCTCGTCGTCAATGAGCGCGACTACGATTTTGCCGTTGTCTGCGTAGGACTCCTTGTGCACGACGACGATATCACCGTCGAGAATTCCCGCGTCGATCATGCTCTCGCCTCTGACTCTGAGCGCGAAAAGCTCGCTCTCCGGATATCTCGGCGTGCTCCAGGGGAGGCTGACGTAGCCGTCGAAATTCTCCACCGCAAGTATCGGAGTGCCCGCGGTGACCGCTCCGAGAAGCGGAATTCTGCCCGCCGCGTCGGCGTAGGGCGCGCAGAGACGGAGCGTTCTGCTCTTTCCTCTGTCCTGCTCGATATATCCCTTGTCCTCAAGGTTGTGTAGATAGAGATGTACACTCGAGGTGCTCTTTATTCCGAGGGAGGCGGCGATATCTCTTACGCTCGGAGCATAGCCGTTCTCGCTCAGCGTGCGCGATATATAATCGAGCACGTCTTTTTCTTTTTTGGTCAGTTCGTTACCTTTCATATGCTTTTCCTCATAGGTCTTTTTTCTTATTATAGCATATTATTTGCCAAAATGCAAACGTTTGTTCAAAATATTTGTAAATTTTTTTATTTTTATTGAATAAGGCGCGCTTTTGTGATAGAATATAGGAAATAATTGCATATCATATATGATGGCGGCGATATGCCGCGCGGAGGTAATTATGTCGGAGAGATCGCTTACAGACAACAGATATATAAATTCATGGGTGGAGGAGTGCGCGAGTCTGCTCTGTCCCGACAAAATCGTTCTTATCGACGGAGGGGACGCGCAGAGGGACGCGCTCCGCGCCGAGGCGTGCGCGAGCGGTGAGCTCATAAAGCTAAATGAGGAAAAGCTTCCCGGGTGCTTCTTACACCGAAGCGATCCGTCGGATGTGGCGCGTGTGGAGGACAGAACCTTTATCTGCACGAGAGAGCGCGGAGAGGCGGGGAATATCAACAACTGGATGGATCCCGACGAGTGCCGCGAGAGGCTCACGCGCATTTACCGCGGGGCTATGCGCGGCAGGACTATGTACGTTATTCCGTATTCTATGGGCCCTGCGGGCTCACCGTTCGCAAAATACGGAATCGAGCTGACGGATTCGATTTACGTAGTGCTCAATATGCTTATTATGACTCGCGCTGGCGAGAATGCGCTTTGCGGTATAGGGGAGAGCGGAGATTTCGTAAAGGGACTTCACGCGACTGCTGACCTCGATCCCGAAAACAGGTACATCGTGCATTTCCCCGAGGAAAACACCATCTGGTCGGTGAATTCCGCATACGGCGGAAACGTTCTTCTCGGAAAGAAGTGCTTTGCACTCCGTATTGCCTCGTATCTCGGCAGGCGCGAGGGCTGGCTTGCGGAGCATATGCTCATTCTCGGAATAGATAGACCGGGAAAAGAGACAAAATACGTTTGCGCCGCATTTCCGTCCGCGTGCGGAAAGACAAATCTCGCGATGATAATTCCTCCGCGAGAATATTCCCGTCGCGGCTGGACTGTCAGGTGCCTCGGCGACGATATCGCGTGGCTGAGAGTCGGCGAGGACGGCAGACTGTGGGCGCTGAACCCCGAGAACGGATTTTTCGGAGTGGCGCCGGGCACGAGCGAGAGAACGAATCCGAATGCGCTTGCCACGGTTAAGAGAGACACGATTTTTACGAACGTCGCGCAAAATTTCGACGATAATACGGTTTGGTGGGAGGGACTCGACGAAAATCCGCCGAAAAATGCTCTGAATTGGCGCGGAGAAATTTGGAACGCCGAGGACTACGATAAGCACGACAGCGCGACCTTTGCCGCTCATCCGAATTCACGCTTTACCGCGCCCGCGCGGAATTGTCCCTGCATTTCGGATAAATTCAATGCCCCGGAGGGCGTGCCGATTTCCGCGATAATCTTCGGAGGCAGGCGCGCGCACACCGCTCCGCTCGTATATCAGGCCCGCTCATGGAATCACGGCGTTTTCGTCGGCTCATCGATGGCGAGCGAGACAACCGCCGCGGCCGTGGGTAAGGTCGGCGTTGTGCGCCGCGATCCGATGGCTATGCGCCCCTTTGTCGGATATGATATGGGTAAATATTTCGAGCATTGGATTTCATTCGGCGCGCGCGCGGAAAAATTACCCGAAATATTCCACGTCAACTGGTTCGGAACGGACGAGGACGGGAATTTTATGTGGCCGGGCTTCGGAGAGAATATGCGCGTGCTCGATTGGATAATCGGGCGCTGTGACGGCGAGGTCGGAGCGAAGGAGTCGCCCATAGGATATATTCCGTATCCGGAGGATATCTGTCTTGACGGAATCGAGGATAAGGTGAGCGCGAAAACGCTTGAGGCGCTCCTCGCACTCGATAGCGAGCTCTGGCTCGCCGAGGCGGACGGAATCGAGGACCTCTATCGCTTTATCGGACCGAGCGTGCCCGATGAGCTTTGGCGGGAGCTTGCGGAGCTTCGCGAAAGGCTTAAAAAATAAAAACAGGAAAGCTTGAAAAATGGATGCTATAATAAATTGGTACAACACCCACAGCGAGGGATTAATTAATAGGATAATAAGCTTTATAATAATAGTTTTGATAGGGCTTCTCGTGATAAAGCTCGTGATGAGCCTTATTAAGAGAGCGCTGAAGCGGTCGAAGCTCGAGAGGGCGGCGCACAGCCTGATAAAATCCGTGTCGCGGATTATTATGTACGCTCTGCTTGCCTTTATTTCGCTTGCGGCGCTCGGCGTCGACGTGACGGGCGCGGTAGCTCTTGCGTCCGTTGCCTCGCTCGCTCTCTCGCTCGCCCTGCAGAACGCGCTCACAAATATCGTCGGAGGCTTTACGCTGCTTTATACCCGTCCGTTTCACTCCGGTGATTACGTCGAGATAGCGGGGCAGTCCGGAACCGTAAAGGAGATCGGAATGGCATATACAATGCTCACAACTCCCGACAATAAGCTTGTTCAGATACCGAATTCCTCCGTCGTGGAGAGCGAAATTATAAACTATTCCGCTACGGGAACGCGCCGCGTGGCTGTGGACGTCTCCGTTTCGTATTCCGCGGATACGGAGCTCGTGCTCTCGTGTCTGCGCGAGGCTGCGGCGGTTGACGGCGTGCTTGACGAGCCGGCACCATTCGCGACTCTTACGGGATACGGACAGTCGTCGGCGTCCTATACGGTCAGAGTCTGGTGCGGGAGCGGAGATTATTGGACGGTGAACTTCGCGATACTTAAAAATATCAAGAAAATTTTCGAGCGCGAGGGAATAGAAATGGCGTATACCAACGTCAGCGTGCGCATGGATAAGTGATTTT
>CAZONA010000022.1:0-16823 GCA_964581025.1 uncultured Lachnospiraceae bacterium
AACCGGATGGTCTTAGGTTCGAGTCCTAAATGGCCCACCAGAAAAAAGCACTTGCTATGCAAGTGCTTTTTTCAATGAAGCGCACCTTCGGTGCATGAAAAATGAAGCAGGGCTTCGCCCTATGAAGCGAGCCTTCGGCTCACGGAGAAGTTAGCGTGCGCTTCGCTTCATACGAGCGTAGCGAGTGCTTCATGGCGGCAACGCCGCCGCTTCATGTGAGCGGAGCGAACGCTTCATTGAAACAAGGCAGAGCTTCACCCTATGAAGCGAGCCTTCGGCTCACGGATAGGTTAGCGTGCACTTCATTTGCAGTGATATCGTTCGCTGCGCTTACGATGATATAATATTCGCCTCAAAATTCGCCGCAGGCGAATATCATTGAAAAAACCTCATTTGCATACGCAAATGAGGTTTTTTCTGGTGGAGACAGCAGAACTCGAATCTGCGACCCCTTGCATGTCAAGCAAGTACTCTAACCGACTGAGCTATGCCTCCGTGGACTTATCCATTATAATAGATAATCACGGATTTGTCAATAGCAAATTTCAAATTAATTTCGATTTTTTCAAAAATTCTCCTGCCTTGCCTTCATTCTTCCCCAATTTACGAAGCCGTAAACGTCGTTGACGAGAAATGCCGCAAAGCAGATTACGACGGAAACGTACCTCACATTGTCAAGGCTCGCAAGACTCCAAAGCACGATGAGCACAACGTCGTTCGCCGCATACGCAAGGGCAAAATAGGGACTCCGCCTGAACGTCAAATAAACGGCAAGAAAGCTCGTCGTAACGGAGATCGTGCTCGGAAGCATGTTCGCCGTGTTGAAGTGGTCGAGAATAAAGTAGAAAACGAACGTAACCGCAAACGCCGCTCCCCACATAAATATCCCCTCACGCTTGCCGACGCTCCCCACCTTGACCTCGGAATGCTTGCCGCCGTAAGGATTTCTCAGCCACGAAATGAGCGCAAAGACCGCCATCGGCATAGTCATTCCGAGGTAAGTTATCATCTCGCCGTAATAGGAAAAGCTGTATGAAATGATCCCGTAAAGCAGACTGAATACGACCGTCAACGCCTGCCCCGCAGGATTTCCCTTTGCGTTGAAAAGGAGCGAGGTAACCCCCACGAGAGAAGCGGCGAGCGTCAGATAATTCTCCCCGTCGAGTGCGAAAAACGAAAGCACGATCACCGCCGCCGACGAGCACCAGAGCATAGCCTCCGTGCGTGAAAAATAAGAAAAACAATTTTTGATTCCTTCCATAATAAATATATCCTTTCAATAAAATAAGCACCCGACGGCACGTCTTCAAAGACCTAACGACGTACCTCTCGGATGCTTTTTTGCATCTGCTGCCCGGTGGCAGCCTATTTTGTTGTTGTCAATCCTTCTTGATTATCTTGTCGACGTATTCCTCCTCATACTCATCGTAGTACTTGTCGACCGCCTTAAGCTGAGCCCCAATAAGCTTCTTCTTGCGGTGTGCGTCAAGCAGCTCGGGAAGATACCACCATACGAGATACAGCAGAATAACCGGAACTGCAAGGAGCATATAAAAGTACTGCGGACCGATCGCAAAGGGAAGGAAGGACGTCATCGCCGCCCACAGATTCCAAAGCAATTGCAAAAACGGATTGTCCGGCGAGAGCGAGAACATATAGTTTACGACGACCTTCTCACCGTTGGGATCGAGAAAGCCTGCCGAATTGACGGCAAGATTTATAAAATGTATGAGCGTGTAGGATACGAAGGTGATTATCAGCGTCGACTTTATCGTCTTGTAATCCCTGTCAACGAGCCCGAGCGCAAAGAGCAGGATCGGAATGCCCGCCTCGAGCGTGTGAGGGAAGTAGTAGAAGAAAAACGTCCAGCTGAATATCTCCGCATTCGCCATACCGTAGTTGAGTATGAGTGCAATGTACGCACCGAGCGACCAAAGAAGCAGAAGATTGCACGCCCACTTTTTCCTCGTCAGTACCGCAAAGGGAAGCAGGATCGCATTGAGCGAGCAGAGATGGAGGGGAAGATATTCCCACGGACTGTTCCACGTCAGAAGATTGAACAGAATAGCCCCGATGCCTGCAAATGAGAGCACGAAGAGAGTGAGTATCTGCACCCTGCGAGTTTGCTTTTTTAAGATGAAGTAAAGCGCAATGTTCACCGCCACCGATAAAACGAGAGTGGCAATGTGAAGTGCGCCGAACGTTCCCCAAGTCATTTTTCATTCCTCCGAAAAGAGTAAATTCGGCATGCGGCGCATCAAGCTCCGCATACAAGGCTATGATAACATAAAATCCGCACTTTGTCAATAAAATTATCCCACATCGCCAAAACATTTTTGTATTTTTAGCGAGCGAAAAATCTAAAAATATCCCAAATCCCCCTCGATTTTCATAAAAATCCGCAATCCAAACTCCCCGAGTGCTAAAAAAATCAAAAATTTTTCGAAAAATTTCAAAAAAACTATTGACAAAAGGGAAAAAAGGTGGTACATTATTATCGAAAGTTGGCACTCAAGCAAAAAGAGTGCTAAAAAGCGAGGTGAGGAAGGAAGAATGAGCACGTTCGATAAAGAGCTGAGCCAGAGAAAGAAGCAGATACTCAAGGCAGTCGTCGAGGCGCATATCGCCGCAGGCGAGCCCGTCGGCTCGAAATATATCGTTCAGAATAATCTTCTCTCCTGCTCCTCGGCAACGATCAGAAACGAAATGGCGGAGCTTGAGGAGATGGGATACCTCGAGCAGCCGCATACGTCCGCCGGCAGAGTGCCGAGCGAGCTGGGCTACCGCTTCTACGTCGATTCGCTCCTTCAGCATTATGCCATGACCACCAAGGAGATCGAGGAGATCAACTCGGTGCTCAGACTTAAGATGGGCGAGCTTGATAAGATACTCGAGGTCGCCTCCAAGGTCGCCTCGAATATCACGAATTATACGGGAATAGCCGTAAAGCCCCGACAGCCCTCCGTCAAGGTGCTGAAATACGAGATCGTCGGCATAGATCCGAGACGCTTCGCAATAGTAATGATACTTTCGACGGGTGCGGTAAAGACTAAAAAGGTAAAGCTTGACTTCGATACCACCGAGGAAACGCTCGCACGCCTCTCCGAAGCGCTCAATACCTACGTTACGGGACTTTGTGCGGATGAAATAACGCTTAGCTCCGTGATGAGCCTCGAGCGAGCGACGGGGGATGAGGCACTGCTCGTCAACGCCACCGTAAAGGCAATATACGAAACGATGAGCGAGGTCGACGGCGGAGACCTTCATTACAGCGGACTCGACCATCTGCTGCAGTACCCCGAATATTCGGACGTAAGTAAGCTCGGAGAAATAATAAATACGTTTGAAGAAAAGGATCAGATCCTCGACCTCGTGTCCGAGGGTGCGGACGGCGACGATATCAACGTCCTCATCGGCTCGGAAAGCAGCGTAAAGGTGATGAGCGATTCCGCAATCGTGTTTAAGCAGATAAGGAAGGACGGCAAGACCGTCGGCGCTATCGGAGTCGTCGGACCGAGAAGAATGGATTACGCAAGAGTGCTCGCCACGCTCAACGAGCTGAGCGACAGTATCAGCGATCTCATCGAGGATAAAAGATTTTTAGGAGAAAACGGAGGAGATGCAAGTGCAGGAGGAAATTAAAGCACAGGATACCGCAGAGCCCGTAGCGGATGCAACGCAGACCGCAGAGGATAGCGGTAAGAAAGAAAAGAAAAAGAATAAAAAGGCGGATGCGGAGCTCTCCGAGCTCAAGGCAACGCTTGAGGCAAAGGAGGCGGAGCTTGCCGAGGCGAACGATAAGTATCTGAGGCTCTACGCCGAATACGACAATTTCAGAAAGAGAAGCGCAAAGGAGAGGGAAGCAACGTTCTTCGACGCAAAGTCGGATACCCTGCGAGCGATCCTCCCCGTGCTTGACAATATGGAAAGAGCCACGGCGTTTTCCGAGGCGGATAAGGTGCTTGAGGGAATGAACCTCATACTCAAGAGCTTCGGTGAAACGCTCGCAAAGCTCGACGTTAAGGAGATTGAAGCCCTCGGAAAGAGCTTCGATCCCAATTTCCACTACGCCGTGATGCACGTCGAGGACGAGAGCTACGGCGAGGGCGAGATCATCGAGGTGCTCCAGAAGGGCTATGCCTGCGGTGATAAGGTAATAAGATACGCAATGGTAAAGGTTGCAAATTAAATTTGAAAAATTTTTTGAAATAATCGGAGGAAAATTATTATGGGAAAAATTATAGGTATTGATTTGGGTACGACGAATTCGTGTGTAGCGGTTTTCGAGGGCGGCGAGCCCACCGTTATACCCAACCCCGAGGGCGCAAGAACAACACCCTCAGTCGTAGCGTTCACAAAGACGGGCGAGAGAATCATCGGTCAGGTCGCAAAGCGTCAGGCTATTACGAACCCCGAAAAGACCGTTATGAGTATCAAACGCCACATGGGAAGCGATTATAAGGTAAATATCGACGGTAAGGGCTATACGCCCCAGGAAATATCCGCAATGATACTTCAGAAGCTTAAGGCGGACGCAGAGGCGTATCTCGGAACGAGCGTTACCGAGGCAGTCATCACCGTTCCGGCATACTTCTCCGACGCACAGCGTCAGGCTACCAAGGACGCAGGTAAGATCGCAGGACTTGAGGTAAAGAGAATAATCAACGAGCCCACGGCAGCGGCACTTGCTTACGGAATTGATAAGGAGCACGACCAGAAGGTAATGGTTTTCGACCTCGGCGGCGGTACGTTCGACGTTTCGCTTCTTGAGATCTCGGACGGCGTGTTCGAGGTGCTTGCAACAAACGGCGATACGATGCTCGGCGGCGACGACTTCGACCAGAGAGTAATAGATTGGATCGTCAATAAGTTCAAGGCGGAGAACGGCGTTGACCTTAGAAGCGATAAGATGGTAATGCAGAGACTTAAGGAAGCCGCAGAGAAGGCAAAGATCGAGCTCTCCGGTATGACGAGCACGAATATCAACCTGCCCTTCATCACCGCAACCGCAGCAGGTCCTCTCCACTTCGACGCAACGCTCACCAGAGCCGAGTTCGATAGGATCACGTCCGACCTCGTAGACAGAACGATCGTCCCCACGAAGAAAGCACTTGCGGACGCAGGACTTTCCGTTTCTCAGATAGATAAGGTCCTCCTCGTCGGTGGATCTACGAGAATCCCGGCAGTTCAGGAAGCAGTCAAGAAGCTCATCGGCAAGGAGCCCTTCAAGGGCATCAACCCCGACGAGTGCGTGGCAGTCGGTGCGGCAATTCAGGGCGGCGTCCTCGGCGGCGACGTTAAGGATCTCCTCCTGCTCGATGTAACACCCCTGTCTCTCGGTATCGAGACTCTCGGCGGCGTGTTCAATAAGATAATCGACAGAAATACCACCATCCCCGTAAAGAAGAGCCAGATCTACTCCACCGCTGCAGACGGTCAGACCTCCGTTGAGATCCATATCCTTCAGGGCGAGCGTGAGATGGCGGCAGGTAATACCACCCTCGGAAGATTCCACCTTGACGGAATCCCCGCAGCTCCCAGAGGAGTACCTCAGATCGAGGTTACCTTCGATATCGACGCTAACGGTATAGTAAACGTCAGCGCATGCGATAAGGGCACGGGTAAGGAAACGCATATAACCATCACGTCCTCTACGAATATGTCCCAGGAGGATATCGACAGAGCGGTGCGTGATGCGGAGAGATTTGCCGAGGAGGATAAGAAGCAGAAGGAAGCGGTCGACGTTAAGAACCACGCCGATAGCCTCATCTTCCAGAGCGAAAAGACGCTCGAGGAGATCGGAGATAAGCTTCCCGAGAGCGACCTTGCGGACGTAAAGGCGGCTATCGAAACGCTTAAGAAGACCGTCGAAACCAACGATACCGAGGCTATTAAGAGAGATACCGAGGCACTTGAAAAGGCGTTCTACGCAGTCAGCGAGAAGCTTTATTCTCAGGCACAGCAGCAGGGCGCACAGGGTGCGGACTTCGGCGGCGCACAGGACGCCGGCAGCGGCGATAACGGAACGTATTACGACGCAGGCTTTGAGGATAAGACGGATAATAAATAATTTATAAGAGCTTTGGAAAAGGGAAAGGGCAGAATTGCCCTTTCCCGAGTCCCATTTTTGCGAAAGAGAAGATTATGACGGAAAAAAGAGATTATTATGAGGTGCTGGGACTTCAAAAGGGAGCGGACGAGGCATCTATAAAGAAAGCATACAGAACGCTCGCCAAGAAGTACCACCCCGATATGAATCCCGGAGATGCGGAAGCGGAACAGCACTTTAAGGAAGTTAACGAAGCGTACAGCGTCCTCTCCGATCCCGATAAAAAGGCAAAATACGACCAGTACGGACACGCCGCCTTTGATCAGAGCGCAGGCGCAGGATACGGCGATTTCGGCGACTTCGGCGATATCGGAGATATATTCAGCAGCTTTTTCGGCGGCGGCTTCGGAGGTGGCTTCGGCGGCGGCTCGTCGAGCGGCAGAAGAAACGCCCCCACACGAGGCGAGGATATCGGACTTCGCATTAGCCTGACCTTTGAGGAGGCGGCGTTCGGAACGAAAAAGGACGTCTCCTATAACAGAATACAGAAATGCGGCGACTGCGGCGGAAGCGGTGCGGCAAAGGGCACGAGTGCGGAGACCTGCTCGGCGTGCAGAGGCACGGGACAGAAGCGTGTAATGCAGAGAATGGGCGGAATGCAGTTCCAAACCACCGTAACCTGCGATTCGTGTCGGGGAACGGGTAAGATAATCAAGAACCCCTGCCAAAACTGTCGAGGAACGGGATACGTCCGTATAACGAGAAAGCTCACCGTCGATATCCCAGCGGGAATCAACGAGGGCGAGAGGATCGCACTTCGGGGACAGGGCTCGGACGGCAGAAACGGCGGACCTGCAGGCGACCTTATAATTCAGGTAAGCATCCGTCCGCATAAGATATTCCGCAGGGAAGGATATAATATCTATTGCGATATCCCCGTAACTGTAGCCGAAGCAACGCTCGGTGCGGAAATAGACGTGCCCACGCTCGAGGGAGAGCAGAAATATACGATCCCCGAGGGAACACAGCCCGGCACACAGTTCACACTTAAGGGAAAGGGAATTCAGAACGTGAATTACCCGTCAAGACGGGGCGACCTCATATTCACCGCCGTCGTCGAAGTGCCCAAGGGACTCACGCAGAAGCAAAAGGAGCACATGCGTGCCTTTGCCGATAGCTGCGGAGAGAGTAACTATAAAAAGAGAACGGGCTTTTTCAAAAATATATTCGATAAAAAATAAACGAGAACGGAGAAAGATATGACAGATCCCGATTACGTCTGCGGAGAAATCAGCGAGATAAAGGATTGGACGCAGATAAAAGTAACCGTGAAGCTCGAGCATCTCGATACGGCAGTCGCCGTGATGAGCGTGCTTGATAATAACCTTATGGTCGAGGATTATTCCGATATCGACCTTAAGACCTGCTACGGCGACCTCATCGACGAGAGCATACTTAACGCCGATAAGACCGTCGCCTCGGTCTCCCTCTTCTTGCCTGCGGAGCAAAGCTGTAATATGGCACTTGCCTTTATCAAAGACAGACTTGCCGCAGAGCATATCGAGCCGAAAATAGAGATCGTCGGCGTAAACGAGGAGGATTGGGCGAATTCGTGGAAGCAGTATTATACCACCCTCCATATAGGAAAACGAACGGTCATCGTTCCGGCGTGGGAAACCTATGAGCCGCAAGAGGGCGAGATCGTCGTCAAAATGGATCCCGGAATGGCGTTCGGCACGGGCTCGCACGAAACGACGAGACTTGTCATCGAGCTGCTTGAAAAATATACGAAGCCCGGAGCGAGAGTCCTCGACGTCGGCTGCGGAAGCGGAATACTTGCAATATGCGCCTCCAAGCTCGGTGCAGGGGAGTGTAAGGCATACGATATAGATCCCGTCGCCGTAAAGGTCGCAAACGAAAATATCGCCGAGAGCGGTCAGACCAATATCACCTGCGAGGTCTCCGACCTCTTGCGTCAGGTCGACCTCGAGGGAGGGAAGTACGACCTCATCTGCGCAAATATCGTTGCGGATATCATAATCCGTATGAGCCCCGACGTCGGAAATTATATGAACGACGACGCAACCCTGCTCTGCTCGGGAATAATCTGCGAGAGAGCGGACGACGTCGTTGCGGCACTTGCAAGGGGAGGACTGCACGTCGTCGAGCGTATCGACGATAACGGCTGGTGCGCCCTCGCCGTGAAAAAGGCGTAAATATATTTATAATGTAAGTGAGTCCCGCAAAGGACTCACTTTTTTTGTTGAAAAAAGGTGTAAAAAGCTGAAAAAGGTATTTACAAAACAAAATATTTGTGATATAATACTTTAGGATAAGTGAAAATGGCTCATTGTCCGTTCACGCTTGAACCTTTCGAAACATTATCATATTATGTAGATAAGTGCTTCGGCGCACGCCTGCCCGTATTGACGGAGCGAGCGGATATATTTTTTGGAGGAAAGATGTATGAAAAAAATTCTCTTGGCGTTGCTCATAGCTGCAATACTTACTACCGCAATGCTTCTTGCGGCATGTGAACCCGATCCCGAGCCCGAGCCCGATGATCCCGGGCACGTACATACGTTCAGCGACGAGATCGTAGATCCCACGTGTACCGACGGCGGATATACAAAGCATACCTGCACCGAGTGCGGATACGTAATGAGAGATGAATTCACGGATGCGTCCGATGAGTACCATTCCTTCGTTACCGAGGAATTCGAGGCAACCTGCACCGAGGACGCATATACGACTAAGACCTGCGAGTACTGCGGCTATATCGAAGTGGCTACCGATAAGGGAACTGCAGGACACGTCTGGGGCGAATGGGATACCGTTACGAATCCTACCTGCACCGATTGGGGACTTGAAAAGCGCTATTGCGAAAACTGCGACGAGTGCGAGGAAAATCAGATAGCCCCCTCTCATTCCTATGAGATAGATAGCATCCTCGAGCCCACCTGCACGAGCGGAGGATATACGACGTATAAGTGCACCGAGTGCGGCGATACCTATACCGACGATATCACGAAGGCTCTCGGACATAAGCTCAGCGATTGGGAGGTAACGAGAGAGCATACCTGCACCGACCACGGTGAAATGGAAAGACATTGCACGAGGGACGACTGCACGTATAACGAAACTAAGGACGAAAGCTCCGAGCTCCACCATTTCGAGCTTGTGGAGACCGTCGAGCCCACCGAGTCGAGCCACGGCTACGAGATTTGGAAGTGTGCGGATTGCGAAAAGACCGTAATAAGAAATATCACACATTATTATACGGACTGGCAGCCCTGCTCCGACGATCCGAATAAGGAGTGCAGAGAATGCACCATCTGCGGATCCGAGGAACATAGAACGGCGGCTTGAACGTGCCCGAGGCAATTTTTAGGAGGAAAGATATGAAAAGAATTATTTCCGTATTGTTCGTGTCGGCTCTGCTGCTCTGTACGCTGATGCTGGCATCGTGCGATTTTGACATTTTCCATAAGGAAACCACCACGACTACCCCCGAGCACGTGCATAGCTTCACGAGTAATACCGTAGCACCCACCTGCACGAGCGAAGGATATACAGAATACGTCTGCGAGAGCTGCGGATACGTCTATCAGGATACCTTCGTAAGCCCCACCGATACAAAGCATACATTCGTAAAGGTCGAGACCGTCGCCTCCACCTGCTTTACGCAAGGATATACGAGAGAGGTCTGCAGCATCTGCGGCGAGGAAAAGATTAAATATACAGATCCCGAGCATAAGTGGGGCGAATGGGAAGAGGTAGTACACGCTACCTGCACCACCACCGGCGAGGCACGCAGATATTGTGAGTATTGCACCAAATACGAGAGTAAGGAAATAGATCCCGAGCATTCGTATGATATGAAGAACGGCACGGTAACCGAGCCCACCTGCACGAGCGGCGGATATACGACGTATACCTGCACCGAGTGCGGACATACGAAGCAGGATAACTTCACAAGTAAGCTCGAGCACGAGTTCGGCAATTGGCAACAGGTCAGCGAGGGCACTTGCGATGAGCTCGGCGTTGATAAGAGAACGTGTGAGCATTGCGACGCATACGAAACGAGATATACCGGTTATCATCACGACCTCAGCCTCGTTTTCGTTACTCCCAAATGCAACGAGCCCGGATGTACGAAGTACGTTTGTGCAAACTGCGACTTCGAGCAGATCGTAGAGACCATTACCGTCGATCATACATACGGCGAGTGGCAAACATATATCGCATCCACCTGCTCAACGCAGGGACTTGAGCGCAGATATTGCACCTGCGGAGCGTTCGAGGAGAGAATAACCGATCCTAAGCACGTTTACGATATCGTTGAGGTCGTCGAGCCCACGAGAACCTCGTCCGGATATACCAAGCATTCCTGCGAGTGCGGCGATTGCTATATAGATACCATAGTTTCCACGGCAGGCTCGGAGGGACTTGAGTATAAGCTCCAGACCGTCTACGATTCGAATACCGGAACGTATGTTAAGAGCTACGTCGTTACCGGAATAGGCGAGTGCACCGATACCGAGATTGTCGTGCCCTATATGCATGACGGCATCATCGTAGAGGGAATCTACTATAACGCCTTCTATGACCTTGATAATATCACGGCGATCTACCTCCCCGCAAGCATAAAGTCCATAGGCAATAAGTCCCTTTGGAACTGCGATAACCTCAAGCTCATAAGCTTCGAGGGCACGCTTGACGAATGGGATGCGATCAGTAAGGCGGATAGCTGGAACTTCGGTCTTAGCGCACTTAAGCTCGTCTGCCTTGACGGCTCGAGAAAATACGATTGATAAAATACGGGCAGTCGTGAGCGACTGCCCGTTGATTTAATAAAAAAGCACGGAATCTCCGTGCTTTTTTATTAATTTATAGGCTCAAAATCCGATGCAGGATGCTTGCAGATCGGACAGATGAAATCCTCGGGTAAGGTCTCACCCTCGTAAACGTAGCCGCAGATCTTGCAAATATAACCTCGAGCAGCCGATCTCGGCGTGGGCTTTACGTTTTTGCGATAGTGATCGTAGCTCATCGTCTCCGCATCGGAGATCACCCGAGCCTCACCGACCGAGCAAATAAACATCCCATGCGTCCCGAGATCCACGTATTCCTCAATAACCAACGACATATAGGAATTGACGTGATCCGAGAGAACCGCTAAGCCGTTCTCGGAGCGAGTGAATTTCAAGCCCTCGAACTTGTCCACGCTCCTGCCGCTCTGAAATCCGAACCGCTCAAAAACGGAGAACGGCGTGTCGACCGTAAGACAGTTGACGTTCATAATTCCCGCGCACATGGCGGTGTGATACGAATAGCTCTCCTTGTTCAGCGTAACGCCGATGCGTCTCGGCGTGTCTGTGAGCTGGGAAACCGTGTTTACGATCGAGCCGTTGTCCCGCTTGCCGTCGTTCGTAGTAACGACGTAAAGCCCGTAGCCGATCTTCGAGAGAATAGCGGAGTCGTTCGCAATGCCCTCGCCGCCGCGGCGAGCAAGATATTCCGCACAAAGCTCGTCCGCCATCGCAGTAAGCGAAGCACGGCTGGAGTCGTTGAGTGCGGAGCGGATGGTGCAGACGGAATTGAGATAGGAAATCTCCTTCGAGCCCTCAAGCATCGAGCGTATAACCCTCGCCGCCGTCGGCGCCCAGCTGCCGTTTTCGATAATTCCCACCGTCCTCGAGCGGAAGGTGCGCTCGGTCAGATGGTCGATAAATTCCCTCATAAACGGGAAAATGCCCGAATTGTACGTCGTCGTCGCAAGCACGAGCTTTGAGTAGCGGAACGCCTCGGCAACTGCCTCCGACATATCGCACCTCGCAAGATCGAAAATGCGAACCTCGGGACATCCACGCTCCCACAGCATAGCCTCAAGCCGCTCGATAGCCGCCCTCGTGTGCCCGTAAATAGAGGTGTAAGCGATCACCACACCCTCGTCCTCGGGAGCGTATGACGACCAAACGTTGTACTTTTCAATATAATAGGAAAGATCCCCGTCAAGCACCGGACCGTGAAGCGGACAAATAGTGCGAACATCCAAAGCCGCCGCACGCCTCAAAACGTTTTGAACCTGTGCGCCGTACTTTCCGACAATACCGATATAATACCTGCGTGCCTCGTCCACCCACGGCTCGTCCGCATCGAAAACGCCGAATTTTCCGAATGCGTCGGCGGAGAAGAGAATGCCCTCCGAGCTTTCGTAGGTAAACATCACCTCGGGCCAGTGCACCATCGGCGCAAAAATGAAGTGCAGCTCGTGATTTCCGAGCGATAAAATGTCCCCGTCGCCCACAACGATCCGCCGCTCCTCCGGCACACCGCCGAAGAAATTGTCCATCATCGTAAACGCCTTTGCGTTCGATACCACCTTTGCCTCGGGGTACGTGCGCATAAAGCTTGAAATATTCGCCGAGTGATCCGGCTCCATGTGCTGAACTATGAGGTAATCGGGCGACCGCTCGCCGAGCACCTCCGATAAATTGTCGAGCCATTCGTGAGTAAAGCGAGCGTCCACCGTGTCAAATACCGCAATCCTCTCGTCGAGAATAACGTAAGAATTGTAGCACATGCCGCTCGGCACGGCGTATTGCCCCTCAAAAAGATCTATCTCAACGTCGTCCACACCAACGTAAAAAATGCCCTCTCCGATTTTCATATTTTCTCCTTTAATTTTTAATTAACGAAATTTTCAATATATTCCTCGTAGCACATGCCCGTCTGATGCATCACGCTCGCAACCTCAAGCCCGACGAAGCGGTAGTGCCACGACTCATATCCGTAGCCCGTGATAGCCACCTTGTCCTCGGGATAACGCATCACGAAGCCGTATTTCCACGAGTTGTCCCGAAGCCATAAAAAGACCTCCGTACCGGCGAATACGTCGTCCACCACGCCGCCGATCGAAGCGGTCGTAAAATCGACGCAAAGCCCCGTCTGATGCTCGCTTTTTCCGGGCTCGGATGAGTAAACGAGTACCTTCTCACGAGCCTCTGCATAGCTTAAGGACTTGTCCTGCGCCATCTCGGTCGCAATGTAGCCCTCAAAAAGATTCTTCTGATATTCGTATGAGCGGTACGCACTCGTAACGTAAACGTCGTCGTACCCGAGAGCCGCCATGTCCGCCATCATCGCCTCAAGCGCATTCTCCGCCACCGAGTAGAGATAAAAGCTCCTGCCCGATGCACAAAGAGAGGAGGGAATCTTTATAAGCCCCTCAGGCTCATCGCTCCCGACGGGATTTTCCTTGTTTGCGAGAGTGTAGATGTATTCGTCCGTCGAATTAATATAGGACAGATATTCCGAAATATCCGTCGCATATTCGATCGTAGGATTCTTTAGTATCATATAAACGTCCCCCTCGCCGAATTTTATCTCCGTCCTGTCCTCGCCGATCAGAATCTCCGATCCCGAAAAAATTTTCCGAACGTCCTCGGTGGGAATAAGACAGTACCCCCCGACGATCCGTGCCTCTGCGGAAAGCGTAAATTCAAGCCCGTTGACCGTCGCCACAGCCGAGCCGTTGCGAACCGTCAGCTCCGTTCCGCACGAACGAAAGCTCGCACGGGATGAGAGCACCGTCGCACTCTCAATGCCGAGAGCGTCCGCAATGGAATAGAGATCCGCATATTGTACGTCGGACTCAAAAACGAATTCACGCTCCACGGAGTATTCCTCCCCCCCGATAACGTAAATATACTTTTTGCTCGCCGAATGCTCCGCAATCGCCGCACTGAAAAGCAGTACCGACGCAATAAGAAGCAGGGAAACCGAGCAAACGCAGAGGATCAAAGCCGACCTGCGCTCCCCCCTCTCGACCTCGCCGTGAAGCCGTGCCCTTACCGTGTCGTAGGGCGTGTATACCTTTTTCTTTTTCATACCGTCCCCCAAAAAGATCACTTCGTCTCTATCATTATAAAATAGGGCGACGTCGGCGAATTGAGAATATTCAACCTCGTGCAGCAGACCTTGAAGCGAGAGAGCGTCGAAAGGTATTCCGCAATCGCCTCACCCTCGAGTCGCCCCTCCTCGTGCCCGGGATAGATCGCAACGAGCAGTATCGCATCCTCACCGAGCAGCGATATCGCCGCCTCGATCGCAGGAAGCGTCGTCGTGCGCATCGTCGTTATGGACTTGTCCCCACCGGGAAGGTAGCCGAGATTGAACATTCCTGCCTTGATCGGCTCGTGAACGTAATTTTTCACATTGTGATGAGAATCGTGTATCAGGGTGTAATTCCGAGGACAGCCCGAGCCCTCAAGCCGTGTGCGAGTCGATTCCACCGCCGACGCTTGAATGTCAAAGGCGTAAACGTGCCCACTCTCGCCGACCGTTTCCGAGAGAAACTGCGTGTCGTGCCCGTTTCCCATCGTAAAATCCACCGCAACGTCCCCCTCGGACAGATGCCTCAATATAAAGCTCTTGTGAAGATCAAGAAGGTCTATCATTATTATTGCCGCTCCTTGCATATATTTATTGCAAAAATTCAAATATTGTGCTATAATAATTATATAATATTTTGCCTTTTTGTGCAATAGCTTTGGGAGAAATAATAATGGATTTTTCAAATTCAACCCCCACGAAATATATAAACCGAGAAAATTTCGTCCGCATCCGCCCGAGAGGGTGCTACGACCTTGCGAAAACGCTCGAATGCGGTCAGTGCTTCCGCTGGGAAAGAGTCGAGGGGGGCAGGTACGGGATCGAATACGTCGGTGTAGCCCACGGAAAGGTCATCTCCGTCGCTCAGGACGGCGAGGATATACTTTTGTTCAATACGACCGAGAACGAGGTGAACGAAATTTGGGATCACTACTTCGCATTTTCCGAGGATTATGAGAAAATAAACGCCGAAATACTCGCAGCCTGTAAAAATCCCACCCTCGCCCACGCCGTTGAAACGGGCAGAGGCATAAGAATAATGCACCAAGCCCCGTGGGAAACCACCTGCTCCTTCATAATCTCGCAAAATAATAATATCCCGAGAATAAAAAAGATAATCGAATCGCTCTCCGCCGCCCTCGGCGAAAGGATTCAAGCCCCAGATTTTATGGCAGATCACGGTGCGAGGGGGAGGGAATTTTATACCTTTCCCACGCCCGAGCGCATCGCCGCCGCAGGCGAGGAATATATATTCTCGCTCAAAACGGGCTTCCGTGCAAAATATATCATCGACGCCGCAGAGAAATGGTGCGACGGCACGCTTGACGTCTCGGAAATAAAAAATACCGAAAAGCTCGACGACGCCATCGAAAAGCTCTGCACGGTCAAGGGAATAGGACTCAAGGTCGCATCCTGCGCCCTCCTTTTCGGCTTTGAAAGATACGATCCGTTCCCCGTCGACGTCTGGATGAAGCGTGTCCTCGATAAGTATTTCGAAAAGGATTTTGATCCCCAAGGGGAGCTCGGACAATACGCCGGCGTCGCACAGCAGTACCTCTTTGATTACGAAAGGAGCGTCGGAGCGAATGAGTAACGGAGATTATTATTGGAATCTCTGGCACGGCTGCGAGAAAAAGAGCGAGGGCTGTGCAAATTGCTACGTCTATTCACGGGACGGAAAATACGACCTCGACGCATCAAAGGTCTATAAGACCAAAGCGTTCTATGCCCCGGTCGAACGGGATAGACGGGGTAATTATAAGATCCCCTACGGCTCGACCGTCTATACGTGTTTCACGAGCGATTTTTTTCTCGATAAAGCGGATGCGTGGCGAGAGGAAGCGTGGGATATGATCCGTGAGCGGAGCGATTTGCATTTCTTTATGATAACCAAAAGAATAGAACGCCTATCCCTCACCGTCCCGAGCGATTGGGGAGACGGCTGGGATAACGTAACCGTCTGCTGTACCTGCGAAAATCAAAAGCGTGCCGATGAACGCCTCCCCGTCTACCTCAAAGCACCGCTGAAGCAGAAGATCGTCGTCTGCGAGCCCCTGCTCGAGTATATCGACCTATCAAATTATCTCGAGGGGGGAATAGATGAGGTCCTCGTCGGCGGCGAGAGTGGAAATTTCGCAAGGGAGTGTAGCTTCGATTGGATACTCAAAATGAGGGAACAGTGCGTCAGAGCAAACGTCTCCTTCCGATTCCACCAAACCGGCACACGATTCGTAAAGGACGGTAAACGTTATAAAATCCCTAAACACCTCCACCACTCCCAAGCCCAAGCCGCCGGTATCGACTATAATAAAAACTAAAAGAACCGCCCCCGCGGTTCTTTTTCGCCGTGCTTTTAATTACATCGCTTCTGCCACACCCCCCATCCCACCCAACCCGTAAGGCGCACCTCCACTCTGCGAAATTTGTAGTAAATAAAATCTCTATTGCTTGAACGAAGGCTTACAGAAAGGCTCCCTTGCCTAAAGGGAGCTGGCGCCACAGGCGACTGAAGGAGCACGCACAACGATAAAATTTGTGCAAACTCCAAAGTTGCGCAGGCTCCTTCCGTCTTTTTGCTCCGCAAAAATCCACCTCCCTCTCGGAGGGAGGCTTTCCTAAGCCGAAATTCACCTGTACCAATAAGCAAAATCAAATGGCATAGCACGACCGCACCCCACAAACCCGTAGGGGCGACCTGTGGTCGCCCGTGGGGGCTTTGGAATTTGCATTAAATCAAATCTCTATCGCTTTTTATCGTAGGGCGGGGGCTTGCTCCCGCCGCTTTTAATTCAAACTAACATCGGCACAAATGAAAGGCGGAAATATAAATTTTAGTTTTATTTTGAACCCGGCGGGAGTAAACCCCCGCCCTACGATG